>JBDNDG010000280.1:0-6153 GCA_046719255.1 Chloroflexaceae bacterium
GGTTTCAATCCCCTCGCGGGGATTCTGGTGTTTCTGAGCGAAGATACTATGGGGTACCGGCTCACTTTGCTGAGCTGGGTTTCAATCCCCTCGCGGGGATTCTGGTGTTTCTGAGGGGACGCAGATGGAAGCAGTGTGGGGAACCATTTCCATGTTTCAATCCCCTCGCGGGGATTCTGGTGTTTCTGAGCTTGAGCATATCGGACGCTATGCCGGGATTCCGGTCGAGTTTCAATCCCCTCGCGGGGATTCTGGTGTTTCTGAGCAAAAATTGCTACCGGTTTCGGGCTGCGGGATGTTGCAAGTTTCAATCCCCTCGCGGGGATTCTGGTGTTTCTGAGCCTTCCTCTGCTTCAGGCTTTCTGAAGCCTCAGGGCGCGCCGTTTGCGCGGTGGGCCATGGAATTCCCGTTTCGAGGCGCTGACCGTGGCGCGCAGGCGGTGATAAAAGCGGCGTTCCAGCCTTTCTGATGCGATCGCGCGGTATCGGCGCTCGATATGTAGCTTAGCGGCTGTACCACGGGTTGTCAAGGGGCTTCAGATTAAGGCGCGCGGTTCGTCCAGCTTGCTTTCTGGCGCTTGCGACTGAGGAGGGGGCCGGCAGGGCTGCGCCCTCTTACTCCCTCTCCGCTGGCGGGTTGGTGCCTCAGAGGGCCGCGCCCTGCCACTCCCTCCCGCGCGCGGAATCTGTTCACATCAGATAATAATGACGGCAGGGCTGTGTTCCACCGGCGGGCCTTCGCCGATGATTTCGACGCGCCCGTGGCACGTGGCGCAGAGCTGGTAGATACGCAGCCGATCCCCTTCTTCCGGCCGTACTCGCCGGTTGAGTTTCTTACGTAAGGCGGCATACTCGCGCTGATCGAGGTCACACTCGAAGACGCTTTCCAGGACCCGCTGGCCGAAACCTTCCAGGAGTCTGGCGATTTTCGTTCGGCGCTTGTCTATGCTGATGTCGTAGCTGATCAGGTAGAGCATGGCTGACGCTCCGGTGATGGGGTGTAGCAGACGCGAATGGATTGCGGTCAACCGTCTTGATGTTCGTGGTTCATCGGGGGCGCGATAGGTCAGGCTGAGCGCGGCTGCCGCCCTGAGCGCGGTTGAAGGGGCCGTATCTCGTCCGGGAGCCTTCGCCGCGCTCAAGGGTGACGCGGTATGCGCCGGATGCGCCACTCAGCGCACGCTGAAGGGTTCGTAGAGGTCGGTCTCGCCACGCACAACCCGCGCGAGCCGGCGCGCCTGGAGTTCCAGACAGCGCAGGTAGCTGACCTTCCCCGGTCCGCTGTCGCTGCCTTCAGGATGGGTGGCTTCGGTGCGCATACGTTCCTCGAAGGCGGCCAGGAAGCGGCGCATCCCGTCGTCGCTCAGGACGACCGGGCGGGTTTCGTCGCCTGGCGTGAAGTCGTCGAGGGTGAGCCGCCCGTCGTTGCACAGGCGGATGACCAGGGAGTCGACCAGGATGGGCCGGAACTCTTCCATCAGGTCGAGCGCCAGCGATGGGCGCTTGTAGGCGTACTGGTGGAGGATGCCGAGGTAGGGATCGAACCCGGCAGCCTGCACCGCGCCGAGGGCTTTGTGGGCCAGCAGGGTGTAGCCCAGTGAAAGGAGAACGTTCACCGGATCGGGCGGTGGACGGCGCTGGCGGCTGCTGAAGCGCCATTCGGGGCCGATGAGGGTCCGCACGCCGCTGAAGTACCGCGCGGTGGCGCTGCCTTCGAGGCCCAGCAGGGCGTGGAGCCGTGTGGTGCGGCCTGCGCGGCGCAGGTGGCGTTCGCTCTCGTCAATGATGGTTGCCAGTTCGTCGGGAGCGGCTGCGCGGTTCCGGCTGAAACGCTGGAGTACGGCGCGCTGGTTGCGTAGTTTGCCTTCGACGATCCGCTGGGCCTGGCGGAGGTTCCACTCGGCGTCGCCGGTACGAGCGTACTGGGCCTGCCGCAGGGCGACGTGGGCGCTCATTTCGCCCACCAGCCGCCCGTGGTAGTGGCCGTCGAGGGTCAGGAACACTACGTCAATGTTGCGCTCGAGCAGGCGTTTGATCGCCGGGGTGCTCAGGCCGATGTTGCCGAAGACGACGATGTCGTGGATCTTTACCAGGGGCGCGCTGCCAATCACCTCACCCTCGCGACGAACTTCGATCCGTTCGCCGTCGCAGTGGAGCATTGCGCCCTGTTCGATGAGGTAGAGGGTTGCCATGGTCGTGTTGTGTGGCGAGAATGACGAAGCGAGTGTCCTGCCGATCCCTGCCGGATGGAACGCGCCGGATGCGCCGGTTAGCGAGGTTCGAGCAGCCGGGCCTGGCCGAAGCCGCGGGTGGCGCCCGCGCCTACGCCGCTGTAGAAGGCTAGCCGCGCCAGAGTGGTGACAACGGCCCGCCAGTAGCGATCGCCGGTGGTGGCGATGTAGCTGCACCGCCCCACTGCGCCGATCTGCAGCGCGCCGCCACTGGTCGGACTGGCGACGGTTCGCAGGTCGTAGCGGCTGATGGCCAGGCATTCTTCGGCGTAGCGACGCACTTCCTCGGGGAGCGCGAGGGGCGCGAAGGCGTTCCATTTGTCGAGCAGGCTCCCGAAGACCAGTTCCGGGAGTGGTAACGGCATGTTCATGCCCCGCCGCCGGAAGGTAACGGGGGAGTTGAAGCTCAGATCCCACCGCGAGGGCAGGCTGCCCGGACGTTCGAGCAGCAGCGCGGCCAGTTCCTCGTAGCTCGCCGCGCCGGCCCAGGGGTCCTCGTCGCCGCGGGTGGCGCGGGCGAGCACCCGCCAGGGCTGACCGTCGAGGTCAAGTTCGCCAAGGGCCTCGGGGGTCCACGCAGTGGCCATGCGTTCCAACTCTTCGCTGAGCAGGGTGACCCGCAGGGTGTAGCGCCGATCCGGGGCCACGTCGCTGAGCCTGCCGCTGCCCAGCCCGCCGACATTCGAGACGGTGAGGGGCTTGACGCCTTCATCATCGTGGAGACGCCCGGCAAGATCGGCGTCGGCGTCGCGGATCAGGCGTAGGAAGGCTGCGTGGGTTGCGCGCCCGAGTGATGAGGGCACGCTGCCGGCCCGCAGCGGGCTGATGGTGTAGACGATGGCAAGTGGCATAGGGTGTACTCCGCCGGGTATGCTGTGAACATCGGGGAAACCGGGGTGCCCCACTTCTCAGGTGTAGGGTTTGGGGGTGCGCCCCAACAACGCTACATCCGGGCAGGTTCCCCACCTGCGCAGCGGGCGCTGCGCCTCCTGCGTGGTAACCGCAGGGACGCCTGCGCGCCTTTGTAGTGTGTAGTGTATGCGGTTGTTAAGGTGCTCGCCGGAGCGAGTCTGGCTATCGGCTGATCATGGACGCAGTGAGGCGCCGGATTACGATCCCGGGCGGCGCAATGCGTCGCCGGCCATTTCGGCGATGCGATCAAATGGCGACGCTTCGCGCGTCAGGCCGATCAGTTGGCACACGTTGAGCATGTTATCGAGAATGGTATGCGCTTCATTACGGTAGGCCTGATTAAGCGCCTCACGCGATACGCCGGCAAAGCCATGGGCAATGATGCTCTGGTTGCGGAGTTGGGCCAGGCTGTCCATGGAGTTGAGCAGGCTGCGGACCCGGCCGTAATGCTCCTGCTCGGCTTTGTTCAGATAGAGGCTACCGTCAGCCCTGCGGCCATCGGCGAGCGCAAAGTCCAGCAGGCGCCTCAGCACCTCACGGTTCGGGCCATCGGTGTAGCGCAGCGGCTGTCCGTTGATCTTCGCTTCATCCAGGAAGGCTTTGAGGTGTGGATTCGCCTCGATCTCGCGGACGAATTGCTCGAGGCTCTCTTTCCGCTTCGCAGGGCTCAGGTCGGTCGCCAGGCCCAGGCGTGTCTCGACGATGTGGCGCAGGGCTGCCTCCTGGAAGCGAAAGACGCGACCGAGGAAGTCGGCGTAACGGCCATTATCGAACGTCGTGCGCGCGTTTTCGTAGATCTCCACCAGCAGCGCCGCGGTGTCGGTGCGTTCGATCAGCCGCTCGAGGTCTGGCTTGAGGGTGCCGAGGAAGTTGCGCAGTTCGCCGGAGGCGGCGCGCAAGCCTTCGGTGAGCGCCTGTTGCGCGCGGTCGAAATCGAATGACTCGCGGTAATGAGCGTAGCGCAGCAGGTGCAGGAGGGCCGGGTCGGGACCGTTGAGGCCTTCGACGTTCCGGATGGCCGTGGCGAAGTCGCGGCGTTTCAGTGCCTCCAGCGCGGTCGCGCGGCGGAAGGTGTCCAGCAGTTGCTCACCCACGCGCAGTTCGAAGGGTTCGCCACCTTCGGGCTGGTACACAAAGCGACACTTTTCGCCATACGCGCTGATGGCGTGGAGTTGCAGGGCCGTGTTGCAGGCAGGAATACCGCCGGCCATGAGGACGTAGCAGCGCCCGGTTTTGGCGCTGTAGACGCGCGCGATGAGGTATTTGTAGGCGTCGAAGGCCTCATCGTACAGACTGGGGTTGATGCTTTGTCCCGCGGCGTCTTCAATGCGCAGAAGGGTAATGTCGTCGATCCGGGTATCGAACCGTTGCCGCAGGTAACGTTCGGCGATACGCGCGAACCAGAGGGTATCCTTATCACGGAGCTGCACACCGTAGCGGTCGGGTGCACGGGTCTGGCTGTTCTCCGGCTGATCGGTGTAGAACAGCGCGAGGCGCGTAACCGGCTGGCCCTGATCCAGCAGAAAGCGCAGGCAGTGTTCGATGATCGGCAATTCAAAGTGATGCTGCTCGAACGTCTGCCAGAGACGCTCACCGTCCTGCCGCGGATTCATGGGCCGTTTTCCGTCGGCGCGCAGGTCGCTGTTGCCGATATTGCAGAGCACCAGGGTATGCATCAGGCTTCCTCCTCTATATCCACCTGTATCCAGCCCAGGGGTCGCCAGGGTCGCCCGCCGGCCAGGGCGATCTTGCGCGTTTGCGGAAACTCATCGCCCGGCCCGAAGGCATCGGATTTGTGCTTTTTCAACTTGAAGCGGCGCACGGTTTCGGCAAAGACCGCCTCCTTCCTCTCGCCATCGCGCAGGCGGTCGTCGAGGGTCTTGCTGCGCCAGCCGGCGCCCCAGCCCAGGGGCAGGAGGCAGGCGCGGTCGCCCATGGTGTCAAGCCGCGCATGGAGGTCGGCGTAGAAGCGCAGCACCTCGGTCGCCCCGGCCTGTCGTTCGAAGAAGTGGCGCTCACCGGCAATCAGCGCGGCGGCCCGGCGCCGGCAGGCGGCTGCCAGGGCCTCGGGGGTGAGTCGCGTGGTCCAATCGCCAAAATCCAGCACCTGGCGGGCCTGCTGGTTCTCGAAGGGGTAACGTTCCAGGCGCAGAGTGGCCTCGAGCCGTGCGCCGGGGGGGATCGCCTCCACCGCCAGCCTGGTGGCGCGCTGTGAGCGGCTGTTGAGGATGGCCACCTCCAGCAGGGCTGGCGGCCCGTCCAGGGGCGCGCTGTCGCCCACGCGCAGCGCGCGGAGCACGTCGCGGAGGGTTTTGTTCGCCACGCGACGCTGGTTGTCGCCCACGCGGCCCAGGAAGATCGCCGCCTCGAGCTGGTCATCGGCCTGCTTAGCCCCCACGTGGGCCAGCGTCTGGAAACTCACTGGCGCCAATCGCGCCGCTGCCTCCCAGGCCAGGGCGCTACGCAGAGCGCCCTTGAGCGACGAGCCGGGCAGGTAGGGCCGGTCGGCCACGTCTTTTATCTGCGCGAGGATCTCCTCCACGGCGGGCCGGCCGTCCAGCGCGTAGCGTACCAGGGGCCGCCCGTCAACGCTCGCCTGCTTACGCATGTCGTCGAGGGTGAGCAGGCCGGTTTTGAGCAAGTCGGTAAAGGCACTGTTGTGCAGGATCTCGATGGGCAGCGCCAGCGACATCTCGCCCATCCGGGCCTCAAGCTCGGCCCGGCGGAGTCTAAGGTCTTCCAGCGCCTGACGCACGGCGCTGGCTTCCTGGCGTAGCCGTTGTTCCGTCCGCTGGTACTGCTGCCGGTCCTTCGGCGGAGCCTGTTCGAACTGTTTGATCTCCTCAATATTGCGCTCCCGGCGACGCTTCAGGCGTTCCTCTTCGGCATCGAGCCGGGCTTCGAGCTCCTTGCGGACGCTGGCCGCGGCGGGGCCGGCGGCCAGGTTGCGCGTCTCGCGCGGATCGGCGGCCAGATCGTAGAGCTCGCGGTTGCCGCGGTCGTACCAGTT
>JBDNDG010000281.1:0-6146 GCA_046719255.1 Chloroflexaceae bacterium
GCTGGGATTCCTGGCGGTCATCGCGCTCCCCCTGGGGTACGGCCTGTTCGCGCACGCCCTGGCGCCCCCAACAGACTACGATGTGGTGGCCTACCATTTTGCCATTCCCCGCCTCTACAGCGAGGCCGGCCGGATCATCTACCTGCCCTACGTGCTCCACTCCAACTGGCCCCTCGGCACAGAGATGCTGTTCCTGATCGGCTTGCAGCTCAGCTCCGAGAGCGCGGCCCAACTGCTAACCCTGGGCTTCGCGCTGATGCTCTGCGTCGCGCTGGCGCTGTTTGGTGAGCGCTGGTTGCCCCGCGGGAGCGGCTGGCTGGCGGCGGCGATCTTCTGCGCCATACCCATGGTAACGCGGCTCGCCGGGACCGGGCTGGTAGAGATGCCCCTGGCGTGCTATACCTTCCTGGCCTTCTACGCTCTCTGGCACTGGCGCCAGAGTCGCGCGCGGGGCTGGCTTCTGCTCTCGGCAGGGTTGGCGGGCGCCGCGGCGGCCACCAAGCTCAACGGCGCCGCCGCCGCGCTCATCTTCGGGACCCTGGCCGCGGCCCTGGTTGCCCGCGACGGTCAGCCGCGGCGCGCGGTAGGGGTGTTCGCGGGCTACGGCCTGGTCAGCTTCCTCGTCGTGCTGCCCTGGTACGTCAAAGCATGGGTCCACACCGGCAATCCGATCTGGCCCTTCCTCTACCCACTGCTGGGTGGGCGCAACTGGGACGAACTGGGCAGCATGTACCTGAACGGTTACCTGCGAACGACCAACATGGCCCCCACCTTCGCCAACTGGCTTACCGGCTTGTGGCAGGTGACCCGCGCCAACGGGCGCTTCGGCTCCTTCCTGCTCGGGCCATACGTGCTGGCTCTGCTGCCGCTGGGCGCGCTGCCCCTGCTCTGGCGCCCGGCCCTGCGCCCCCTGCTCACGATCCTCGGCCTGAGCCTGCTGGCCTTCTACAGCATCTGGTTCCTGTTGACCCATCAGACGCGCTTTCTCCTGCCGGCCATGCCCTTCGCCATCCTGTTCGGCAGCGCCGGATTGGCCTGGGGATGCGGCCGCGCCCCGCGCTTGCTACGGATCGCCGTGCTGGGCGGACTGCTGTTGTGGCTGCTTGCGGGAGCGTGGATCTTCGACACCCATCAGCGAGAAACGGCCCGGCGCGCCCTGCCCTACCTGCTGGGGCAGATCGACCGCGAGACCTATCTGACCAGTATCTACGACGATTACCCCGCCTACGCCTACCTTAACCACCAGCTCGCCCCCGGCGCGCGCGTCCTGCTGGCGCCGATGGACGTGCGGGGTTATTACCTGGACACGGACTACCTCTGGGCCAACGCGATCGGGCAGCGCTATCTGCGGCTGGAACAACTGGCCGACGCCGATGACCTCTACGCCGAGCTACAGCGTCACGGAGTCAGCCACGTGCTGATCAACACCCGCTTCGTGATCCAGGGCATTCCCTTCCAGCAGCACATCAACGACCTCCTGAACAGCCTGCTGGAGCGTTACGGGCGCCTGCTGTACGAGCGCGGCGCCTCGCGCGTGTACGCCCTCGACGGCGCGAGAGCAGCCCGATAATGCCATTGACATCGCGCGCCGCGCGATCTATAGTGTGCCACTCAGAACTAACAAGGTCACGAAAGGTGTGGACGCGATCACCACGAGCGCTATACCCCTGGAACACATCGCCTGCCCGCTGTGTGCCGCGAGCGAGTATCGGGTGCGCTATCGGCTACCCGATCTGGCTCTCGAACGTCCCGGCGTCTTCACCCTGGTTGAGTGCAGCGCGTGCGGCCTGCTCTACCAGAACCCGCGGCCAACGCTGGAAGCAATTGGCGCCTGTTATCCGCCCGAGTACGCGCCCTTCGAAGCGCCGCCCTGGGCCGATCCGCGACCGCTTCGCCGGCTGGCCCATCTGTACGGGCTGAAGAAGCGCTGGCGGGTCGTGGAGCACTACGCGCCGGCCCGCGCCGGCCGGCGCGCGATCCTCGACGTCGGCTGCGCGACCGGGGTCTTTCTGGCCGCAGGAAGCGACGCCTGGGACAAGACCGGCATTGAACTGTCGGCCTACGCTGCCGCCTGCGCGCGACATCGTTTTGGACTACGGGTGCACACCGGCACCCTGGAGGACGCGCCCCTGGAGGAGCGGCAGTTTGACGTGGTGACCATGTGGGACGTGCTGGAGCACCTGCACGATCCCCTGGGCAGCCTGGTGCGCGCGCGCGCCCTGCTGCGGCCCGACGGCGTGCTGGTGGCGCGCGTGCCCAACCGGGCCGCAGTGGAAGCGCGATGGTTCGGCGACGCCTGGGCTGGCTTCGACCAGCCACGGCACACCTTCGTGCCCGACCGCGCCACGCTGACCCTGTTGCTCGAACGCGCCGGGCTGCAGGTGGTGGCTCTGCCCCCGCTGGGCGGCAGCTATGCTATGCTTGTCCTGAGCTGGAACTTCTGGCTCAACCGGCGCATGGGCGACAGCTGGCAACGCCGGCTTGCGCGGCGCGTGATTGACAACCTGCCGGTACGCCTGGCGCTCCTGCCCGCAATCTGGTTCATGGAACATCAACTGGGCAAGGGCTCGTCCCTTACCGTCGTTGCCCAACCGGGATGTCATGCTTAAAACCCTGTGGAAGCATGGACGTCTGATCGGCCACAACGCTCAGTGGCGGCGGATCACGCTGGTCCTGATCCTCCTGGCCAGTCTTGGCGCGGTCCTCTGGATCATTGTGCGCGACTGGTACAACCTGGTAACCTATGACTGGCGCTTCGAGTGGGGCTACCTGGCTTTGAGCGGGGTAGCCTACATCGGTGCGCTGGCGCTGGCAATCGCGGCCTGGATCGTGATAATGACCGGATTGCGCGCGCGGCTCTCGTGGAAGGAGCACGGTCGTTACTTTATCTACTCCTGGATGGCGCGGCGCCTGCCGACACCTGCGCCCTTCGTCGCCAGTCGCGTCCTGCTCTACGAACAGGCCGGCGTACCCCGGCGCCTGAGCCTGGCCGGCATGCTCTGGGAGCAACTGCTGCTCTTTGCCTCTGGAGGCTGGCTGGTTGTCCTGCTCTTCCCGTTCACCCCCACCCTGAGCGAGCGCCTGCCGCTGGCCCCGGCGATCCTGCTGGCGCTGATCTGTGTCGCTCTCGTGTTGCAGCCGCAGGTCCTGACGGCGCGCCGCCACCGGCTGCTGCGGCACTGGAAGCGCGAGCCGCTCACCAGCGTGCTGACCGTTCCCGGCGCCCTGGCCGCCCTCATCCTCCACACATTGCTCTGGTTGAGCGGGGGGGTGATCTTTTTTCTTATGGTTCGTTCGATCTATCTGGTCAACTGGGAAATGCTGCCCGTTTTCGTTCAGATCTGGGTGGCCAGCGGGCTGATCGGCTACATTTCGTTCTTTGTGCCCATTGTACCCGGCGTGCGCGACATGGGCATGATCGCCCTGCTGACCATTGTCGTGCCGCTCTCGGTAGCGCTGATCATTGCTCTGCTGGTGCGGCTGTGGATTACGCTGAACGAGTTGTTCTGGGCATTGGTGTTCTCGCGGTTATAGGGCTGCGTCGCACCCTGGAGGATACAGGTTTTTTCCCGGGAGGGCTGCGCCCTCCCAGACCCTCCCCGCCGGCGGGTGGTTTGTTTCCCGGGAGGGCCGCGCCTCCCAAACCCTCTCACGCACGGCACATTTTCACGTTAGTGTTCTGGCGCGCTCTGGTTGTGGCGCGCCGGCCATACCTGAAACACTGTCTATGCCCTGGTACCCGATCGAGATCCGCCACACCCCGAGCGAAGAAGCCGAACGACGGGCCTACGACCAGATCTACAGCGAGCGCGGGCTGCACCAGCGCAACTCACTCTACCTCTGGTTCCTTGACCAGGTGCGCCGTGTTGCGCCGCCGCCCGGCCGCCTGCTCGACGTCTCCTGCGGCGAAGGGGATTTTCTGCGCTTCGCGCGCCGGGCGGGCTATACGGTAGGAGGCTTCGACTTCTCCCTGGGCGCGCTCCGGTGTCTTGACCGGCGCGGCGGGACGGACATCCCGGTAGCGCTGGCCAACGCCCAGGAACTGCCCTTCGCCGACGCAAGCTTTGACGTGGTGACGAACATCGGCAGCCTGGAGCACTACTTTGACCCGGGTCAGGCGGTTGGCGAGATGGCGCGCGTGCTGCGCCCCGGGGGCAGGGCGATCATCCTGGTGCCAAACGCCTACGGGATCTTCGGCAACGTTCTGCACGTGCTCCGCCACGGCGAGGTGTTTGACGATGGGCAACCCCTGCAACGCTACGCCACCCGGCGCTCCTGGGAGCGCCTCCTGGCCGACCACGGGTTGATCGCCCGGCGGGTGCTGGTGCTCGAACGCCCCTTCCCCCGTACGGCCCACGACTTCTGGTGGATGGCCCGACGCCCGCACACCTTTGTGCGCGCAGTGTTCGGTAGCCTGGTACCGGCGAACCTGGGTGACCTGTTGATCTTTGTCTGCGCCCGGCCAGACAGGGACAGGTAGCGGTGGGCGGGGCCGGGCGAGCCGCGTCCCCCCGAAACCCCTTTTCATCCGGGTGTCGTGTGGCCTCGCCGCAAGGAGGGCTGCGTCTTCCCCAGCCCTCTCCGCAGAGAGGGGCGTGGGGAAACCGGGTTGCCCCATACTCTGACAGAGGAGGGCTGCGCCCTCCCAAACCCTCCCTGCTGGTGGCCTGGTTCCCGGGAAGGCGCAGCTCTCCCAAACCGTGCGCCGGGGCGGGTTGTTTCCTGGGAGGCGTAGCCCTCCCCAGCCCTCTCCGAAGGGAGGGGCATGGAGCAACCGGGTTTCTCCCAGGACTGTGGTACTACTACTTTCGGGTTACTCCCTGCTCAACCCGGAGGGTATGCGCGGAAATACCTGCAAAGCGTTAGCGAACTTGCTCCTCGCGAGGTATGGACGTCGCTACGCCAGCGCCGCTATGATGAGGAGCGTAGAAGGCAGCCATACGTCACAAAAGGAAAGGACAGCTATGTTCCGCAAGTTTGTCAGTCTACCCCTTGTCTGCGCAGTTGTCTTTGCGCTTGGCCTGGCCCTGCTGCCGACGAAGCCGGCCGCCGCTCAACAGGGTATTACCTGGACAACTGGCTTCCGCGTGCAGAACCTTGGCTCAGCCGCTGCCAACGTTGTGGTGCAACTGTACAACCCGGACGGCAGTAACGCCGGGACGATCAACGAAAACATCAACCCCAACGATGGCAAGACCTACTTCCCGGTGCCCAACGTGAGCGCTGGCTTCCAGGGTTCAGCGGTGATCAGCGCGGATCAGCAGATCGCTGCCATCCTCAACGTCAGCGGTAACAACTTCGCCTACAATGAGTCGGTCCTGGGCATCTCGCAGCCCTCGAACACGGTACGGCTGCCGCTGATTATGCGCAACAACAGTGGTTTCAGCACCTGGTTCGCGGTTCAGAATGCCGGAACTGCGGCGGCAAGCGTGCAGGTGGCCTTCTCGCCGAACCCCGGCGCAGGCAACAGCTTCACGACACCCTCCCAGAACATCCCCCCTGGCGCCTCGGTCATTTTCGATCAATCAACCCAGTCTGAGCTGGGCAACCTTTTTGTGGGTTCGGCAATTGTAACCGGCAACCAGCCTCTGGCCGTGGTGGTCAACCAGACCGGAACGGGTAGCCTGAAGCAGTTGCTGGCCTACAGCGGATTCGCGAGTGGCTCGAACAATGTGATCCTGCCCCTCGTCCAGCAGGCGAACGCTGGCTTCAACACCGGCATCTCGGTGCAAAACTCGGGCACCACTGATGCGAGCGTGACCGTCACCTACGGCCCGAACCTGGTGACGGGCGGGGTGTCTCTGGCGAATGATACGGTTACACTGCAGCCCGGACGCAGCGCCGTCTTCCTCAAGAGCGGCACCGATCGCTACGTAGGCTCGGCCACAGTGACGACCGGCGCGGGGCAGGAAGTCGTGGTGGTGGTCAATCAGGCCTCGTCGCGCTCGGGCACGGCCTACGAGGGTATCAATAGTGCTTCAGCCACCGGTCGGGTCAGCCTCCCGCTGCTGATGTCTAAGAACGGCGGCTTTGATACGGGTGTCCAGTGCCGCCACCTCGGCACCGGTACCGTTAACGTCACCCTGACCTACACGCCGAATACGGTGGCTGGCAGCAGCTTCAACCCGCCGCCGGAGACGCAGAGT
>JBDNDG010000282.1:0-6103 GCA_046719255.1 Chloroflexaceae bacterium
TGGGCCGGGCCGCTCGTGGACCTGCTGATGGCCGGCGCCTGGACACTGGCCTTCGCGCTCGCTGCGGGTCTGGTGGCCTGGCAGGGGCGTATGCTCTTCCCGGCACTGGCCGCCAGCGGCCTGCTGCTGGCCGGCGGCCTCCTCGGGCTGCTGCCTCCGGCAGGCGTCGGCGCGGCACGCCCGGTCGGGCGCGCGGGGCGGCCGGGGGTCGAGTCTCGAACCGACACCCGCGATCCGTTCGTGACGATGCGCGCCGCTCTCCCCGTACTCCTCGCGGCAACGCTGTTCATCCTCGCCGCGGTGCTGCCACTGGCGGTGATCCGGCCTTCCTATCCCTGGACGGCCCTGGCGCCACGGCAGGCGCTGGCCGACCTGGGCACGCCGGTAGACGCGCGCTTTGCCGCGTCGTGGGAGCAGGGCGTGGCGCTGCGCGGCTGGCGCCTGGACACCCCGGCGCGCCCCGGTCAACCCCTGTCCGTAACCCTGACCTGGCACAGCCTGGAGCCGATACCGCGCAACTGGACGGTCTTTGTGCACCTGGTTGATGCTGCGGGGGCGATCGTCGCGAAGAGCGACGGTGTGCCGCGGGCTGGTACGCTGCCCTTCCCCCTGTGGACGCCGGGTGACTGGATGCGCGACACCCACGTGTTGCCCTTGCCCGTAGAGTTACCCCCTGGCCGCTACCGGCTACGGGTCGGCCTGTTCAGCCCTGAGCACAACGGCCAGCGCCAGCACGTCTGGTCCGCCGATGGGCAGGAGCGCGGCGATTTTGCCGAGGTGGGGGTGGTTGAGGTGGAGGCGTAGCCGTCCTTCCCGTAGGAAGGCGTGCCGCATTCCTGGGAGGGCGTCGCCCTTCCAAACCCGCCCGCGCGCGGGCTATGTTCACGTTAGACTTCCGTCTCGCGGAGGGGGCGCTGGGCCACGACGATCAGCCGGGGCGAGTCGATAGTGAAGGCGTGCAACTGCGTACTGCCGTACCATGCCGTTGGCGTCAGGCCGGCAGCGTGGAGCATGGCGGAGAGTTCGGTAGCGGTATAGATGCGGATGCGGTGGAAACGCTCCTCCTCCTCGCCGGCGGGGGTGCGCCAGCGGTCGAGAGAGGTCAGCAGGCCGCGGATCGGGTCGAAGGAGTGCCGGCGCCAGACCAGGGTGCCGTCATCAAGTTCGTACCAATCGGCTTCCTGAAAGCTACGCACCACCCGATCGCGATGGGCCAGTTCCATCACCAGGCGCCCGCCGGGCTTGAGGGCGCGCGCAATGCCCGTCAGAACGGCCTGGTTCTCTTCTTCGGCGTCGAAGTAGCCAAAGGCCGTAAACATGTTGATCGCCGCATCGAAGCAGGCCACGTAGGGCAGGGCGCGCATATCGGCGGTCACGAACTGCGCGTCAATCCGCTCCTCTGCGGCCGCAGCACGCGACAGCGCCAGCAGCGGCTCCGAGATGTCCACTCCCACGACGTGGAACCCGGCCCTGGCCAGGGCCAGGCTATGCCGCCCGGCGCCGCAGGCAACATCGAGGATATCGGCGGGTGGTTCGGGCAGCAGATCGCGGAGCATCAACACCTCGGCGACCGTCTGCTCCGGGTCGATCTGGTAGCGACGAGGGTACGTTTCGTCGAAGTATGCGCGCCACCAGTCCACGCCTGCCCCTTACCCCTTGCGCCCGAACCATCCACCCTTCTTTGGCGTCTCCACCGTCTTGCGTAGCGCGTCCAGATCGTTCGGGGTGGAGACCGGGTCGGAGGGTGGCCGTGTCGGCTCCTCGGCCCGCAGTTCATCCAGCGAGATACGCTGCCCCCCGGTCGAACCGGCGGCTACTTCGCTGGTTCCGGCGACCGGCGCATCCAGCTTCCGTCCCTCGCTGGCCAGGGCTGGCGCCAGGGCGCCATTCATCGCCGTTGCCGCCTCCGCGGGCAGCGACGCGCCGGCAACGTAGGGATTGCTCCCCTGCTCGACGCCCAGAGCCTCGAGCCACTCCCAGATGCGGGCGCGCCGGGTGGCGGCATCAGCAGGCAGGCGCAGGGGGCGCCCGCGTGCGTCGATCACCAGGCCCAGCAGGCTTCCGGCGATATCGCCGCCCTCGGAAGACACTGTCTCACCTGGCGCCGCCAGGCCGACCCGTACTGCCGGCCGGGGCCGCACCGTCACCTGTCCGAAGCGCCCCGGGGGCAGCGCCAGCCGCGCTATGTCGCCGTGCCGCACCACCAGGCGCTCGGTCGCGCCGCCAACGGTGGTCAGTTCCACCTCGGCGGCGGGCGATCCCGCGCTTCCCTCGCCGAGCAGCACCAGCACTGCCGCCAGCGGCACGTTGCGCAGCAGGTCACGATCGATCAGGGAAACTGCCGCATCGGGACGCAGTTCTGCCAGCGCCCCGCTGACCGGAAGCAACCCCAGGCTATCGAGATACACGTCTATGATCGGGTGGTCGTGCGCGCCATCAGGTTCCAGGCCATCGAGCAGGGTCAGCAGGGCCAGCCCGGGCTGTGGGGCGTGGGTCATTCCCCCGCCGGTAGCCAGCACCCAGTCATAGTCAGCCGACGAGAGCTCGTCGAGGAGCGCGTCGCGGGCAAGCCGCAGCGCTTCGCGCAGGAGCGCGTGCTCGATGTACAGATCCTCACGGCTGGAGGGCAACACCTGAGGCCGTAGCGCACGATTGAGCAGCCGATCGGTCAGGGCCTGCGTCGTGATCGGGAACGGCAGCCAGCGCGCGATGGCTTCGACTCCTCGCTGCGCCAGCAGTTCGGTCAGCCCGTAGCCGGTGCCCACCGAGCCCAGAATCGCCGGATGAAAGCCTCCCGGCGTGGCATAGAGCATCGTGGTGGCGCCGGAGCCAACGTCCACGGTCAACACCCGGCGCCCGGTTCGCTCGGCCAGAAAGCGGGTGAGCAGACTCTCGGCGGCGCAGACGGTACGTATTGGCGCGGCGGAGAGACGCTGAAGATCCGGCCCGCCGGGCAGCCGGGGAAGGATCAGCTTCTCGTAAAGGCGCACCAGTTCCTGGCGTGCCGGGTCGAGCCGCTCCTGGTCGAGGGTTGGGCGCAGGTTCTCGACCACGAAGATCTCGGCCCGATCGGAGAGGGCAGCGATCACCTGGTCCCGAATGGCGCCATTGCCAGCGAAGATCACTGGCCGGGCGGTCACCGGTCGCCCCGGCAGGCCCTGGTCGTCCACCCTTGCGCGCAGCGCCGTCAGGCCCATCAGATGCGCCAGCCGCTTGACGGTCGCGCTTGCGCCGTGTTCGAGGCCGCCAGCGATCAGCACCGCATCGGGGCGCAGACGCAGCAGCGTCTCCACCTGGCGCTCGGTCCACGACCCGCCGCCCGGGGTCTGCGCGGCGTAACCCGTCGCGTCATCGAGGGTCACCATCTGGAGCACGGTGGTGTAGGTTGCGCGGCTGGCGCGCAGGGCGCTACGCCCCGAGAAGGCGCTGGCGATCGCGGTAATGACCAGTGTCATGGGTCCGGCGGCGCTGGTTACGGCAATCAGGTGGTTAACGCCATTGCCTTCACTGCTCTGCGGCATAAGAAGCTGGCCATCGCGCAGCAACTGGCGTCCGGTCATTTCGGAGATCTGCGCCACCGCTTCCAGAACGCCGTAGAGCACGTTCTGGTAGGGCACATCAGCGCTGCTCGTCGCTTCAGCGTGCCCCACCATACGGCTTTCGCCGTCAACATCATCGACCAGGGTTACACGGGTGATCAGGCTACCGATCTCGGCAACCAGCACCGCCCCCAGGGCGTCTGCCATGCCAACCTCCGCCGCAGTACGAACGGCTCTCAGCGTGCTTCACCCGAGCGGCGCGCGCAGCCAGTTCACGATGAACTCAAGCCGCGTGTTGAGGGCCGTGAGGTAGGTCAACAGCACGCCCGCGAGGAAGAAGCCAAAGGCAACCATCAACAACCAGCGCCCGGCACGCGCGCTCAGGGCCAGTAGCCGCCCCTGCCCGCGCTCACGGGCAACGGTGAAGTAAAAGGCGCTCAGGGTCAACACCACGCCGATAACCAGCACCAGCGCTCCGATGATCTGGAGCGGATCGCTGCCGATCGGCCGTGCCGTATCCAGGAGTTGCGGCACGATAGTACCTGCCAGCGCACCGCCTACTGCCAGGGCCATTGCGACACCGAAGAGCAGGGCCAGCGGAACATTCGCCAGCCACGAAATCTCCTGGCGCCGGGTCAGGCGCGTGAGCAGCAGCAGACCGAGTAGCCAGGGCGTCAGGCGCAGGCCAAACAGCAGCGGATCGGTCACACTTGCCAGCAGGGCCACAGCCTCGGGACGCAGGACCTGGTGGTACACAACCACAAGGGCGTAGCCGAGCGATGCGCCGACGAAAAGGTACTGAACGGCGCGAAAGGCGGGATTATCGCCCAGCAGACGGCTGAAGACCAGCAGGGTCAGCACCATGGCGATCAGCCCCATGGTCAGGGTAGCAAGGGCTTCACCGCTCACGTTGCACCTCCCGGAGCTTCGCGCCGACGCATCAGCGCGTTTGCTGCGGCGCCGAGCAGCAGCAGCGCGACGAACACCACCACGGCGAACGTGAGCTGGCCCGTGGAGCGGCTCAGGCTAGCCGGATCAGCCGTCGGGTCGCTGGCGAGGAGCGCCAGCGCGCCCTGTTGCCCGGCGATGGCGTAGACGTTCGGCAGGCGCAGATAGGGCTGCGCCAGGGGTTGGGCATCCTGGGGCAACAGAAACGCAATCGGCACCTGATCGCGCACCTGGCGGTGCGCCTGTTCCATCCACACCTGCACATCCTGAGGCTGGTCGGCCAGCACCACGATCAGCGCCAGATCCTCCATCCCGCTGATGCGCGGTGTGCCATCGGGGTAATTCGCTACCAGGCCCTGGGAGGCGTCCTGTCCATCAAAATCCGATGTCAGAGCGCCGCGCAGATCCCGGGCCAGGCCCCGCACTGCCATTTCGCCACCGGGACGGTAGCCGAGCAACACATAGTCGCGGCCACCGAACGATACCCCATTTTCGTTGTTGTAGCCGGCGGCCCGCAGCGGCTCGATCACGTCGAAGGAGAGCAGTGTGCCCTGAAGATCGGTGCTGACCAGAATGAGCCTGGTGCGGTTGGCGATCAGCCGGCGCGTGACGGCCTCCTCCAGGGGCCGCAACTCGCCGCTTCGCTGGGCGGCCCACTCGTAGGCCATGAGCACCACATCATCGGAGTCCAGGCTGTCGAGCAGCGCGCCGAGTGCCGTGGCGTTTCCGGTGACTGGCGCGGACGGTCGAAACGGGGTGGTGATCTGGGGCACCAGCAGAGCGATGAGCAGGGCCAGGGCCAGCAGGGCGTAAAGGATGCGGTTAAGGTTGAGGCGCGGTGCCACCCGCTCGACTGGAGCAGGCACCGGCGCGGGCGTCGGATAGGGTGTCGCGGCAAGTTGCTGGAGCAGCCGCATCGCTCCCAGTTGCTCGGCCGTTGGGTGATAAACCGGACGCGGGCGCGCCACTGCCGCGGCGACGGGCGCCTCCACCACGCTCTCTTCTGCTTCAATGCCGCTGAGGCGCCGCAGCCAGTCGAGTTGGTGGCCGGCGGCGCTCTCGGCAGGCAAGTCGGGCTCCGGCACGCGGAGCCAGCCTGGCAATTCAGCTCCGCGAAGGAATCCGAGACTTTCACCTTCCTCGGGTGGGCGCCGGGCCCGATCCACTGACTCTGCCGACGGCGCGATCGGAGGTGGCCCGGACTCGGCCGGCGCGCCGCGCAACCAGGCAGGCAGACCAGGCTCGGCTTCGCCGGCAACGACAGGACCGGGTTCGGCGCCCTCCGCCGTGAGGAGCCAGGGGGGCAGATCGCCGGCGACCGGTGGCGCTTCAGCTTGCGGCGCCTGAGCCTCAGGCGCCTCCTGGAGCCAGGCGGGGACGTCGGCGCCAGCGGGGGGCTGGGGAGCTTCAGGCGCCTCCTGGAGCCAGGCGGGGACGTCGGCGCCAGCGGGGGGTGCCTCGGCCTGCGCCGCATCGCGGAGCCAGGTGGGGAGTTCCTCGCCAGCGGGGGGTGCCTCCTCGGCCTGCGCCGCGTCGCGGAGCCAGGTGGGGAGTTCCTCGCCAGCGGGGGGTGCCTCCTCGGCCTGCGCCGCGTCGCGGAGCCAGGTGGGGAGTTC
>JBDNDG010000283.1:0-6077 GCA_046719255.1 Chloroflexaceae bacterium
CGATCTCAGATCCGGCTCCAGACCTATGAGTCCGGAACTCCGCTGCGTCTCGATCTACTGATCGAAGCCACCGTTGGTCTGCAGTACGCTGAGTTCGGGCGACGCGGCCAGCACGTGACAGTGGATCTGCCACCAGGATTGCCGCGGGTTACCGGCTCGGAAGAAGGACTGGGCCGCGCTATCAATGCCCTGATTGACAATGCGATCAAATACAGCCCCGGTGGCGCCAACATCCGCATTGCTGCGCACCAGGAGGCCGGCAATATTCTTGTGATGGTCGAAGATAGCGGATATGGGCTGAACGAGCACGAAGTGACACAGGTGTTCGAGCCTTTCTATCGGGCCGAAAGCGCCGAACGCGCTGGCGTGTCGGGCCGAGGCCTGGGATTGACCATCGCTAAAGCAGTGATTGAGCAACACGGCGGTCAGATCTGGGTAGACAGCCGTCCTGGGCAGGGCAGCACATTTTCGTTCCGGTTGCCCTGCATCAATGCCGGCGGCACAGGAGCCTGATCCGCCATCGGCCTGTCATCCGGCTGCGCCTCTCGCTACGGGCATGAAAGCACGTTTCCTGGGAGAGGCTTCGCCTTCCCGAACTCTCCCCGCCGGCAGAGGCGCGGGACAAGCCGATTACTCCATTACCCGCACGAGAGGCCCGGGAGTTCGAGGCCCTCCCTAATCCGCCCGCCCACGGGCTACATTCACAGCAGGGAGTGTACGCTCATGAAGTATCGAGTGCTGATCGTTCAACCGAATCCGGCGCTCAACCAGAGCTGGGAGGAGGCGCTCACCAGAGCCGGGGCTGATCGCGGGGTAACCATAGCGGCTCACAGCGTCCGTTCGGTCGCTGCGGGACAACTGATTGCCGGGCGTCAATCCTACGATTTAATTGTTGCGAACCTTCTGGTCGAAAGTCTGAGTCTGATCCGTCGGCTGCGCAAACGCTGGCCCAACCTCCGCGCCCTGTTGTTCCATACGCCGGACGCGGAGGCAGTCATCCTGCGTGAAGCTGAACTGGCCGGTTGCAGGCTGGCGTTACAGCCGATCTCGGTAGCGGATCTGGTTTCGGCGGTAGGAAACGCCCTTAATGTACCATTGACCGTAGGGCCGGCGCCCATACCAGAAACCCGTCCGGCGGCGACGATGGCGGACATATTGCTGCTCCTGGAAGTCTTACGGCGGCAGACGCACGCGCAATTTGTGATCTACACCGATAATCTCGGGAACCGAATCGCTCAGCAGGGAGATGCCTCCAATCTCGATGTAGACGCTATCACTTCACTGATCGCCGGGAGTTCCATCAATATAGCCGAGTTGGGGCGCGCCTTGCATGACCAGCAGGTCGGCTACCTTGTCGTACTCGAAGGGGTAAAGTTCGACATTTACGCCACCAACGCAGGCGGTCACCGTCTCCTGGCCCTCGTATGCGCGAAAGAGTTTGTTGAGCCCCGGGCAGGCTACATCTGGCTTCAACTCAGGCGCAGCGCCCAGCAGCTCAGCGCGATGCGCCTGGTTGAAGGGACGCCCGGTGAAGTGATAGCCGCCGAACTCAGCGCCTCTCTGAACCGCGAGTTCGAGCGCCTGTTCGGCGACACGTTGCATTGTGAACCATAACGAGGAGCGTCGTAATGTCCCGTTCTTCCATCGTTCTTTCACCGTCTCATCTTGCCGCTATCCAGCACCTTCTTGCGCAACTGGGTCAGCAGGCCGACGTTCGTTGCGCATTTCTGGGCGATCTCAGTGGACAGGAGCTGGCTAGCTGGGAAGATCGCACCAATCTTGATATTGGAAGCCTTGCTGCACTGGCAGCGGGGGATCTGATGGCAACAATGGAGATAGCCCAGCTTCTGGGAGGAAAACGTACCTGTAATTTGATCATTCAGGAACACGACGACATGACCATTCTGGTCTCACGGGTCGGGGAAGGGCTATTCTTGCTGCTGGCCACGGCCAGAGATGTGCCTCTAGGCTGGTCCAGGCTGGCAATCAAACGCACGGCGGAGCGCATCCTTACCATTGTTGGCAAAGCAGCTATGACGCCGCCGCCCTCGGCTGTGAACGACGATTTTGTGCATAATTTCGCCGCCCACCTCGATAATATCTGGTAGGAGGAGTGTATGTTCATCAACTGGGCACTGGGCGAAATCAATTTGAAGATCGTGTACTATGGCGCAGCATTAAGCGGTAAGACAACCAATTTGCAGTTTATTTATGCCCGGACTCCGGCTAATCTGCGAGGACGTCTCATTTCCCTCAAGACGCAACAGGATCGTACGCTCCTGTTTGATTTCCTGCAACTGGAGATAGGTAAGGTTGCCAACCTTAAACCAAAGTTTAAGCTCTACACCGTGCCTGGTCAGGTGTATTACGCTGCGAGCCGACGTCTGATCCTGCAGGGCACTGATGGAGTGGTGTTTGTGGTAGACTCTCAAGCCGGACGCATGACGGAAAATGAGGAGTCCTGGTATACCATGGAGCAGCATTTGATTGAGCTGGGCCATGACCTTAAGACGTTTCCAATTGTGGTGCAATTCAACAAGCGTGATCTGCCGCACGCTCTGCCGGTTCAGGAATTGCGTCGGCATCTGCCGATTGAAGGACGCCCCTGCTTCGAGGCGGCAGCGATCAAAGGTCATGGTGTCTTCGATACGTTGAAAGCAAGTATGAACGGCGTGGTGGCAGCCGTGCGTCGTGCGGTATAGTTATGGAGATCGGGAGATGTTTCTACAAGGGAGCTTCAGCACCATCAGCGCCGCAGCCTTGATCCAGACGCTCTGTAACGAGCGGCGCGCGGTCCAGATCGAAGCCTGGCGCGATAAAGCCACAGCTTGCATCTGCCTTGAGGAAGGTGTTGTCATTGCCGCGCAATGCGAAGGTCACGAGGGCCCTGAGGCGATCTTTCGCCTGGTCGACTGGCCCGATGGGCTGTTCCGGGTGGTTCGTTTGCCCGTCAATGTTCAGCCAACTATGGCTATACCTCCGGAGGAGTTGCTGCTCGAAGCGGCGCGCCGACGTGATGAGCGCCCTGGCTAAAACGAACGCGCATACGGGGAAACCCGGTTTCCCCGGTATCCCTGCCTGCCGTGATGGATGCCCGGGCGCTTGCAGCGTCCGGGCTTCTGACCTGAATCCGGGAAGACCATGCTTGCTCCTCGCATGCTAACCACCCGCCCTGACGTGATTATGACCATCGTCCGGCGCGAGGCGCGCGAACTGCTGGGCGACTGGCGTATCGTGACGCCGATCCTGCTGCTGGCGCTGGTGCTGCCGCTGTTGCTGGTTGCCGCGGCAGGGCAGATCGTCGGCTTTCTGGAGGATACCAGCCTGGCGGTGCGCCTGGTGCCCTTCGGGGCGTTGCTGGTGGGCTTCCTGCCGGCCAGTTTTTCGCTGATCGCTGCGCTGGAGTCGTTTGTGGGCGAGCGCGAACGAAACAGTCTCGAAACCTTGCTGGCCATGCCCCTGTCGGATGCTGAGTTGTACCTGGGCAAGTTTCTGGCCGCGCTGCTGACGCCGCTGGTCGCCAGCCTGGCGGCAATGCAGATCTACGTGGCCCTGCTGCTTGGCTTTATGCCGGAGTTGTACTTCGGGATGCTGACCCTGCCGCGCCTGCTCTTGCTCATCCTGCTGGTTTGCTGTATGGCGCTGGTGATGGTGAGTGGGGCAGTGGTGATCTCGGCCCATATCTCCACCGTGCGCGCAGCCAATCTTATGTCGAGCTTCATTCTGGTGCCGATGGCCGGCGTGATGCAACTGGCGGCGCTGTGGATCATCAACGAGCGCTGGTCGCAGCTCTGGCTGATCGCGGCGGCGCTCGGCGTGCTCGCGGTGATGCTGATCCGCGCCGGGATGCGCACCTTCAGCCGTGAGGAGTTGCTCTCCCGCGAGCAGCGGCAGTGGCGCTGGGGCGGGTGGCGTCCGGCGCGCCAGCGCCGGGTGGAACGGCACGCGCTGGCTGCGCCGCCGCCCCCGGTGCTGGTGATCGCTCAACGTGAGCTGGCCGAGACCGTGGGCGACTGGCGGGTGCTGCTGCCGCTGGGCATTCTGATGATCGGCCTGCCGACAGCTCTGGTCGTTGCTGCCGGTTGGGCGTTGGGCTTTGTGGCCAACGAGGAGGTGCTGGGCAGGCTGGTGCCATTTGTGGCCCTGCTGGTTGGCTTCGTGCCAGCCAGTTTCGCCTTGATTACGGCAATCGAGTCGTTTGTGGGCGAGCGCGAGCGCAATAGCCTGGAAGCGCTGCTGGCGATGCCCCTCCACGACCGGCAGTTGTACACGGGCAAACTCCTGGCGGCCCTGGTGGTACCCCTGGCGGGCAGCCTGGCGGCCATGGGTATGTTCCTGACACTGATGCGTCTGGCCCATCCGGCGTTGTACGCGGCGGGAATGACGCCGGAGGTGCTGGCGCAGATCACCCTGATGCTGACGGCTATCTGTGTGGTGATGGTCGCCGGCGCGGTGGTGATTTCGACCCACACCGGGAGTGTGCGGGCGGCGACGCTGCTGGCTTCGGGGGTGTTGTTGCCGACAGCGGTAGCGGTGCAGTTGCAGGCGCTGCTGTTCATCGCCCGGCGCTACGATGTGCTCTGGTACATGCTGGCGGCCATGGCGCTGGTCGCGCTGGCGCTGATCCGCAGTGGCCTGGCGGGGTTCAACCGCGAGGAGATCCTCTCCCGGGAGCACGAGGATCTGAACCTGCCCCGGCTCTGGGCGCGCTTCAAGCTCTTCTTCTGCGAGTACCAGCCGGCAGGGGTGCCTCCCGCTGCTTACGCCGGCCTGCCCTTCTCGCCGCGCCGCTTTTACCGCCAGGAACTGCCCGCGCTCCTGCGCGAGTTGCGCTTGCCGTTACTCTGCGCGCTGCTGGCCGTGGCTGCCGGCCTGGCCCTGGGCTGGCACTTCGGCACGCAGGCGCCCCTGCGGCTCCTCGCCCGGCTGCTGGAGGGGCTGGGCGATACGCCAGCGCCGTCGTTGAGCCTCGCCCTGGCGATCTTTGCCAACAATCTGCGGGTGGCCCTGCTCTCCAACCTGTTCTCGGCGATGAGCTTCGGGCTGTTCGCCTTCCTGGTGCCCTTCGTGGCCTTCACGCAGATTGGCTTCGTAGCCGGGACGCTCACGGCGCGGGGGGGCCACTGGCTGGCCCTCGGCGCCGACAGTCCGCTCCAGTTTCTGCTCGCCTATGTTGTGCCCCACGGAGTGATTGAACTGCCGGCCTTTGTGCTGAGCGCCGCACTGGGCCTGCGCATCGGCGCCGCGCTGCTGGCAACGCCGCGGGGTTTCACGGTGGGCGAGAACCTGCTCTGGAGCCTGGCGACCTTTGCCAGGGTGTGGGTGCTGGTGCTGCTGCCAATGATCGCCGCCGCGGCTGCCGTGGAGGGCTTGCTGACGCCGCTGGTGGTGCGGGCGTTGTATGGAGGGTGAGGATGGGTGGGGATGTGGAGGTGAGGAGGTTACTTCATAACCATAACCGTAATCTGCGATCTAGAATCTAAAATCTGCAATCCTACTCAACCCGGCGGGGACTGGCGAACCTCCAGGCCATACTCGCGGGCGACTTCGAGCAGCGCGTCGGCCAGGTCGATCGAGGCGGCGATTTCGTCTTTGTTGATGGAAACACTCTCCACACACAGGCCCAGGGGGAGCTGGCCGGTGTAGGGCTGGTCGAGCACGCGGTGCAGAATGTCGCGGCAGACGGCGATGGAACGGCTGAGGGGGGCCGTATCATTCAAAATGGCTGCGGCGGTCGTATCGGGAATGGCGATCCCCAGCCAGCGAATGAAGGCCATGGTCTGCTCGCGCCCGACAGGAACGAAATCGAGCATAATGCGCTGCGGCGTCAGGCCGCGCTCGGCGCAATCGCGGGCATAGTCGCTCAGCAGGCGCACCGTCGGTTCGGCATCGTAGACTGCCTGGGAAATGAAGTAGCGGCAGCCGCGCGCGGTCTTCTGAATGATCCGCAGGCTCTCGCTGCGCCCGGCTGAGTGACGCTCGGCGATCGCTACACCGCCGAGCACGAAGCCAGCGGCATGGGCAGCAGCGATCTCCGAAGCGCGGCTGAGGGCGATGCTGCTGCGGGCCCGGGTGGA
>JBDNDG010000284.1:0-6065 GCA_046719255.1 Chloroflexaceae bacterium
TGGCAGCATCAATGATCTGCTTCTGGACCAGCGGCACTCGCTCCGGCGGCATCTCTACCCCCAGGTCACCGCGGGCAACCATGATCCCGTCTGCAACGGCCAGAATCTCGGGCAACACCTCCAGGGCCTCGGGACGTTCGATCTTGGCGATCACCGGCGTGGTCTGGCCCGCCTGGCCAATCAACGCTTTAACCTGGGTAATGTCGCTGGCCTTGCGCACGAACGAGAGCGCAACATAATCAACGCCCTGTGCCAGGCCGAAGTGCAAGTCTTCGATATCCTTGGGCGTAACCGCCGGGGCACTCACCCGCACGCCGGGCAGGTTGATTCCCTGGTTGGGCTTGAGACGCCCGCCGTGCAGCACGTGCGTCTCCACCTCGGTATCGGTGGAGGACAAAACCTGGAGCTCAATCAGGCCGTCCGAGACCAGAATGCGGTCACGGGGGCGCACGTCCCGGGGCAACTCGACGTAGGTGGTGCTCACCCGTTCGGCGGTGCCGGCGATCGGCTCGGTGGTGATGGTGAAGCGCTGGCCCGCCACCAGTTCCACGGGCCGGTCGTCCACCAGCGGGCCGGTGCGGATCTTGGGGCCCTGGAGATCTTGCAGAACGGCGACGTGCCGGCCGAGCGCAGCGGCGGCGCTGCGTACCAGAGCGATGCTGGCGGCGTGATCGGCGTGGGTCCCGTGCGAGAAGTTCAGCCGCGCGACGTTCATCCCCGCCTTGATCAGATCGGTGATCCGTTCGAGAGTGCTGGTGGCAGGCCCGAGGGTCGCCACAATCTTGGTTCGGCGCATTGGTGCTCCTGCTCCTCTCCCTGCCCCCGCCCCGAGCCAGACTCAGGGCCCGACCGTAACCAGGGGCGCAATCTGCGCGAAGAGTTTCTCGCCAATCCCCGTCACTTCGCGCAGCTCCTCCACCGTGCGAAATGGCCCCTGTTCCGTGCGTCGCGCCACGATGCGCCCGGCCAGGGTTGGCCCGATTCCAGGCAGTTCCTCCAACTCCGCCGCGCTGGCGCGGTTCAAATCGAGCAGCCCGCTGGCGCCGGTCGTCGGCGCGTCGGCTGCTGCGGGCGCCTCGACAGCAGCCTCGGTGACGGACAGAATATGCACGTGCTGAGCATCGCGGAGCGGCTCGGCCAGATTCACCCGTTCGCGCGCGGCATCAGGACGCAGCCCGCCCGCCGCTTCGACCGCGTCGTTGACGCGCGCTCCGGCGGGGAGCTGGTAGACATCAGGGTACCAGACCGCTCCGCTGATGTAAACCACCAGATCGGCGGGTGGGCCATTTGCGGTATCTAGCGGCGCCGGGGCATCCAGGGGGTCCGGGTCCTCCAACGGATCGGCGCCTGCGGGCGCGGGGGTAGCCTGAGGAAGCAGCCGGGGCGCGAAGCCGGCCACCAGGATGACCACTCCCAGGACGAAACACAGCGTTGCTGCCAGCAGTCGTGGCGAACGCCAGAGCGTTGCAAGGTCCATCGTCGCCTCCTCGCCTGCGGTAACCAGGGGTTCGTTGTATGTACCGCTGCGGAAGGCCAAAGGTTCCCACCCCCGCGCACGGCCCTTCCCGGGGCTCTCGGGGTAGAGTTGTTTGCGGAGCGCATCAGGAGGCAATCCTCCAAAAACTCTGCACCTGAAAGCAGCGGGGGAGGGCCAGGGAGAGCTGTGCCCTCCCACGTTTTCATACTGGCGTTGCGCGGCGCAGCCGCCAGGAGGACTGGCCCGGTCAACACCCGCCTCCCGCAGGGTCGCGTACAATACCGCCACGCATCGAAAACCTGCATATGAGGAGAGCATGCGCATCTGTGAAGATCAGCGAAACGGCGAGGGCTGCGGCACGATCAACCCCAACGACGCCACCGTTTGCGCCCGCTGCGGGCGCTCACTGCAATTCGCCGTGCAACTGCGCGACCCGGGCGACCGGATCGGCGCCTATCAAGTTGTGCGCGACCTGGGCCACGGCAGTTTTGGAGCGGTGTACGAGGCAGTGGATACTCGCAACCCGGAGCGCCGCGTCGCAATCAAGGAAACGTTCGAGGCGCCGTCGGTGCGCGGTTTCCAGCGCGAGTTCGAGGCCCTCGCCAACCTGCGCCATCCCAATCTGCCCCGCTACTTCGAGATGTTTGAGGCTGATGGCTGCGGGTACCTGGTGATGGAGTTCGTGCCCGGCCAGAGCCTCGATGAGATCCTCGCCCGCCAGAAGGGTCCCCTCTCTGAACAACTGGTGGTGGCCTACGCAGAACAGCTCTGCGATCTGCTCAGCTACCTGCACAGCCAGCATCCGCCGATCATTCATCGCGATATCAAGCCCCACAACATCCGCGTGACGCCCGAGGGCCAGGTGAAACTGGTAGACTTCGGGCTGTTCAAACAGGGCGTGCAGCGCACCCGCAAAACGCTTCATGGCCTGGGTACACTGGAGTATATGCCACTGGAACAGTTCGACTGGTCCGGCGGAACTGACCAGCGGAGCGACATCTACAGCCTGGGCGCGACGCTGTACCATCTGCTGACCAACCGCTACCCCCTCAGCGCCCCACGGCGCATGAGCAGTGTGCGCGACCCGCTGAAGCCGCCCCATAAGCTGAACCGCCGCGTCTCGCCCCAGGTCTCGCAGGCAATTATGCGGGCCATGGCGCGCTTTCCCCAGGAACGGTACCCGAGCGCCGAGGCGTTTTGCCGCGACCTGCAGGGACGGAAGCAGCGCTACATCAGCGGCGCGCGCATTGGCCGCGCGCTGCGCGGGCACAGCAGTTTCGTTCACGGGGTCGCCTGGAGCCCTGATGGACGCACCGTGGTGAGTTGCGGCGCCGACCGCACTGTGCGCGTCTGGCGGGTGGCCGATGGGGCGCCGCTCGCCTGCCTGGAGGGCCATGCCGACCGGGTATTGAGCGTGGCATGGAGCCCCGACGGCGACCTGATCGCCAGCGCCAGCGCCGACCGCACCGTGCGCCTGTGGCGCGTCCGGGAGTGGCAGGTGTCGCGCATCCTCGATGCCCACGCCGAGGCCGTCCACGGGGTGGCCTGGAGCCCCGACGGCGACCTGATCGCCAGCGCCAGCGCCGACGGGGCGCTCCGCCTCTGGCAACTCAGCGACGATGGGCCGGCGAGCGAACTGCGCCCCGAGGCGCATGCCCGGCTCTACAGCGTTGGCTGGCGCCCCGATGGGCAGAGCCTGGCTGCGGGCTATGGCGATGGGGTCGTGCGCCTCTGGCACCTCGGCGAACCGCCGACCCTCGACAATCTTCCCGGACACACCAGCTACGTCTACGCGGTGGCCTGGAGCCCCGACGGGCAGATCCTGGCCAGTGCCAGCGCCGACAATACGGTGCGCCTCTGGCGCCTGGCCAAGGGCCGCCTGGTAAACGAACTCCGCAAGCATCGCAACTGGGCCGCCGACCTGGCCTGGAGCCCGATCGGCAAGGTGGCCGGCTTTGGCGAGACCTCTCGCCGCGAGCCGCTCTGGCTCTGGCGCGTGAGTGATGGTAGCCTCTGCACCACGCTCACCGGCCACCAGAATTATGTCTACACGGTGGCCTGGAGCCCCGACGGGCAGGCCCTGGCCAGCGCCGGCGCCGACTCGACCATCCGCCTCTGGCGCCACGACGGGATGCCCATCACGACCCTCACCGGCCACAGCGACTGGGTGCAGAGCGTGGCCTGGAGCCCCGATGGTCAGACCCTGGCCAGTGCCAGTCTCGACGGCACGGTGCTGCTCTGGAACCTGGAGTGATCCTGTTCGCGGTCCCACCGTGAAACCAGGGGGGCCAGGGTTCCCGCTCCTCTGCCCACCGGCATGTCGAGCGCCTCCAGCACCGCGTGGCAGGCGGGAAACCCGGTCTCCCTATCTGCGGTGAGTCTGTCGAACCACGCCTCTCCCCACTGAGAGGGTTTGGACGGGCCAGGCCCTCCTGCGCCTCCCTTCGCGGGGTGAGAGCGAAACCCGGTTGCGCCACCACCCCCTACCTCCGCGGCCCCCCTCTGCGCCTCCGCTCGCCCTATACGCGACATGACGTAACCACGCGCCCTGCATTTTCCGGGTTTTTGCCAGCAAATTGCCAGAAAGAAATCTTGCAAGTATTTACTGCCATACTTAGCATGGTATCCAACCACCTCTCATGATACTTTATCAGGGTCTTTCAATTACTTTTTAACATTAATGGAAGCACTTCAGGATACTGGTCATTTTAAACTTTAATATAAATCATGTTAAACATTATAGTTTTCTGATGCGAAGATAGTCTGTGTGCGAGAGGGTCTGGGAGGGCGTGGCCCTCCCAGGAACAACCCGCCAGGGGGGAGAGTGTTGCAGGGCACGTGTTCATCCGGGGTGGCGCCTTATCCCCCAGTGAACAGGTACCGGGCAGAACATTGCCAATGCGCCGGTGAGTCTCGACGGCATCTGCCTTTTGCGCCACGGAGTGTAACAACCGTAACGATGGATCTATGAGAAGGCGTCGTGCGCCCACTGCGTCCCGGGCGATGATCGCAACCCCGGTGGGCGTACCTCCCTTCCCATTACGGCAAGAAGGGGACGTGGATGACTGACTCAGACGACGTGAGCCAAGCCTTCCCACCGGAATCGGAGAACGAACCGCTCCCCTCCCCCAACACGACGCGCAGGTCGAGCGCGCCCGGCCCCGACCAGGAGACCCCGGCTATCCCGCCGGGGTCCGACGACGACCCGCGCGTGCGGCGGCTGCTGGCAGCCTATGCCCCAGGGCTGATCGAGCACCTGCGGGCGCGTCTTGATGATCTCTGGTCAGGCGACCTGGCTACACAGGTGGCTCCAGCGATCCGCGCTGAAGCAGACGCCAATCGTTCCCTCGATGTCGTTACCCCCGAGCCGCCCCTGGCACTCCGCCGATCTGTCTCTGAGAGAGTGACGGTCTTCTGCTTGCGCGCCGGCCTGACAAGCCCTGCGCTGGTGCTGCTGCTCGACTATGTGCCGCGTATCAAATTGGCACTCAAGCGGAGCAAGCACGGGCCCTACTTGAGCGCGGAAGATCTTGAGGATGTGGCCCAGGACACCATTGTGCGCGCGGTGGAGCGCGGCGCGCAGTATCGCCCCGAACTCAGCAGTCTCGGTAGCTGGCTCAATATGATGGCCCATTTCGCTATGCTCGACCTGATCCGTGAGCGCAGCGCCTTGAGCCTGGCCGGACGTGAGCAGATCGCTGGCGAACAGTTGAGCGAACTCGGCGAGGGCACGCCGGAGTTCGATGAACAGATGGGCGCGCGCGTTCAGCAGGCTGTGCACGCGTTGTCCCCCGGTCTGGCGTTGTACATCCAGCGCCGCTTTCTGGAGGGTTGGAGCGACGCCGAGATTCAGAGCAAGATGAACGTCAAGGCTGGAACCCTGCGGGTCTGGAAAAAGCGCGCCCTGGATAGGCTGCGGGCCATTCTTGGCAGTTCATTGGGGCCTGTGCTGGTGCTATTGATCGCCACGGTCGGGCCGGTGGTCGCACACCTGTCGTTCGAGGCGCCAGGTGTTGGTTCCGTTGCACAGGCGCCCGGCCTCACCCCCAGCCCAATCCCCACGCGAGTGTCTGAAGAAGCGCCCCCGCTGCCGACCGCTACGGCTACGGCTGCACCGCTTGTGGCCACCCCCACGACTCCTCTGCTCGCACCTGAGCCAGGCAACCTGGCCCTCAACCCTGCGCCCACGGAGGGCCTGGCTGCGCCTTCCGCCACGACAACACCTGCGGCGAGTCCGACTCCGCCGGCGACCGCGACACTGCTAACGCTCCCCTCGCCGACGGTGGCACCGCCGCACAGCGATCGTCCTCTGCCACCTACTGCGACGGCTCGTCCGGAGTTGCAACTGTCAATCACCCCGATCCGCGCGCCCGCGCCGGTGCTGGAGGAAATCCCGGCTGCGCCGACAGAAGCGGCCGCGCCGACGGCTGTGCCCGAACCCGAAATGACCGCCACCGCCACGGCCAGCCCCACCCCCTCCCCTACCGCCACCGCCACGGCCAGCCCCACCCTCTCCCCTACCGCCACCGCCACGGCCAGCCCCACCCTCTCCCCTACCGCCACCGCCACGGCCAGCCCCACCCCCTCC
>JBDNDG010000285.1:0-6019 GCA_046719255.1 Chloroflexaceae bacterium
GGGCTACGGGGGGTCGTGTTTCCCGAAGGATGTGCTGGCGCTGCACCATATGGCGGCCTCGGCGGGGTGCCATCCGCAGTTGTTGCAGGCGGTGATGGACATCAACCAGAGCGCCCGCGATCGCTTCATTGATAAACTGCGCGATATTCTCGGCAGCTTCGAGGGCATGTTGATCGGCGTCCTGGGATTGTCGTTCAAGCCGAACACCGACGATATGCGCGAGGCGCCCAGCGTGGACATCATCAATGCGCTGCAGCGCGAGGGGGCGCGGGTCAAGGCGTATGACCCGGTGGCGATGGAGGTTGCCGGTGAGATCCTGCCCAGGGTAACGTACTGCGCCACGGCGCTCGATGTGGCCAAGGAGGCCGATGCGCTGCTGATCATCACCGAATGGAACGAGTTCAAGCAGTTACCTTTCGAAAAGATCAAGCAGTACATGCGACGCCCGATCATCCTTGATGGACGCAATATCTACGAGCCGGCGGAGATGGCCGCGAAGGGTTTTATCTATCGTGGTGTGGGCCGTTAGGCGCATGTGCAGCTAAGGGCTGCGCGCTCCCGAACTCTCTCCGCCAGCGGGAAGGCGCGGCCACGGCAGACCCGCGCGCGACGCTTTTTTGCTCCCGGAAGCAGCTATGATCTGTCACGGAGTTGATATCATCGAGGTAGCGCGCATCCGGCGCGCCGCCGAACGCTGGGGTACACGCTTTCTCGAGCGCGTCTTCACACCAACAGAACTGGCTGATTGTGGGGTGGGGGGACCAGTGCCGCGCTATGAGTCGCTGGCGGCGCGCTGGGCGGCCAAAGAGGCCACGGCCAAGGCCATCGGCATGGGCCTGCGTGGTCTGGGTAGCGGCGCAACGGGCCTGCGGTTTCGTGAGATCGAAGTGATCCGCGGGCCGGAGGGGCGCCCCGAGGTCCGCCTTTCCGGCACGGCGGCGGCAGCCGCGGCGCAGGCGGGGCTTGGCTCCCTCGCGCTGAGTCTCTCGCATACGTATGACCACGCCGTTGCCAGTGTGATCGGTTTGCGGTGAGAAGAGGAGAAACCCGGTTCGTCCGTGCTCCTGCCCGCCACCGGGGTGTCAGGCGCCCCGGCGCCGGTTGGAGGAGAGTGGGGAAACCGGGTTTCCCCATACCCCTGGCGGAGCGGATGTGGGCGGAATGCGCCCTGCCGGGCCGTCTCTGCGGCCGGCGTGGGGCCGACGGTGGGGCCAGGGGGCGGCGGGGGAAAGGGTGGCCGCTATGTTGTCCGCCGGTCGGTCGTTGCTACGTCACGCCCCCGGGGCACAGGCGACCGCTGTGCGACGCGCATGGTAGAATACCCGGAGAAATGGAGCGGGGGAAAGCATGCGCCTGGTAACCACTGCGCAGATGCGTGCTCTGGAGCAGGCCGCCGTGGATGCCGGGGCGACCTGGGATGGCTTGATGGAGCAGGCCGGGTGGGGTGTGGCCCAGGAGGCCCTGGGCCTGCTTGGTCCGGTCGCGGGCCGACGCGCGCTGATCCTCGTCGGTCCCGGTAACAATGGCGGCGATGGACTGGTTGTTGCGCGCCATCTTCACGATGCCGGCGCACTGGTGACGCTGTACCTCTGGCGCCGCCGCGGCCCAGAGGGTGACGCGAACTGGCAGCGTTGTCGCGTGCGCCGTATCCGCGAGGTGCTCGCCGAGAACGATCCGTGCCAGGAGATCCTGCGCGACCTGGCGCATCAGGCTGACCTGGTTGTAGATGCGCTGCTGGGTATGGGGATCAGCAGGCCGCTAGAGGGCGAGCTGGCGGCGATTGTCGAGACGGTCAATGCGGTTCGCGCCGCGCGCCCGCTCGATCTGCGGGTCCTGGCGATTGATTTGCCGACGGGGGTCAACTCGGACACGGGGGCGGTGGGCAGCACGGCGATCCGCGCCGATGTGACGGTGGCAACCGGGTTGCCCAAACGTGGCCTGCTGTTGTTCCCCGGGCGGGCCTGTGTGGGCCGGCTGGTCCTGGCAGAAATCGGCATTCCGGCACGGGCCCTGGAGGGGATCATGAGCGCGATGCTGACGGCTGAGGAGGCGCGGCGCCTGGCGCCCGCCCGTCCTGCCGATGCTCATAAGGGCAGCTTTGGCAAGGTGCTGGTGGTGGCCGGGTCGCTCAACTACCCTGGCGCGGCGTCTCTGGCCTGCGCCGGGGCGGCGCGGGTGGGCGCGGGGCTGGTGACACTGGCTGCCGGGCGCACGGCGTTGCTGGCCGGTGGGCGACCGCTTGAGGTGACGCTGCTGCCGCTGGCTGAGGGCGAGTGGGGAGCAATTGGGCCGAATGCGGTCGAGGAACTCGAGGAGCATCTGGCGGGCTACACGGCGCTGCTGCTGGGTCCCGGCCTCGGCGCAGCCAGGTGCACCCGCGAGTTTGTGCAGCGCCTCTTCGGTCTGGAACGTCCCCGGCCAAAGGCGCGGGTTGGCTTTCTGACCGGCGCGGCCGCCGATGAGCAGGCAGTGGCGACGAAGCTGGAGCATTTGCCGCCCACGGTGCTCGATGCCGATGGGCTGAACACGCTGGCCGCCGTTGAAGGGTGGCACGAGCGCCTGCCCCGCGGGCGCTTTGTGTTAACCCCGCACCCGGGCGAGATGCGGCGTTTGCTGAAGGTGGAAACCCTGCCGGGCGATCCGCTGGAGGTGGCCACGGAGGCAGCCGCGCGCTGGGGCCAGGTGGTGGTGCTGAAGGGTGCGACGACGGTGATTGCTGCGCCCGATGGCCGCACTCTGGTTCATAGCCAGCCTAACCCGGCTCTGGCCACTGCCGGCACCGGTGATGTGCTGGCCGGGGCAATTGCCGGTTTGCTGGCCCAGGGCCTGGCGCTCTTCGACGCAGCGGCGCTGGGGGTGTATCTCCACGGCGCGGCGGCGGCGCGGGTGCGCGAGGAACTGGGCGACGCTGGCGCGCTGGCCGGCGATCTGCTGATGGAACTGCCTCGAGCGCTCAAGGCGCTCAAGTCGTCCTCGTAGCCAGAGAGGGTTGCCGGGAAAGCGCCGTCCTCCCGCACCTTTCCCCCGAGGGCCGTGAAGTGAGCTGCCTATGCGCGCGGTAGAGTTGATTGCTAAAAAGCGAGATGGGCACGCGCTCAGCAGCGCGGAGATTGCCTGGCTGATCGAGCAGTACGTCGCCGGAGCGATCCCCGACTATCAAATGAGCGCCTGGGCGATGGCGGTGGTATTGCGGGGCATGGACGAACGCGAGACCGCCGATCTGGCCATGGCTATGGCCCGCAGCGGCAGCATGCTCGACCTGCACGACCTGGCGCCGATCACGGTGGATAAGCACTCTACCGGCGGGATCGGTGATAAGACGACGCTGGTGATGGCCCCGCTGGTGGCCGCGGTGGGGTTGTCGGTGGCCAAAATAAGCGGGCGCGCCCTCGGTTTTACGGGCGGCACGGTGGATAAACTGGAGAGTATCCCGGGGCTGCGCACATCGCTGGACGCCGCGGAGTTTCGCCGCCTGGTGCGCGAGGTGGGCCTGGTGGTGGCCGCACAGAGCGAGGATCTGGCCCCGGCTGATAAGAAGTTTTATGCGCTGCGTGACGTAACCGCTACGGTTGAGTCGATTCCGCTCATCGCCGCCAGTGTGATGAGCAAGAAACTCGCCGCCGGGGCGGATTGTCTGGTGCTGGACGTGAAATACGGACGTGGCGCCTTTATGCACACCCTCGAGGAGGCCCGGGAGCTGGCACGGCGCATGGTGGCGATTGGCCGCCACGCCGGTCGCCGCGTGGCGGCGGTGATCAGTTCGATGCAACAGCCCCTCGGCTACCATATCGGCAACGCCCTGGAGGTGCGCGAGGCAATCGCCGCGCTGCACGGTCATGGCCCGGCAGACCTCGTGGAACTCAGCCTGGTCCTCGGCGCGCAACTGGTGCAACTGGCCGGTCTGCGTGAGAATGAAGCGGCGGCGCGGGAGTTGCTGAGCGAGGCGCTGGCGAGTGGCGCGGCGTGGGGCAGGTTTCGCCAGATGGTGGCGGCCCAGGGTGGCGATGTGAGCTACATTGATGCCCCCGAGCGGCTGCCTTCCGCCCCGGTGCGCTGTGAGGCGCTGGCGCCGCGCGGCGGCTATGTGACCGCGATTGACGGCGTGGCGCTGGGCCTCGCCGTGAGGACCCTCGGTGGCGGGCGCTCGCACAAGGACGAGCCGATTGACCCGGCGGTGGGTCTGGTGTTGCACGCCAGGATCGGCGATGCCGTGACGGCCGGCGCGCCGCTGTTGACCGTCCACGCCGCCAGCGCCGCCGATGCGGAAGAGGTGCTGCCCGGGCTGATTGCTGCCTTCACGCTTGGCGACGAGTCAGTGGCGCCGCCTGCGCTGGTGGAGGAGGTTATCAAGGAGGTTTGAAGCGTCTATGCCAATCTACGAATATCTCTGCCCGGAGTGCAACGGCAAGTTCCAGAAGCTTGTGCGCGGCTTCGCCGATCCGCCGGGTCTGGCCTGCCCGCGCTGCGGCAATGCCGACGTGCGTCGAGCGGTCTCGCGCTTTGCCACCCTCAAGTCGGAGGATGACCGGATCGAGGCCCTGGCCGATCCTGCTAACCTTGCCGGACTTGATGAGAGCGATCCGCGCTCGATCGCCCGCTGGGCCAAACGCCTGGGTAAGGAGCTGGGCGAGGATGCCGGCGAGGACTGGGACGAGATGGTGGATCAGATGCTCGAAGAGGAACTCGAGGGTGAAGGCGCCGAAGAGGGCGAAGGGCGGCCCCGCAAGGCACCCGGGGGGGGTGACGATCTGGGATGGGCCTGATATGACAATAGGGGAAACCGGGTTTCCTCATACCCCCGCCCATCGGGGCGCCGAGCCCTCACCACCGGGAGGGTTTGGGAGGACGAAGCCCTCGTTGCCTCACCTTCCTTGATTGACAAACAAACGCTTGTGAAAGGATACACCTAAACGCATGTTCAAACGACTATTCGGGCGTGGTCAGGATGCGCCCCGCACGGAAGAAGAGGCTCAGCGTGAGGAAGAGCAGGTCGTCCAGAGTCTGGAGAAATCGCGTCAGGGCATTTTTGGGCGCATCGCGCAGATGTTTCAGAGCGATGATCCCATCACCGATGAGCTGTGGGACGAGCTGGAAGAGGCACTGATCCAGGGCGATGTGGGCCTGGAGACGACGCAGTACCTGGTTAACCGGACAATCGACCGGGTGAACCGCTTTGGCACAAAGCGCGCCCGCGAGGCCCGCGACATGCTCAAGGCAGAGATGGTGCGCGTGTTCCAGGAGCAGGTCAAGCCAGCGCCAGCCACGACCCCGAAGCCCTACGTGGTGCTGGTGGTGGGGGTGAACGGCGCCGGCAAAACGACCCTGATCGCCAAGCTGGCCCATCGCTACAAGAACCGCTTCGGCAAGCGTGTGCTGCTGGCGGCGGGTGACACCTTCCGCGCTGCCGCCACCGAGCAACTCGAGACATGGGCCGAGCGCGCGGGGGTGCCCTGTGTGAGCCTTGGTCAGGGCGCCGATGCGGCGGCGGTGGTCTACAAGGCGATCGATGCCGCCCTGGAGCAGGACGTGGACGTATTGATCGTTGATACTGCCGGGCGCCTCCAGGCCAAGTATAATCTCATGCAGGAACTGGAGAAGATCCGCAACATTATTGCCCGCAAGTTGCCCGGCGCGCCCCACGAGGTCATTCTGGTGATTGATGCCACGACCGGCCAGAATGGCGTGTTGCAGGCCAAGGCCTTTCTCAAGTCAGCCGGCGTTACTGATGTGGCCGTGACAAAGATGGACGGGACGGCCAAGGGGGGGATTGCGTTTGCCGTCGCCCAGGATATCGAGCGGCCCATCCGTTACCTGGGCACCGGCGAGAAGCTCGACGACCTGGCCTTGTTCGACGCGCAGGCGTTTGTTGATGCGCTCTTTGCTGAGAGCAGGAACTAACGCGACAATGTGGGGCAACCGGGTTCCCCCATACCCCTGCCTGGGGGGAGGGTTTGGGAGGGCGTAGCCCTCCCAGGAGAATCTCTTTTCATTCCTGTCGTGTGGGGCGCAGCCGCACGAG
>JBDNDG010000286.1:0-6004 GCA_046719255.1 Chloroflexaceae bacterium
CGGACTGGCCGTGTTCCCGCGCCATCTCCGCTTTCGCCGGACCGAGACCGGCTACGAGGTCATGGTCGAGGATGCCGAGGAGTACCTGACGGGCCTCTAGCCCCCCACCTACGCCGAACCCGCACGCGGTGCAGGGCCTTCACAGAGCGGCGCGGGGAGGGCCTCTGGCCTCCCCCCTTGCGCGCGCTACGGGTTGTCGAGTGATGATGCGCCACGTTCCTCATACTGGCGGCGATAGTACTCCAGATACTCCCCGGACTTGATCGGCCGCCACCAGGCTTCATTCGCCACGAACCAGCGCACCGTCTTCTCCAGAGCCTCGTCAAAACTGTGACGCGAGCGCCAGCCCAGGGCGCGAAGCTTCGAGCAGTCGAGAGCGTAACGCCGATCGTGCCCGGCCCGATCGGTCACGTGCTGGATCAGGCTGCGCGGCTTGCCCAGGAGGTCGAGGATCTTGTGTGCCATTTCAATATTCGGCGTTTCAACCTCGGTGCCGACGTTGTACACCTCGCCGAGTTGCCCGCGGTGCAGAACCGTATCAATGGCCTCACAGTGATCAAGGACGTACTGATAGTCACGTACCTGCAAACCATCACCGTAGATCGGCAGGGGCAGATTATCAATGGCATTGGTGGTGAAGAGCGGAACCGCCTTCTCCGGGTAGTGATAGGGGCCGATGTTGTTTGAGCCGCGCGTTGTCGTGACCGGCAGACCGTAGGTAATAAAATAGGCATAAACCAGATGTTCGGCTCCGGCTTTGCTGGCCGAATAGGGGCTGCGCGGTTCCAACGGGTCGCCCTCACGCGAGCGCCGGGGTGCGGGGATCGCCCCGTACACTTCGTCGGTGCTGATCTGGTGGAAGCGCTCCAGACGGGCCTCACGTGCCACCTCCAGCAGTGTCCATGTGCCATTAACATTCGTGGTCACCACTGCGTCCGGGGCCATGATCGAGCGATCCACGTGGGTCTCGGCGGCGAAGTTCACGATGGTGTCAATAGCGTGCTCGCGCACGACTGCGCGCACCGCCCGCATGTCGCAGATGTCGCCCTGGACGAAGTGAAAGCGCGGGTTGGCTGCGACACGCTCCAGGTTCTCGCGGCGCCCGGCATAGGTCAGCTTGTCGAAGACCACAATGCGGTAATCGGCGTGCGTCTCGAGCATGTAGTGAACGAAGTTGGACCCGATAAAGCCGGCTCCGCCGGTGATTAGCAGGTTGCGCATAGTTGCTCCAGAGTGTTGATGGGTTGCCGACGTGCTTCGCGGTGTGTCCGGCAGCGGAGAAAGCCGGTCCTTTCGATCCTCCTATCCCTGGTGGCTCACCATGGTGATGGTGATGATGCAGGGTGTACGGGCACCGGCGAGGGATGCCTCCTGCGCCACGATCCGGCACGATCACGGGGTCAGCCATCAGCATACTAGCACATCAACCTAACCGCCATCGGGAACAAGGCCCCCCTCTGTGGGTGAGATGAGGGCACGATTCTTGGCCCGCGACTCATCGGCCAGGCGCGCTTTGTACTCCAGCATCCGGGTCAGGAGGGTCGGGTCGCTGGTGGCCAGGATCTGTACTGCCAGGAGGCCGGCGTTGCGCCCGCCGCCGATAGCGACAGTGGCCACCGGCACCCCGGCGGGCATTTGTACGATAGAGAGGAGTGAGTCGAGACCATTGAGGGCCTTGCCTGGCACGGGCACGCCGATCACCGGGAGCGGCGAGCAGGCGGCGAGCATCCCCGGCAGGTGCGCCGCGCCCCCCGCCCCGGCGATGATCACCCGCAGGCCGCGCTCGTGGGCGGTGCGCCCGTATTCGATCATGTCGTGTGGCGTGCGATGCGCCGAGACCACACGCACCTCGCAGGACACGCCAAAATCCGCGCATACCTCGGCTGCTTCCCGCAGCACAGGCAGGTCACTGTCGCTCCCCATCACAATGCCAACCAATGGCGCCATAGCTTACCCCACAGATTGAACCTTGAGTTAACTGTGTGGATTCGCCGCACCTCACCGATGCAAAACGTGGAGCAACCGGGTTGCCCCGCACCCCTGCCTCCCGGGTATCAGGCAACCCCGACGTGGCGAGGCATCCAGCTTGCCCCGCGCCTCTGCCCGGGGAGGGCACGGAGAGACACGGCGCCTCAGAGATCCACACTGTCCGCGGCGCGGCGCGCTACTGCCTCGGCTTCGGCCAGTGTGACACCAAGCGCGGTGATGTGCCCCATTTTACGCCCGATACGGTTTTCGCGCTTGCCGTAGAGATGCACATACGCCCCTGGCACCGCCAGCGCCTTGCGGAGAACATCACCGCGTACCGGGCCATGGTACTGACCGAGAAGGTTGACCATGACCGCCGCGGGGGCGCGCAGGTCGGTCGGCCCAGGAGGCCAGCCGAGCACAGCTCGCAAGTGGTTCTCGAACTGGGAGGTCACGCAGGCTTCGATGGTATAGTGGCCCGAGTTGTGGGGCCGGGGGGCCATTTCGTTGTAGAGCACGCGCCCATCGGGAAGTTCAAACAACTCCACGCCGAAGATGCCAATGCCTTCCACGGCTTGCACAGCGCGCAGGGCCAGTTCCGTGGCCGCAGCGGCCTCAGCGGCGGGCATAGCGGCCGGCGCGCGCACGATATGGCAGATGTGATTACGCTGGATCGTCTCGACCACAGGGTAGGCGCGCATCTCACCGTCGCGGGTTCGCACCACCATGACTGCCAGTTCGCGGGCGAAGGGCACCCAGGACTCCACCAGCAGCGGGCTGCTGCCACGGGTCAGGCGTTCCCACGCCGGGGGTACGTCATCGGCGTGGCGCACCGTCGCATTGCCATAGCCGTCGTAGCCATTGCGGCGGGCCTTTAGCACCATCGGCCAGCCAAAGACCGCTCCGGCGGCTACCACTTCCTCCGGGCTGGCAACAGCGCGGAAGGGTGGCAGGGCCAGCCCGGCTGCGGCCATGCGCTCCTTCTGCAAGAGCTTGTCCTGGACCACCGCGACGGTCGCTGACGAAGGCGCGACAGGCACACCCCACTGCTCAAGTCGGGCCAGGATAGCCGCATCAACGAACTCGTTCTCAAGCGTCACCAGATCACTCTGGGCAGCAAAACGCTCGAGGGCCGCCGGGTCATCCCAGGCGCCGACGATCTCGCGCTGGGTCAGGCGGCCAGCAGGACTGTCGGCAACCCGCTCGAAGATCGTGGTCTCAAGGCCCAGCGAGATAGCCGCCTGGGTCAGCATCTGGGCAAGCTGGCCGCCGCCAAAGATTCCAATACGCTTCATAGGAACGCTATAATGGTATAATTACCGCGGTAACGCTGGCCGCCTGGAGCGGCCCTATCAGAAGGTTCTGCATGGCCGGTCCATCACGCGGCTCTCGCCGCCGCCAACCCGTTCGCAGCCCGCAGCGCCGCCCTGCCGTGGGACGCACCATCGAGCCGCCAGATTATTCCCGCGACTATGCCTACGTGCAGCAGGATCTGATCCGTATCGCGATTATCGGAGGCCTGCTCCTGGCGGTTATGATCGGTACGTCGTTTATTCTCTGATATGAAAAATGGGGAAAGGGGGTTTCCCCACGCCCCTCCCTCAGGGGAGGGTTTGGGAGAATGCGGCCCCCCCAGGAATATTTCCATGCTTCAGAAACGGCTCATCGAGAGCAAGTAAGGAGGGGGCGACCAGCAGTGGCGCCCCCTCCTGACCATCACAGCCGGAAAGCTACGCATCTTCCCCATACAGCTCTTTGAGCAAGCTGGGTTTCTGCGGCTGCTGGTTGCGTTCCTCGCGGCGCTTCTGCATATCGGCCTGATGGGCCTGGGCGGTACTCAACCGTCGCATGAAGCGGTCAACCTGCCCGGCCGTGTCCACGATCCGTTGTTCACCCGTATAGAACGGGTGGCAGTTGGAACAGATCTCGACCCGCAGATTGCGGCGCGTCGAGCCGATGGCCCAGCGCGTGCCGCACGTCGTGCAGACGATCCCGTCCATATGGTACTGGGGATGAATACCCTTCTTCACCTGCGTGCTCCTCGTGCGGGGCCGCCCGCGCGCGCGGCCCGGTTGCCTCTTGTGAACGACCCGTTCAATCGGCGATGGCGCTCTCGCCCGGTTGATCGACCGGGATCACGCTCACCATCTTCTGGGTTCGCGAGTAGGGCTGGAACTTGACCGTGCCCTCCACCAGGGCGTAGATCGTGTAGTCACGGCCCAGACCTACGTTCATACCGGGGCGGATCCGGGTGCCACACTGGCGCACGATGATATTGCCGGGCACCACGTGCTGGCCGCCATACACCTTGACGCCGCGCATTTTTGGATTGCTGTCGCGGCCATTACGTGAACTGCCGACACCTTTTTTGTGTGCCATTGTCGATGTCTCCTCTCAGCCGTCTATGCGGCTGCGCCGCACAACGCCAGAATCAAAATAACTGTTCTCTGGAGGGCTTCGCCGTCCCAAACCCTCTCGTGCACGTACCTGTTCGCATCTGGGGTGAGGCGCCACCCGGGGTGCGCGGGCGTCTCGCCGGCAATGACCTGGAGGCAGGCAAGCTGCCCGCGCTCCGGGGAGTAAGGGTGAACACGTACTTCCGCGCGCGGTCCAGATAGTCAGATCAGGATCTCGGTAACCTTCACCCGGGTGTAGCGCTGGCGATGGCCGGTCCGGCGGCGATAACGCTTCTTGTTGCGGTAGCGAAACACAACGATCTTCTCGCCTCTGGTCTCGCCGAGCACTTCGGCGCGCACCCTGGCGCCGGCCAGAGTGGGCGAACCGACCTGTACGGTGTCACCATCACCGATCAGGAGAACCTCACCAATCTCGATCTGGCTGCCGGGCGCAGCCTGCTCTATCAAATCGAGCAACAGGACCTGACCCTGCTCAACGCGGTACTGCATCCCGCGGTCACGAATAATCGCATACACGAACGTGCTCCTTCGGTCCCTGTGACGTGAAAACAGGACACACCGGGTTACCCCGGGTGCAGGGGCAGGCGCGGAAGGGCTGCGCCTCCCCGGAAGGCCCGGCGCCCCATGCGAAGGCGTCTGAAGACAACATGAAAACAGAGCGGCCAAACCGCCCTTAACCCACGTGATTATAGCAGAGCGAGGGGGGAATGTCAAAACGCTTTTCAGCTAACCTGTGCGCGTGTGGGATAGGCGCCAGGCACGCGGGCATCTCGCCCGCAATGGCCTGGAGGGGAGCAAGCTGCCTCGCTCCCGGGAGCAGGGCGAACGCGCGCGCAGCCCTGCGATGCGGGGCTTGAGCAACGTCGTTGAGGCAACCCCCACGCCTCACCGCCGGAAGCGGACGTTGCTCAAGCCCTGGCCCTGAATCGCCCGCGTACCCCTCTGGCCAGTGCGCGTCTGTGAGCGGTTCAATGCCAACTGGCCGCCTCGCCGTCCGGGTCAGAGGCGGCATTTCCGGGGCGTAAGAACCCGCGCTGCTCGAGCAGGGTGACGATGCGGCGAGCGCACTCTTCGGGCGGCGTATCTTCGGTGGTCAGCCGCAGTTCCGGGTCAATCGGCGGCTCGTAGGGATCATCAATCCCGGTAAAGCCACGCAACTCGCCGCGCCGCGCTCTGGCATAGAGGCCTTTGGTGTCGCGCTGCTCGCAGACGGCCAGCGAGGTATCCACAAACACCTCAACGAAGCGATCGGCGCCGACCATGTGACGCACTTCGTTGCGCGCGGCGCGGTACGGGCTGACTGCGGCGCAGACCGCCACGCCGCCGTGGCGCACCACCTCGGCAGCGACGAAACCGATCCGCAGGATGTTGGCGTCGCGGTCCTCTCGCGAGAAGCCCAGGCCCCTGGACAGGTGCATGCGGACCACGTCACCGTCGAGAAGGGTCACCTGCCGGCCCCGTTCCATGAGCAGGGGCAGCAGGGCCTCGGCGATAGTGGACTTGCCGGCGCCGCTCAGGCCAGTGAACCAGACGCAGAAGCCCTGCCGGTAGCGCGGCGGATAGACCTCGGCGAGAATGGCCGCCGTTTCGGGCCGGGTGAACCAGGCCGGCAACGGGCG
>JBDNDG010000287.1:0-5990 GCA_046719255.1 Chloroflexaceae bacterium
CGGATCCAGTTGTCTATGTCCAGACGTACATAGGCCGTATCGAGCGCCACGAGCCATGGGCGCGCGGCGAGGACCGTGTGCGGGCCGCCGGGCCCCTCAACCGTAACGGGCCGAAGTGCAACAACTCCAACCATGGCAACGACGGCCAGACCAGTGCCGACAGCAAGGCGACGCCGTACAGGATGCCGGTGCAGCGACCACACCAGCGCCAGCCCGATCAGCGGTGCCACGACCAGGCCGGTCCGCTTGGCGAGCACGGCAACCAGCAACCCGAGCCCGGCCAGGGCCAGGGCCAGGGGGCGCGGCCCATCGCGGACGAGCAGCACCGCCCCGAGCAGGGCACTGGTTGCGGCCATATTCAGCAGCACATCGTTGTTGACTGCCGCCATCAGATCGGCAAAGGCCGGAGTGAACACCACCAGGAGCGGAAACGCGAGCTGGAGATGCGGCTCATCGGGTGCCAGGACGACGGCGATGCGCCAGGCGGCAAGCACGGTCAGGGTGTAGAGCAGCACGCTGATGGCGCGGGCCAGGTAGAGTTGCGTTTCCACTGCCAGGTAGCGCGTCGCGCCAATGGGGAGCGCAGTCACCTGATAATAGAGCGGCGGATGGATGCGCTGGCTGATCCCCAGCGGCACCGGGCCGGGGCCGAGCAGATCCGGGCGCACCCCCGGGGGCCAGAAGCGGTGGCGATACATCGAGTCGGCAATTTCGCGACTGAGCTGCACTGAATCCCTGCCCGGCGCCGCGCCTTCGCCGATAGCGATCTGCGCGGCGTACTCGAAGTGGTTGGGCTCGTCGTAGTGTTGCCAGGGCGGAACGACGAACAGGTACAGCAGCCCATGGACCAGGGCCAGGGGGATGAGCCAGCGCAGCACGGCCCACTCGGCCCCGGCCAGCCGTAAGTGCGGCAAGGAGAGCCATACCGTGTGACGCCGCGGAGCCTCTGGCGTAGCAATCGGATGCGTGGATTGATCCACAGCGCAACCTGCTTCCCTGGAAATCGCCGACGCAAGGAGATGTGCCCGGTCCTTATCTCAGGTGTGAACACAGGCAAGACCGACTTTCCCCACACCCCTGCCTACACACCGGGTGTCAGGCATCTCCAGCACCGGGCGGGTGGGAAACCCGGTTTCCTCGTTCTCGAAACGGTGCTACGGGCGCGCCACGTCGGCATACAGAGGGGGGCCAGGGAAACCCGGTTTCTCTATTGTCATATCAGCCGTCCCTGCCTTGCGGCTACGCCGCACCCCACAGGAGTGAAAAGAGATTCTTCCGGGAGGGCTGCACCCTCCCAAACCCGCCCCGCTGGAGGAGAGAACCGGGCGCCTCCCCCCAACGGGGGAACGTTGGGAGGGGAGGCAGAACGCCCCAAACCCGCCCCTCAGGGAGGGGGATGGGGAAACCAGGTTTCCCCCCATCCCCCTATCGCCGTTGGGGTCACCTGGCACCCCATGGGCAGAGGCATGGAGCAACCCGGTTTCCCCGGATGTTCATATCAGTATGCCCCTCTACCCTGCACCACCACAATCAACGTCTTGAACAGAATTCGCAGATCGAGCCAGAAGGAATAATTTTGAATATAGTAGAGATCATCTTCCGTATGCAGGTGCATCGGCTTATCGCTGCGCCCGTTGACCTGCCACCAACCGGTGATACCTGGCGGCACGCGGAAGCGCTGCCACTGCCAGGGCTGATATTCGGCGGCGATATAGGGCATCTCCGGCCGCGGGCCGACGAGGCTCATTTCGCCCCGCAGCACATTGATCAACTGCGGCAACTCATCGAGACTGGTGCGGCGCAACCGGCGCCCGACGCGGGTCACGCGCGGATCGTCCTCGCTCTTGTGGATCAGATTACCCTGTTCATCGCGTCTGGCCACTTCGCGCCAGCGTCGATCGGCGTCCTGATACATACTGCGAAACTTGATCATTTTAAAGCGGCGGCCCTGCTCGCCGATCCGTTCCTGCAGGAAAAAGACCGGGCCGGGTGACTCGAGCTTGATCAACAGGGCGATCAGCAGCATCAAAGGCGCCAGGAGGAGCAGCAACGTGGCGCTGGCGAAGATGTCAAACAGGCGTTTGAAAATCCGTTGCGGCTCGGTGAGCGCCGACTCGCGCAGGCTGATCAGGGGAATGCCACCAACAGTTTCCACGGGCGTGCGGGCAAAAATCAGATCCAGCACCCCGGGGATCATATGCACCATCACCGGCTCCTGGAGCAGGCTGAGCGAGAGACGGGCCACCCGTTCCTGCTGCTGGTGAGGCAGGGCGAAAATAACTTCGTCTACTTGATGTTCATCAATCAGGCGGCGAGTCTCTTCGACAGCGCCCAACCGTGGCACATGGCCCGGGGCGTCCAGGGCATCGCTGGTGTACCCCACGACGCTCACCCCTGTCCAGGGGCGGCGATGGAACTCCTCGGCAAGACGCTCAGCGGTATTCGCATCGCCCACTACCAGCACCCGGCGCCGGGTATGCAGCCGGTTGCGCGAATAGGCATGGGCCCGCACCCCCAGGTGGAAGACGAGCAGCACACTCAGGTTCAGGGCCGCGAAGTAGAGGAACTGCAACCGCGAGACATCGCGCAGGGACAGGTAGAGCAACCCGGCGAAGCTGGCGGAGGCCAGAACCACTGCGCCGATCAGTCTTCCAATCGCTTCGATGAGGCTGCGGGTAAACAACGCGCGCTGTGGTGTGAGCAACAGAAACGCCACCAGCCAGATCAGCGCCACGGCCGTGTAGATCTGCCACGGCAACCGGGCCGCCTCGGAGGGAAGATCCAGGCCGAATTCAAGGGCCAGGCGAATGTGTGAGGCGATGTAGAGGGTAAGGAGCGTGAGCGCCAGATCCCAGATGAGAACGCTTCCGATGACCCGGTAACGCAATCGTTCGAGCATAGGGTCACCTGGTGTACTCTGACAGCGATCGACAACATCCGAGGTCCGATCGCACCGCGTTGTGGATCAGATGACAGCTCGCTCATCAAGCCGGGTTAGTGTACCACGGTCAGGCGTATCAGGCAAGAAAGGGGGCAGCCCGGCCAGGAACCGTGCCGGCCCGGGCAGGGTATGGAGCTACGAAGGGGGTGGGCGACGGGAGCCCCACAGCAACTGTCGCGCCACCAGGTACACGAAGCGCGGATTACCAATCAGATAGCGCTTCCAGAGCCGCCGCGGATCCCGCGTCAGGCGAAAGAGCCATTCCAGACCGGCGCGTTGCATCCAGCGCGGCGCCTGGCGCACCCGGCCGGTGTGAAAGTCGAAGGCGGCGCCTACGGCGATCAGCACCGGGGCGGTGAGCAAGGGACGGAAGCGCGCCACCCAGTAGTCCTGCTTTGGCGTTCCCAGACCCACCCAGACAATATCGGCGCCGCTGGCATTGATCCGCATGGCTACCTCCCGCTCCTCATCCAGGGTAAGGGGCCGGAACGGTGGTCCATAGGCGCCAGCGACGAGCAGCCGGGGAAAGCGCGCGCGCAGCCGTTCAGCCAGCGTCTCGGCCACCCCTTCTGCGCCCCCGTAGAAGAAGTGGCGGTAGCCCTGTTCCTGACCACGCTCGCACACTGCCAGCATCAAATCCGGGCCATACACGCGCTCGATGCGGTGACCACGTAGACGCCCGAGCCAGACCAGGGGCATCCCATCGGGGGTGGCCATCCCTGCCCGATTAACGATCGCAGCCAGTTCGGGCGCATCGTGGCACTCGAGCACCGTGTGGGTGGTGCAGACATTGACGTAGTGGCGCTCGCGGCGGGCGACCCAGCCATCGATCAGCGTCAGCGCCTGATTGAAGGTCAGCGCGCTGATACGCACATCGACAACCGGGAAGCGGGGGAGCGCAGGCAATTGTGCAGGCGCATTCATTGCTCAACTCGATCGTGCTCAGGTCGGTAACGTCACACTTCCTGTAACATCCAGTGCCGCACAACGCCACGATGCGACAAGGTTGTGGGGGAGGGCTACGTTCTCCCACATCCCCGCCGGGAGGGGCGCGGGAAGGAGCGATGACGACACGCATCGCCTGGTATGCACCTCAGGCGTCATCCAGACTCCGCAGGACGTCCGCGATCGCTTTGCGAGCTAGCGCAGGATGATGGTTCGCTTCAATAAACGCCAGACCACGTAGCGCAAACTGACCACGTTCAGAAGGGTTGCTGAGCAGCCGACACACATGTGCAGCGAAGCCAGGTGCATCGTCAGCCACCAGCAGCTCCTGACCCTCGGTCACTTCAAGGCCCACATAACCTGCCCGCGTAGAGACAACCGGAACGCCGTGGCTCAAGGCATCGAGGATTTTCAACCGGATCCCCGATCCGGAAAACAACGGTACCACAAAAACAGCAGCCTGCTGGTAGTACGGATCAAGGCTATCAACGTAACGATGGATCGTGACCCCATCGGGCACAGGAAGCAGCGCCTCGCCGCCCCGTCCAACCACATCGAACCGGGCCTCGGGAAACCGCTGGTGAACAAGCGGCCAGCACTCGTTGAGGAACCACTTGAGACCCAGCAAGTTAGGCGGATAATGAACGGTGCCGACGTACAGCAGGCGTGGCCCGGCTCGTTCGGGCGCTGCGCGGATCCTGGCCGGCTCCACAAAGACCGGAAAGTAGACGATCTTATCGCGGATGGCCGGTACCGCATCGGCCATCAGGTTCCCCAGGCGCCGTGTGACCGTAAAGATGCTATCGACCCGTTGCCACAACCGTCGCTCGTAGCTCCGGCAGGCCAGCAGATCAGCGCGCACGGCGATGCCAGCCGGGCTGAGGCCGAGTTCCCGGGCGTAAAGGGTCAGAGTCTCTGCAAATACATCAAAGGCCCGGTATATCACTTTCACCCTGTCCAGACATTCCCGGGGCAGTTCATCGAGAATGAAACTTGAGTTTACGCTCTCGATGTAGAGCACATCATAAGCATGAGCTTGCATCAGTTGCGCAATCCGCGCGAGATATTCCTTGTTGCGATATTTGCTAACTACAAAGGGTATTCGCCGCAATTGACCATGCACAAGGGCCGGCAGTTTATGCCTGACCAGGCTGCCATGCAAAATGGTATGGGCGACAGGAGATAAAATATTGACATCCGGCAGGCGTTTACGTAGCTCGGCCAGCAGTTCGTCTTGACGAGACAGATTGATCGGATCTATAAAACTGACCAGATCGATCGCGCAATGTTGCGACAGATATGTCAGATCATTGACCGTGACAAACTTCTGGCCATTATCGAGTGGCCAGGGGAGTTGCATGCTCGCGTAGAGGATCCGTTTCATAAGGGGTTCGCTCTCACAGAGTCTTGCCATGGTCTCTACGCCTATGCCACTGGTTGCGAGGGCGCCAACGCTATCCGAGAGGGTTTCTCGGCCCTGGCGCGTTCCCAAGCCCAGACAGTGTTGTACGTGCCAAGGAGGAGCATCGGGATGAAGACCGGAACCGCAGTAAAGGCCGCGGCACTGGCAAAGGCCAACAGCGAATAGGTCAGCGCCAGGGGCAGAACGGTCATGAGCAACCGGCTGAGGCAATTGTTCACAAACAACGCGCGGGAGCGCAACCAGGCAAGGTGCAGCAGCAGGACAACGGCAGGTATGGGCACCAGGAAGATCAATGCCATCACACCCGGCCATCCCAGTTGATAGGCATAGACCGAGAATGTGGTATCAATTGCTTCAACCGTGCCCTGACCGGTTACCAAAAAATTAAAGTAGCCGGTAGAACCAACCCCTTTGCCTAGCGGCCGGTTGAGGAGCGCTTCTACCCCCGTTCGAAAGGATCCAAAGTGGGTAAACGCATCATCGCCGGTGCTCAATAGCAAGGCTCCCACCGCAAGCACACATATCCCCATGGCAGCGAGGAGGCTGTAACGTAGCCATGCCTGTTTTATGCGGAAAGCTTGACAACCAAAGACGACGAAGGAGATCAACAGGGACGCTTTCGAGAAAGTGCACACAACACCCAGAAAAATGATGCCGACGTAGAAATAGCGTTTCCATCCC
>JBDNDG010000288.1:0-5989 GCA_046719255.1 Chloroflexaceae bacterium
GCGCACCCGGCGCCTGTACGGACCAGAGCACGTAGCCGATGATCAGTAAAGGAGTAGCACCACGCGCCGCGTGGTGCTGCGTTCCTGGAGAGCCTGCCCGTCACGCGACACCTGGCGTTATTTGTGCGCCAGCATCACGAACGCTGGGACGGTCGAGGCTATCCAGACGGTCTGACCGGCGAGGCGATCACCCTCGAAGCGCGTATATTGAATCTCTGCGACGCGGTGGAGGCTATGGCTTCCGACCGGCCCTACAGCGCGGGGCGTTCGCCCGACGAGATCGTGGCCGAAGTGCAGCTCTGCGCTGGGAGCCAGTTCGATCCACAGGTCGTCGAAGCGTTCCTGCGCGTACTGGAACGCTATGGTCACGCGCTGCTCCTTAACACTGCCACAGCGAAGCGTCCCATGTCGTGCTCTGTATCGAACGTCACTGAGAAAGCGGCTTGATAGCACCGTTCTTCTTGATGCCTGGCCTTTTCGCCGTCACCGGGAACGTCGTTTGTGCGTTGCCTCAGCCGCGATCGGCAGGGCTGCGGATCGCGCAGGTGCGGAAGCTCTCCAATGTCAGTGCGACTGGCGCTGGCACCCTCGCGGCACTCACAGATCTCGCCACGCGCGCGCAGCCCGATCTACGGTGCGGCTCTACTCCGGCGGCTACGCCGAGTACCACGCCGACGGCATCTCCCAGTTGACGACCAACGACGGGGGGTGAGCTGTTCTGATGCGGCGCAAGCGCTCCAGGAAGCGCCCGCACCGCTCCTGCGCCGCAACTGCTCCCGGGCACAAAAAACGGAATCCTGCCGGATGGCGGGATTCCGTCTGGTCATCCTGGCGCCCCCGAGCCGACTCGAACGGCTGACACGCGGTTTAGGAAACCGCTGCTCTATCCTCTGAGCTACGGGGGCTCAGCGATGCGAGTCTACCACAGAAGCGCCTCCGGCGCAATGCATGCATCCGCGCCGCGGGCGTGGCGTGCCATCTCGCAAGCGCTGCCCCATCGCCACAGTCGGGCCACACCCGCGCCCCATTGTCGCCGCTCCCGCTCCACGCTCCTGGCCCGTCAACCTCGTTGTAATGAGTATCCCGGCGATCTACAATCTACAATCTAAAATGATCTACGCCTGGCGCGATGGTCAGGCTTTTGTCAGCTTCGGCTTGTATACTACCATGAACATAGCCCGCGCGCGGGAGGGTTTGGGAGGGCGCAGCCCTCCCAGGAAAAATCCGCCGGCGGGGTTTGGGAGGGCTGCACCCTCCCGGAAAAACCCACGTTCATCAATCGGGAACTCGTGGTTCTCCACGCCTCTCCCGGCGGGGAGGGCATCGCGCGCACCCCCCCCTCGCCCGTCATCATCGAGGAGTCAGCTATGACGACGCATTCTCCACATCCGGGCGTCATTATTCACCCCACCGCCGTCGTTGATCCCGCCGCGCAGATTGGCCCTGGCACCCGCATCTGGCACTGGACCCAGGTGCGTGAGGGGGTCATCATCGGTACCGAGAGCATTATCGGCAAGGGATGCTACCTCGACGCCGGCGTGCAGATCGGCAGCCGCGTCAAGCTCCAGAGCAACATCTCCGTCTTTCACGGCGTCACCATTGAGGACGGTGTCTTCGTCGGCCCCCACGTCTGTTTTACCAATGACAAGGCCCCACGAGCCATCAACCCCGATGGTTCACTCAAAGGGTCTACAGACTGGACAGTAAGCTCCACCCTGATCCGCTACGGCGCGAGCCTGGGCGCTAACGCCACCATCGTCTGTGGCCTGAGCGTCGGACGCTTCGCCATGGTGGCGGCGGGCGCCGTTGTCACCCGCGATGTGCCCGACTATGGGCTGGTGCTCGGCAACCCGGCCCGCCTGGTGGGCTACGTCTGCCCCTGTGGGCAGCGCCTTCCCGGTGGCCCAACACCCATCCCCGAGGCACGCGCCTGTCCTGGCTGCGGGCGCATAACAACCGTGGGGGGCTCAGCAGCCAGCTAACATACGGGAAAACCCGGGTTTGCCCCACCCCTTCCTGTCGGGGCAGCACGCCCTCCGCACGGGAAGGGTTTGGGAGGGTGCAGCCCTCCCAGGAACAAACCTGTTAGCGCGAAGAAGTTCTGGGACGACGCGGGAGCGCGAGAGCGTCTCGCCCGCGTAGGCGTCCATTCCCCATACCCCTCCCGGCGGGGGTCATCCCGGCGGTGTCGTTATACTCGGGCACACCAACGGCAGAGCTGCGCAGGCGCCCCTGGCCCTCAGCGTACCGGCGTCCCTACGGTCACGAGCAGCGTCGGACGGGCCACGGCGTTCCAGTCGCCGGTATCCGACGAGACGAAGTGCTTGCCGCTGTGGTAGGCGCTATCTGCTGAGTACAGGGCCAGGCGTAGAGGCGTGCCCGCGGCGTATGCCTCGGCCACGGCGCGTGTGACATCGATCTCGCGCCGCACCCCCGGCCAGCCTGAGAAGGTAGGGAGCGGGTCAACCCACCCTGCGCCCACGTTCTCCGTGGCCAGCGGCGCGTTGTTCCAGTTTGTCGTCCGCTCATCCCAATCGGTACCGACCGTGAGCGCCTGGATCAGCGACGGTCGCGCCTGGCTCGGATCGGAATTGCCAAACTGATGCAGCACGAGCTTCGCCGAGACGATGGCTTGCCCTGGCGGTAGCCCGTTGAGCGGAAAGGTTACGAAGTATTTGGCGAAGCACGGCCAGTCGGCAATATCCGACTGATTCTGGACGTTGAAGTCGCTCCTGCCAGCATCCCGCGTCGAAACGCCCCACTCACTCCAGAAATCAAGCCCGTCGCCGCACACCGCACCCCCACCTACACCCACGTCAGGGACGATGGCCCCATTGAGACCATGACGGATGGTAATCGGCTGCGGTGCTGCGACTGTCGGAGGCGTATAGCCGGGGAGCCCGAATCTGAGCGTGCCCCAGGTGGACGGCGCCTGGAGGTTTGCCGCCGGTGGCCAGGATTGATCCGGGATAGGCGTTCCAGCTCGATCGTCGCGATCGTGGACAACCAGGGCCATGCGCCAGCGCGCCCCGTCGGTTGGACGACCGGATAGACCGAGACTGCTGAAGGGAACGCGGAAACTCATCGCCCAGCCACGATCATCAGTCTCGTCGTTCATCCATTCCCCACGCCAGCCCGGACGGGTAGTGAAAGCGACATTGGCGAGCGTCCAGGTGCTGCCGCTGGCGCGGTATGCGGCCTGATACTGCCTGCCGCCGGCACCACTGAACTGGGCCACGAAACGATGGCTACTGGAGCTCAGTGACGTGCCGTTGGAGGTGTCGAGGTAGAGGGTCACGGCATCCCAGTTGGTCAAATCGGCGGGCTCGGGGGTGGTATCGTACCAGAGGCGGCGATCAAAGATCGCCACGTAGACGTACAATTCCGTGTCGTTGTACCCCAGACGCACATCGGCATAATTCTGGCTCGGGGTAACCGCGCCGAACCAGAAGATGGCCAGTTCCGAGAAGCGATCATCAACATCGGCTACTGCAAAGTATGGTGCATTGACCAGCAGGTTTCCACCTCCTGCAGGGGGAGCGCTACCCCGTGGCCCGACCACCACAGGCAGATACAGGGTGGTAGACGCCGTGAGCGGCGCTGCAACAGCGGTAATGATCGTTGCAAAGGTAAAAAGCAGCCCGAAAATCATCGGACCGGGTCTGAACGGGCGCATCGGCACCTCCTGGGTCTGGTTGGTTCGTCGCGATGGCGCCTGCCAGGCGCTTCACCGGAGTCAACCTCTCAGTGCTGGTGGAGCGGAGCAGCGGAGGCGCGTCTGAAGTCATTGAGACAGAGAGCTGCGATGGCTGGGATGTCAGATGCGCGCCTCCACGATTGCCCCGCTGGTATGGACCATACCGTCACCAGTATGCCGGCCCACGGCACCCATGGCAATCGGTCAAAAGTCCTCTTTTAACCAATTTTTTACTACTACGCCCCGTGAGGAAGCTTGTACCGGGTTGCGCAGATCCGTATGCAGTTTCGAGAGCGCGGGCTGCGCCCTCCTCCCCGTCGGAAGGGGGATGAGGAAACCCGGTTTCCCCGATGTTCATCGCAGATGCCCTTGCGGCTGCGCCGCACCCTGACAGGATGACGATGAGTTTGTTCCTGGGAGGGCGCAGCCCTCCCAATCCCCCGGGGGAGCGAACCGGGCTTTGTGCAGCGGGCGGCTGATCTGTGAGCTCAAAACTCCTACCCCCCCGGGAAGCAAACCGGGCTCCTCCCCTCAGCGAGGTGAGGCCGGGAGGGGGGCGGAACGGCCAAACCTTCCCCACAGGGAGGGTCACGGGGAAACCCGGTTTCCCCATGTTTCAGCGACACACGTAAGAAAGTACGATATACTATGCATGCGCCATTCTCGAAGGAGACGCCTCATGCCCCTGCGCTTTTCCCTGCTCCTACTGCTAACCGTCACCGCCCTGTTGTCGTCCACAGCGCTCACAGGCGCGCAACCCGCATCACAACCGTCCGCGCCGATCTGCTTTCCCGACGTTCCCGGCATCGAAGCCTGCATTGACCCGCTCTTTGCAGCCTTCTGGCGGGCCAATGGCGGATTGCCGGTCTTCGGTTTCCCGCTCGACCCCGCCGAGCAGCGCGTGCTCGAAGCTGGAAAGACGATTACCATCCAGTGGCTGGAACGCGCGCGCCTGGAGTATCACCCCCAGAACCCCCCGGCCTACCGGGTGCAACTGGGTCATGTTGGTGTCGAGCGCCTGGCGCAACTGGGCCGTGACTGGCGCGCCGAACCCCGCGAGTCCGGCCCGCAACCCGGCTGCCTCTGGTTCGCTGAGACCGGCTACAACGTCTGCAACCAGGAACGTAACGCGGGTTTCAAGAGCTACTGGGAACGCAACGGGCTGCGCATCCCTGGCCTGAACGCGACCCAGCGCTCGCTGGCCCTCTTCGGACTGCCGTTGACCAGGGCCAACCCCGAGCCTGGCCCGAATGGCGACCTGATTGTGACCCAGTGGTTCGAGCGCGCTCGTTTCGAGTGGCATCCCGAAAACCCGCAGCCGTACCGCGTGCTGCTTGGTCTGATCGGAAACGAAGCGCGGGTGCCGGCGATAGCGCCGCCTGAGCCAGGGCGGCCGATCTTCGGCGTCCAGATAAGCCAGGGCGCCGTCGGCGCATCCATCGGCGCGCTGGCCGGTATTGGCGGCAGACTGGTGCGCTTTGACATGCTCGAGTGGAACCGGATCGAACCCCGGCGCGGAGAGCGCAACTGGCAAGCGATTGCCAGCCTGGAAGCCGAACTGGCAGCCATCAGCGCCGCAGGCGGCGTGCCGATGGTGATTATCCGCGGCGCCCCTCCCTGGGCGCAGGCGGTGCCAGACAAAGCGTGTGGTCCGATTCGTCCTGATGCCCTCGGAGCATTCGCCGATTTCGTTGGGGAAGCGGTGCGGCGCTACAGCGGTCCGCCCTACAACGTGCGCTACTGGGAGTTCGGCAACGAACCCGACGCCGCTTTTCAGCTCCTTTCCGGCGATGCCGTCTTCGGATGCTGGGGTGACGAACGTGACCCGCTCTACGGTGGCGCGGCCTACGCCGACATGCTCAAAGCGGTCTACCCCGTGGTCAAAGCCGCCAACCCCGAGGCGCAGGTGGTCGTCGGCGGCTTATTGCTCGACTGCGACCCCGGTGGGCCGCAGCCGTGCGCCGCGGGACGATTCATCGAGGGCGTGCTTGCCAACGGCGGCGGGGCCGCCTTCGACATCCTGGCCTACCACAGCTACACCTACTGGGGGCCCATCACCCAGGACTGGGATCTGATCTTTCCAAAATGGCAACACCGCGGCGGCATTCTGCTGGGCAAGGCCGCGTTCCTGCGCGAGACCATGCGGCGCTATGGCGTGGACAGGCCCCTGCTGATGAACGAGGGCGCGTTCCTTTGCTACCGCAACGACCCGAACTGTGCGCCGCAGGGCTTCGAGGCTGCCAAAGCCAACTACGCCGCGCGGCTCTTCGCTCGCGCACACCAGCTCGGGCT
>JBDNDG010000289.1:0-5987 GCA_046719255.1 Chloroflexaceae bacterium
GTCGAGACTGAGATCGAGGGTCCAGCCGAAGGAGCGGCGGTTAATCACGTGCACCAGCACCAGGGCCAGGGCCAGCCCGAGGGGGACCGCCAGAAGCCCGGCCGTCAATCCCATCAGGCTAGTCTGGATCAGCACCACGCGCCAGAGTTGCCCGGGGGTCAGTCCGTTGGCGCGGAGCATGGCCAGCTCGCGTGACCGCTCAAGTTGCAGGGCCATCAGGGCGCTGAGGATGCCGATAAAAGCCACGATGGTCGCAAGCATCTGCAGAACGGCAGTGATGGCAAAGGTGCGGTCAAAGATCGCCAGGGTGCCTTCGCGCAGCGCGCGGTTCGAATTGACGATCAGTTGGCCATGATCTGCGGTAACCGCGCGCACTCGCTGGAGCAGGTCATCAACCTCGACCCCCGGCGCGGCATACAGAGCCACGGAGGAGATGGTCGGATCGTCCCAGGCGGTGCGGTAGACGGCATAGGGCATGCGGATGATGCCCCGGTCGGAGGAGTAGTCGTAGTACACTCCGGCGATCGAGAAGATGCGCGGTCCGCGGTCCGTACGCAGGGTCAGAGTATCTCCCATGCCGAGGCCGGTACGGTAAGCCAGGGGCTCGGAGATCAGCACGGCGCCAGCCTCCCAGGCGGCCCAGGTAGCCTCATCGCCACCCTCGCGAAAGCGCAGGGCCGCGCGCCCGCGCGCCGCAGGCGCGTCAATCGCTACCAGGGTGGTGGGGCCGGTGGGGCCGTCTACCTGCACGCTGCGAAAGCGCGTCATCGCCTGCACGCCCTCGACCGTGCCAAGGGCATCTACCAGGCCGGTGGGCAGGGTGCTGTCAACCCGATTGGCGGCAGTGGTCGGGGCTGAGATGTAGACATCGGCGATCAAGCTCTGTTCGAGCCAGGCTACGACCGTCTGGCGGAAGCTACCAACCATAATGCCGACGCCAATCGAGACGCTGACGGCGACCATAAGGGCGGCCACGGCCACGGCGGTGCGTGAGAGAGCGGCGACCACGTCGCGCGCGGCCATGCGCCCGAGCAGGCCGAAGGTGGCGCCGAGGAGCGGGCGGGCCAGGCCCATCAGTGCTACGGTAAGGGCCGGGCTGATCAGCGCCCCGCCGAGTACCACGGCAAAGAGCGCGCCGAAGGCGAGGATCAGCGACAGCGGAGCAGCTTCGCCGCGCGCCGCCGTGGGGATCAGCAGCAGGAGCAGCCCCGCTACGATCAGCCCGGCCCCGGCGAGGGCCAGACGCGGCGTCAGGCGGCGGGCGCGATCCTCCACGCTGGAGCGCCGCAGCACGCTGCGCGGCGGGGTGAGCGTGGCCTCCACCGCCGGCACCGCCGCCGAGAACAGCGTTGCGCCGATGCCCAGCAGCAGGCCCTTCAGCAGCACCAACGGGTCCAGGCTCAGGTCACGCACCGTAACCACAAAGTACAGGTCATTGATGGTGCGGGTCACCAGTCGCACCAGGCCCTGACCGAGGAGCGCGCCCAGTCCCAGGCCGAGCAGGGCGCCCACCAGGCTGATCAGGGCCGCCTCGATCAGCACCAGGGCGGCGATCTGCCCCCGCGTAACGCCAACGCAGCGCAGGGTGCCGAGCAAGCCGCGTCGCTGCACAACGCTGAAGGTCATGGTATTGTAAATCAGGAACATTCCGACGATCAGTGCCAGCAGACTCAGGGCGGTCAAATTGAGTTCGAACGCGCGAGTCATCTGCTCCAGGGCATTGGAGCGAGCGGCAGCGGGGGCCAGTTCGGCGCCAGGAGGCAGGCTGGCGCGAATGGCCAGCACGGTGGGGTCGGGATCATTGCTGGCGCCCGGCAGGATCAGGTCAATGCGGCTCAGGCGCCCCACCATGCCGAGCAGTTCCTGGGCAGTGGCAATGTCGGTGATCAGCAGCCCCTCCAGGGCGCGACGGCTGGCCTCGTCGGCGGGGCGCAGCAGGCCCACCAGGCGCACTTCGGTTGCGCGCGCGCCTATCTGGAGCGGCAGCGCATCCCCGGGGGCCAGTCCGGCGCGCCGGGCCGTCGTCTCGGCCAGGAGCGCGGTGCCCGGCTCGGCGAGCAGAGCCACCAGATCGACGCCGGAGCCGCTGTCCGGGCCGGCCAGGTAGGGGCGAAAGGGCGCTTCAGCGAAGACATCCACCCCGAACACCTGGAGGGTCTGGTCCAACGAGCGCGCCTGCGCATACCCTTCGACGACGGGCGCGGCGGCGCGCACGCCGAGGTCGAGGCGGAGCCGGCGGTAGAGGGCTTCATCCAGGCCGCGGGGACCGCCCACAATCTGGTGGGTGGCCCGTCCGGTCACGCTCTGGGTACTCAGGTCGAAGGCCCGGCGGGCGCTGGCGGTCGCCAGGTCAATGGCGACGACGACGGCCACGCCGAGGGCCACGCCGAGGACGCACAGGCCGATCTGCCAGGGGTGGCGGAGCATCGTGCGCAGGGAAGTGCGCAGCAGAAGCGAAGGAACCAGCGTATGCACGGGGAGTGCCAGGCTACTTTCTATGTGGTATCACGCGACTCAGGCATTGGGGAGCGCCGACGGTGAGGGCTTCGCCTTCCCTGCGCTCTGCTCGCGGCCGGGCCGTTGCTGCCAGTGGGGCGCGAAGATGCCGCAGGCCTGCAACTGCTCCAACGCTTGCCGGCGCGCTGTCGGCTCATTTCCGCCCATGGTCCACAATCGCCATAGGGCAGCGCGGGGGAGCGTGTCCTCTCCGCAAAGCCCGCCGTTCTTCTATGCAGGATACCACCATTCTGATTGTGAGAAAAGGGACAGACCGACGTGTCTGTTCACCCCCGAGGTCATGCGCTACTCCGGGAGCGCGGGCGTCCCGCCCGCATTCGTGTTTGTAGGAGGAAGACGCATGCCTGGATGCCCATGCGGTTGTGCCGCACAACGCCGGAATGAGCATATTTGTTCCTGGGAGGGCTGCGCTCTCCGAAACCTTCCCGCGCACGGCCTGTGTTCACATCAGGTACGCACAAACCGCTGGCCCCGCCGCGAGCCCGGAGGGGCCGCGATCGGGGCCATAGGTCGTAAAGCGATGCGCGTGGAAGAGGACGCTGACGGGGGCGGGCGCGGCCAGCCGTCACAAGGGCATCACGCGCCGGATGCGCTTTACGCGGCGGAACGGGCGGGGCGCAGCTCGTGGGCTTTGCATCATCCGCTATCCAGCCCTCGCCTGGTGGCTCATGGTTATCAAGAATACAACGGGTAGACGTACCGCCGACTTCAGTCGGCAACCATAAGCCGGGGGCTACCTTCATGCAAAGCCCGCCTGCACGAGCCATAGCGGATGCGCTTCTCAAGGACCACGAGCCGGAGCCTGCCGGTCGTCATGGCCAGCTCCGGCTCACCCCGCCAGGGCGTGCAACTTTTCGCGGATGCTCAGCACCTCGCCGCGGAGGCGATTATCGGTGGTCATCTCCTCGGCGATCTTCTCGCAGCCGTGCATCACCGTAGTATGATCGCGGCCACCAAGCATATTCCCGATATCCACCAGACTGGCCTCCGTCTCTTCGCGCAGGAGGTACATAGCGACCTGGCGCGGCAAGACGACGTTCCGCGAGCGGCCGCGACCGGTCAGGGCGCGCACTTCAACCCCGTAGTGTTCGCTGACGGCCTGGATAATCGTCTCGGCAGTGATGCGGCGGCGGCGGGTATTGCCGAGCAGATCAGCGAGGGCCTGGGTTGCAACCTCTACGCTGATAGGCAGGCCGTGCATCGCGGCGTAGGCGGCCACACGGTTCAGGCTACCCTCAAGCTCACGGATATTGCTCTGCACCTTATGGGCCAGGAAATCAATCACTTCATCAGGCACCAGAACATTCATCTGATCGCCCTTGGCCCGGAGGATGGCCGTGCGCGTCTCCAGGTCCGGCGGCTGTACATCGGCAATCAGGCCCCATTCGAAGCGCGAGCGCAGGCGTTCCTCGAGGGTCAGGATAGCCTTGGGCGGTTTATCGGAGCTGATCACGATATGTTTGGCGGCGGAGTGGAGCGCGTTGAAGGTATGGAAGAACTCCTCCTGAGTGGACTCCTTCCCGGCGATGAATTGGATGTCATCAATCAGCAGCACATCAATGTTCCGATAGCGCATACGGAACTCATCGGTCTGCTGTCGGCGGATAGCGTTAATCAGATCATTGGTAAACTTCTCCGAAGACACATAGAGCACATTAATCTCCGGATCGCGGTCAAGCACATAGTTACCGATGGCATGGAGCAGGTGCGTTTTGCCCAGGCCGACGCCGCCGTAGAGGAAGAGGGGGTTGTAGGCCTGGCCGGGCTTATCGGCGACGGCCAGACAGGCGGCGTGGGCCAACCGGTTGCTGGAACCAACGATGAAGCGTGAGAAGGTGTACTTCGGGTTGAGCATACCCGAGCGCATGGCACTGGAGAGTTCAAGCTGCATGGCCCGCTCGCCGGTAAGGCAGCTGTCTTCATCGGTTGGGGTGAGCGCAGTGGTGGCGGGAGCACTATCACTCCGGGCGGACTGGTGCGCGCCGGTGGTGATCACCACCCGCACCTGCACCGGGTACCCCACCACATCGCCGAGCGAGCGCCGCACCGGTATGAGAAAGCGCGACTCCAGTCCCTCCTTGTGGAAGGGCGAAAGGGTGCCAATGGTAGCCAGCCCGCCATCGAGAGCGAGCAGGCTCGTGCCACGCAGCCAGGTGTCAAAGTCCTGGCGCGAAGTCTGCACCTGGATCGTGCCCAGTGCTGCCTGCCAGATCTGGTTTAAGTTCACATGCGCCTCCCTGGCACTGGCCACAGGAACTCGCAGCGCGCGGCTCGCAGCGCGCCGTTCCGCAGAAGACTCTGAGACACGGGCCGAACCCTTCAGCGGATAGGTCGAGGGGACCGCTGGTGGTACGTGTTGGATGTGGACGAGATCATACTCCAAACCCTCCGATTTTTCAAGCAACATAATGTGCAATTCTATAAATCCTGATTATAGTTACGAACGCTGGTATAGTGGCATTTCTTTGTATTCTGGTGCGCTATTTCGCGTTTTATGTAGATAACTTTTCGCCAACAATGTGGATAACCTGACCCGCTGTCATACGTTTCCGGATGCCCGCACCGCGTCCGGGCCGTCTGGAGCGGCGCAGAATGGGCCGCAGACGGCTTCATCGGGATTGTGGATAACCTGGCGCTGCATGTGGAGAAGGTGTGGGTGGCAGTGGGTAGTTTCATGCTATCCATCTGTGTCACCGGGCGCTTCTCCGGCGGCGTCGGCGGCGCTGGCCCCGTGCATGGCTGCGAGCAGATCGATAGGGGGCAGATCCGCCAGGCTGGTCAGGCCAAATTGCTGCAGGAAGGCCGGGGTCGTGGCATAGAGGATGGGCCGCCCCACACTCTCGAGGCGCCCGGCTTCACAGATCAGGTCACGGGTCAGCAAGGCGCGCAGCGCGCCGCTGCTATCAACCCCGCGGATGGCTTCAATCTGTGCCCGTGTCACCGGCTGGCGATAGGCGATAATGGCCAGCACCTCCAGAGCCGCACTGGAGAGACGCCCGCTGGCCTGCACCCCCAGAAAGCGCCCGACGACCCTTGCCGCCTCCGGGGCAGTAACGAGCTGGGCCAGCTCGCCGTGCCGCTGCACCCGCACACCGCGCTCACGGCACCGGGCGGCCAGTTGTTCAAGAGCCGTTTCCACCGCGTCGGCGGGAGCTTCAAGCGCGCGCGCCAGTTGGGCTATGCTAACCGGTTCGCCTGCAATGAACAGCAGGCTCTCCACCAGTTGTACCAGGGTCGGCGTGACCGCAGGGGGTGGCAGGTGAGGCAGGGGCGGCTGCGCTTCATGCTCTGGATCGCTCATAGCCTCGCTTCGTCGGTCGAACGGTGCTGCTTTCGGGCGCGGCCTGGCAACGGCGGGCGCCCCGGCGCGCCAGTATACCAGAAGTGAGCCGGCGTCCATACGGACGTGCCGCGCTCGGGTGTGACGTCGTATTTTGTACGCAACCCGCGCGACCGTGACCCTGCCGGCA
>JBDNDG010000029.1:0-20114 GCA_046719255.1 Chloroflexaceae bacterium
CGCCCCGCGGCGAGCCGCCCCGACGCATCACCCCGCCCCGGGGTGGGCCACCCCGCCGCCCCGCCACATCACCCCGTTGCCCCGGGGTGCCCCGCCGCCCCGCCGCATCACCCCGTTGCCCCGGGGCGGGCCGACGCCCCGCCGCATTACCCCGCCCCGGGGCGGGCCACCCCGGTGAGGCCGCGGCGCTGCGCATCGGCGATGGCGACCTCGAGGCCCGCGCGATCACGATCGCAGGGACGCGCAACGTGATGACAACTCCAATGCTTTTCTAACACCGCACTAGTGCGCGGCAGATGCGTGCGTGTTACGATACGCTCAGCATTACAGGCAGGGAGGAATATGCCTATGTCATTCAATACGAGTCGTTTCACCCAGAAATCCACCGAGGCGATCATCGCCGCGCAGACGATCGCCGAACGCAACGGTAACAGCGAGGTGCAACCCGAGCACCTGCTCTACGCGCTGCTCGAACAAAGCGACGGCGTCGTACCGCAGGTGCTGACACGCCTGAACCTGGCGGTGGGTGCCCTCAAGCAGCAGGTCAACGCCGAGATCACCAGACTGCCGCGCGTCAGCGGCGCGAACGTGCAGCCGCAGTACAGTTCGCGCATGCGCGCGGTGCTGTTGCGGGCCTACGACGAGATTGGCCAGTTCGGTGATGAGTACGTATCCACCGAACATCTGCTCCTGGCCATCCTCGAACATGCCGGCGGCGGCGCCGAGCGGATCCTCAAACAGGCCGGCCTGACCCGCGACAAACTGCTCGCCGCCCTGCGCGAGGTGCGGGGCGCCCAGCGCGTTACCAGCCCCACGCCCGAGGGCACCTACGCCGCCCTGGAGCAGTACGGACGCGACCTGACGGATCTGGCTCGCCGCGGTAAGCTCGACCCGGTTATTGGCCGTGATGAGGAGATCCGCCGCGTGATTCAGATCCTCAGCCGGCGCACCAAGAACAACCCGGTGCTCATCGGCGAACCTGGCGTGGGCAAAACCGCCATCGTTGAAGGCCTGGCCCAGCGCATCGTGCGGGGCGACGTGCCCGAGGCGCTCAAGAACAAGCGGGTGGTGGCGCTCGATATGGGCGCGCTGATTGCCGGCGCCAGGTACCGTGGCGAGTTCGAGGAGCGGCTCAAGGCCGTGCTGAAGGAGATTCAGGAGCGCGAAGACATCATTCTCTTCGTGGACGAGTTGCACACCGTGGTCGGCGCGGGCGCAGCCGAAGGCGCTATGGACGCCTCCAACATGCTCAAGCCGATGCTGGCGCGTGGCGAACTGCACATGGTCGGCGCCACCACCCTCGATGAGTACCGCAAGCACATCGAGAAAGACGCCGCGCTGGAGCGCCGCTTTCAGCCAGTGCTGGTGGACCCGCCGAGCGTCGAGGACACGATCAGCATCCTGCGGGGGCTGAAGGAGCGCTACGAGACCCACCACGGCGTCCGTATCACTGATGCGGCGCTGGTGGCGGCGGCGGTACTCTCCGACCGCTACATTAGTGACCGCTTCCTGCCCGACAAGGCGATTGACTTGATTGACGAGGCTGCTGCGCGCCTGCGAATGGAGATCACCTCCGACCCGCAGGAACTCGATGACCTTAAGCGGCGCATGATGCAACTGGAGATCGAGCGAGAGGCCCTGAAGAAGGAGACCGACCGGGCCAGCAAGGAGCGGCTGGAGAAACTGGAGCAGGAGCTGGCCAATTTGCGCGAGGAGCGCAATCGCCTGGAGGTCCAGCTCCAGAACGAACGCCGTGAACTCGAACGCATCCAGTCATTGAAGGAGCAGATCGAACAGACCAGGGCAGCCATCGAGCAGGCCCAGCGCCAGTACGATTACAACAAGGCCGCCGAGTTGCAGTACGGCACGCTGGCCAGCCTGGAGCGACAACTGCAAGAAGCCGAGCTGCGCCTGGACCAGAGCGCGAGCATCCTGCGCCAGGAAGTGCGTGAACAGGACATCGCCGAGATTGTCTCGCGCTGGACGGGGATTCCGGTGAGCAAGCTGCTCGAGGGCGAAGTGGAGAAGCTCATCCACATGGAAGAGCGCCTGCACCGGCGCGTCGTTGGCCAGGAGGAGGCCGTGGCGGCGGTGGCTAATGCTGTGCGCCGGGCGCGTTCGGGTTTGCAGGACCCGAACCGGCCACTTGGCTCGTTCCTCTTCCTTGGTCCCACCGGCGTCGGCAAGACCGAACTGGCGCGGGCCCTGGCCGAGTTCCTCTTCGATGACGAGCAGGCCATGATCCGCATTGACATGTCGGAGTACATGGAAAAGCACACCGTCGCGCGACTCATCGGCGCACCGCCCGGCTACGTCGGCTACGAAGAGGGTGGCCAGCTCACCGAGGCAGTGCGGCGCAAGCCCTACAGCGTCATTCTCTTCGACGAGATCGAAAAGGCCCATCCCGACGTGTTCAACGTGCTCCTGCAGGTGCTCGACGACGGACGCCTTACCGATGGTCAGGGCCGGGTGGTGAACTTCAAGAACACGGTGGTCATTATGACCAGTAACGTCGGCTCGGCGATGATCCAGGAGATGGCCCAGCAAGGAGCGGGCGAAGACGCGATCCGCGCCGCGGTGCTTACCGAGTTGCGGGCCGAGCTGCGCCCGGAGTTCCTGAACCGCATCGATGAGGTGATCGTCTTCCACCCGCTGAGTCGCGATCAGATCGGGCAGATTGTCGAGATCCAGCTGGGTCGGCTACGCAAACTGCTGGCTGACCGCAAGCTCAACCTGGAACTGACCGAGGCGGCCCGCTCCCGACTCGCCGAAGAGGGCTACGACCCGATCTACGGAGCGCGTCCGCTCAAGCGGGCCATCCAGCAGCGCATCCAGAACCCTCTGGCGCTGGAGCTGCTTCAGGGCCAGTTCCACGAGGGCGATACCATCGTCGTGGATGCGGGCCCGGAGGGCTTTACGTTCCGGCGGGGCGTTGCCGCGGCGCAGCCTGCCTGAGAGCCAGGTCTGTTCCCGACGCTGGCCAGGCGAGGGAAACGACCACACGCGGCGGGGAGAGCTTCGTTCGCCCCGCCGCGTGTTGTGATCCCAACTACGTCCCGGGTCAACCGGTGTCCCGGGTGCGAGTATGGCGGCCAGATGCGGGCCTCCAACCCCCGCGCATCCGGGCCGAACGAACGGTTATTCGCGCTCACGGCCTGCAATACCGCAAGAAGTGTGCTATGCTTTACACTGATGCGATTGCGCGAGCCACCCCCGCGCTCCTGCCGAAGTGCACCGGAACGCCACCGCGGCAATCTGATGTGAACCTGCGGAAACCGGGTTGCCCTGTACCGCTCCCCATAGGGAGGATTCGGGTGGGTATCCCCTCCCAGGAACAAGTATGTTCATTCTGGCATTGTGCGGCGCAGCCACATGGACGACTGAAATGGTATATCAGGAAGGAAGGGCCTATGTTACGTGAGCGCTACGCGCGCCAGATCAACAGCCTGCGCGAAGATGTGCTGCGCATGGGAAGCATGGTTGAACAGGCGCTGCTCCGAGCGCTACACGCGCTGGAGACATGGGATGCGCTGGAGGCAGCCCGGGTTACCGGCGAGGATCCGAAGATTGACGCGGCCTGGCGCGATCTGGAAGAGCGCACCATCCGCCTCCTGGCTACCCAACAGCCGATTGTGGCTGGCGATCTCCGGCTGATCACCGCCGTTACCGCGATCGCGGGCGAACTGGAACGTATCGGCGATTACGCCAACAGCATCGCCCGCCGCGTGCGCCGGGCGGTGCGCCGGCCCGTGCTGCTCATTCCGCCTGCCCAGATCCACGAGATGGCGTCGCTGGCCATCCAGATGGTTAACACCAGCCTGGAAGCCTTTCTACGCCAGGACACCGCCCTGGCCCACAGTCTTACCGCCACCGACGAGCGCGTTGATGAACTGGAAGACGTCCTTCGCGAGCGCCTGATTGCCGAGGCACATGCCCAACCCGAACAGATCGAGGCGGTTATTGACCTGCTCGACGTGGTCCACGCGCTGGAGCGCAGCGCCGACCGCGCCACCAATATCGGCGAGCGGGTTATTTATCTTTGCACCAGCAGCGTTGAGACGATTAATTGACGCTGCGCTAACGTGAACACAGCCCGCGCGCGGGAGGGTTTGGGAGGGCTGCGCCCCCACAGGAAAAAACCTGGTTTGCATCTTGTCAGCGTATGGGGAAATCGGGTTTCCCCGTTCCCCCTGCTGGCTGGGGGGCCAGGCGCCGCCAACACCGGTTGGGGTATGGGGAAACCGGGTTTCCCCATATGTTCACGTCAGGTACACCTGTACCTCCCCTGGATCGAAGACCGGGGTTTCGAGCAACCGCCCGATGAAACGGAACAGGCTGCGCCGGACGTTGTCGGCCACGTTGTACCACAGAGGGCTGGCGATGACCAGGGCGCGCCAGATCAGGAAAGGTTGCACCACCCGCAAGAGCAGTTCATCGCCCGTGTGCGCCAGGTAGGTTTGCCAGAAGATCGTCCACAACTCCTCGAAGGGCGCTGCCAGGGTGCCGGAGCGTTGGAGCGAGAAGAAGAGGTAATTGATCGCCATCGCGCTCACGTCGTCGGCAGGCTCGCCCCAGGGGCCCCGGCTCCGGTCGAGGAGGGTGAAGGCCGTACCCTCGCCGAAGAGCACATTGAAGGGGTGAAAGTCGCCGTGGATCTGCGCGAGCCGCTCCGGGTGGGCCTTCAGCCGGGCGCGCCAGGCCACCAGGCGCGTCTCGACCTGTTCCAGCCAGGCAGCCGGGGCGAGTGCATAGCCGGGCGGGTAGCTGTCGATCAGTCCGGCGATCCCTTCGCCACTGCCGAACACGTCGCGCAGGTGCCGCCGATAGAGCGCCGGTTCGTCGCGCCGAACCTTGTGGATGGCGCTCAAGTAAAGTGCCAGCGCCCGCGCCCGCTCCAGGTCCTCGGCACCGGCGGTGCCCGTGGCGGCTATGCGTTTCAGGTCCTCGGCATAGATCTGCCCCTCAGCGTAGTCGGTGAGGAGGAAGACCTCGCCCTGGCCGATGGAACGCAGCGGCCCGCCTGGATCGAGCACGCCCACGTCGAGGGCGCGCACATGGTGGGGCAGATCGTTGAAGCAATCGAAACTCAGGATCAGATTGGCCGCGCGGTCGGCGCGGCGCTCGTGTCCGAACTGGTTGGCCGCCATGGTGTGCAGCACAGCGCGCCGTTCTTCCCCGTGCAGCCGGTAGCGGATCAGCACTGGTTCGCCATAGCCCAGGATTTTCAGTGGGCCAGCCGGGGTGCGCGCATCGGGCGGCGGCGGCGCCGCGCCCCCCAGGGAAACCAGTTCCAGCACCTCTACCGGTGCTCCGAAGTAGTGGCTGAGATATGCGCTGAGCAGCGCTGGGTCGAGTTCCATAAGCCGGGTTGCCCCTGTGTTCACGTTAACTGTCTATGCGGCTGCGCCGCATAACGCCAGAATGAACATATTCATTATTCTTGGGGGGGCTGCGCCCTCCCAAACCCTCCCTTCAGGGAAGGGTATGGGGAAACCCGGGTTCCCCATATGTTCACATCAGACCAGACTATCCAGCTCATCGTAGCGCTCGCTCACGACCGCTACCAGCGCTTCCCGCAGGGCCTCGCCTCCGAGGTGGCGCCGGGTGATTTTGCCGATCTGCCGTCCCAACTCGGGGTCGCGCAGCACCAGGCTGACCCAGCGCTCCAGGTCGCCCCGCTCGACATGGTAGCGCAGCGAGTCCAGAGGCAGGGTGCTCAGCGCGCCGCGCAGCTCCCACAGGTTCGCCGCACTCTCGCCGAGGTAGCGACCCTGCCCGTCGTGGAAGTGGAAGCGTTTGTCGTAGGGCAGCGGTGCCCGCAGGTACTTGTGCAGGTGCCGGATGTGGGGCACCGTGCGAGGCCGGGCGCGAAACTGCACCAGTTGGGCTGGAGCCGGCGTCGCCGATCGGGTGCTCACGCACAGGTATGCCTGGCCGCGTGGCAGGGTGCTGAGCGACAGCCCCGGATCGACCCACCCGGGGCACCGCGCCAACTGTCTGGCAACACAGGCCTGCTCTTCGCCGGAGACGAGACGGGTTACCAGCCAGTGGTCAATCTGCTCCAGAATGGCCGGCGGCAGACGGCTGGGCTGGTAACTGACGATGCCGACGCCTCCCTCGCGCATCAGCCGGCAGAGGGTCGTCGCGGCATCACTGTCAGGGGTCAGGCAAAAGCTCTGGGCTTCATCAACCAGCAGCCAGTGCGGCCGGCCGTAGCGCGCCCGCAGACAGCCCAGTTCGTGCAGCAGGCCGGCCACATAGGACATTCGGCGCTCGTGCGTCTCCAGCGACAGATCGAGCACCAGGCTCGTCTCGGCATACTCGCTGAGGGTCGCGACGTCATTCACCGGGGGCAGGGGAGCGCTGGCGCCGCCGAGCAGCAGCGTGTGGGGGAAGGCGCGCATGGCCCGGTAGTCGCCTTCGGGGTCAATCAGGCAGATCTGGTACCCCCGGCGCAGCAACTCCTCCGCCAGGAGACCGGCCAACCAGGATTTGCCGCCGCCACTGGAGCCAACGATGGCCAGCGAGGCATCGAGCAGCCAGAAGGGATCGAGCAGCACGGGGGTGCGATCGGATCGCTCGCCAAGCGGCAGCATACGCTCCGGGCGCTGGCGGTAGGGCGGCAATTGCCTGCGTAGCAGCCCCTCGCCCAGGGCGCGCACCCCGGCGCCGTCTGGCTCTGTCAGCACCATGTCGGCCAGCGCCCGCACATCCTCAGTGGCGTTGTTCACCGCAACCGCCAGCTCGACGCATTCGAACATACTGCGGTCATTTTCGGCGTCACCACAGGCGATGACGCTGCGCGGCGAGCAGCCCAGTTCACGCAGGGCATAGCGCAGCCCCGTTCCCTTGGTGGCGCCCGGAGGTAACACCATTACCGCGCCGCGGTTGTACTCGACCGTCGCCCCACCGGCGACGTCGCGCAACACCTGGAGCACGACCAGGTCGTGGGGCGTGTGGGTGGCGACAATCGCCAGCCCTCGCTCCAGCGGAATGCCCGTAACGCTGAGGCGCTCGATCAACGCGGGGTTGAGGCGGCCAAAGGGCAGGGTCACGATATCGCGGTGCGGAAAGTAGACCACCGCGCCATCTTCGGCCACAATCGCGTCGAACACCTCGGCGAACGGCCCGTGGGGAGCGAAGGTCTTCAAGGTTCGCCCCGTGACCAGGATCAGCGTCCAGTTCACTCCCTTCAGCCGCTGGAGCAGCCCCCAGGTCTCCGGGGCGACCTGCCCGTGCTCGGCCAGGGTGCCGTCGAGGTCGCAGGCGAGGGTCATGATGTGCATCGGCGCTACCCCTCCTGCCTGGCTTCCGGCGGGCGGAAGGCCAGCACCGGCACACCGGCGCTGCGCAGCACTTTGTCGGTGACACTGCCGAGGAAGAGCCTGGTTAGCCCACCGTGGCCGTGGGTACTCATCGCGATCAGATCGGCCTGACGCTCAGTGGCGCACGCCAGGATCTCAGCGATGGGCCGGCCCACCCGCACCTCAGGCACGGCAGCCAGACCTTCGGCGTGCAAACGGGCGGCAGTGCGCTCCACATACTCGCTAGCCTGCTGCCAGGCCACTTCTTGCGCCTCAACATCCACCACCGGTTCGACGCCGTTGACCAGGAACCCGCGTATGACCGGCTCGATCACGCGCAGCAGGGTGTAGCGCGCTCCAACCAGGCGCCCGATCCAGGTGGCGTGGGGAAGGATCTGCTCCGCCAGCAACGAGCCATCGAGAGGCACCAGGATGTGGTCCAGTCGCGGCTCGTGGGCAAGGTCAGGCGTACCATCCTCGGGGTGCACCAGCAGGATCGGCACTGCCGACTGGCGGATCATGCGGTCCGCAACGCTCCCGAGCCAGGCCCGGGCCAGACCGCCGCGCCCATGGCTGCTCATCACCACCAGGCTGGCGCCGATCAACGCTGCGTGCTGGCAGAGAGCCTCGGCCACCGGCGTCTCCAGCAATGTCATCGTCACCGGGCCATTCCAGACCTTCGCGATGCGGTGCGAGACGTCGGCCAGATATGCGGCCTCCTCTTCGCGGAACAACGCGTCTATACGGGGATCAACAATCGGCGCGCCGGTCGGGGCAAGCGACGGCGCGAACAGGTAGTGCACGTGGGCCAGGGCGATCTGCATGTCGCCATGGCGGGCAAGCGCCAGGGCCAGGGGCAGGGCATGCTCGCCAAACGGAGAGCCATCAAGGGGAACCAGGATCGTCTGCATGCTTGCACCCTCCGCTCCCGGCCTCCACAACCACTGGAGGCGGAAGCCTTGTCCAGGGACACACTCCCCTCCCACACCGTCAACTGCCTCTGTCATCGTTGACCGGACACGCAACGGCGGAAGGGGCGGCAGGGAGGGAGGAGAACGGGGTAAACAGGGCAGCCGGAGACGGTGAGCCGCCCCTCATTCTTTGAGTATAGCCCGTTCCGGCGCGCCATGGCGAGAATAAACCGATACCGGCGGAGAAGGGGTCTTTACGATCGATAGCGCATGCCCGGTGCACATACCCTCACAACGTATTGCGCCAGAGTAACCCAATCGGCGGAACAGTTTTGCTATACTGATATGACTGCGGGGAAACCGGGTTTCCCCATGCCTCTCCCTGAGGGCAGGGTTTGGGAGAGCTGCGCCCCCCAAGGACAGGTATTTTCAGTCGGGCGTTGCGCGCCCCGGCATCTGATATGAACATGGGGAAACCGGGTTTCCCCAACCCCCTGCCTGCCGGGGTGGCAAGCCCTCCGCACGGGGAGGGAGATGAAAACAAACGCAACATCCCCAGGGTCACTATCCGGCGCTCGGCAGCCGAGCCGCGCCTGGGGCCTCTGGGCGCTGGTTGGCGGGGCGGCGCTCCTGGTCGTCATCGCCCTGCTCACCATTCCGCTGAGCGCGCGTCAGCAGCCTGTCTTTGCGCCGCTCTCGACGCCCGAGGGCGTGGTCCAGCGTTTCTTCGATGCTGTGTACCGTGGCGACTACGCCAGCGCGTATGGCTTTCTCAGCGCAGAAACGCAACGGACGCGGTCGCTGGCCGAGTTTCAGAACCAGATTCGTTACGAGCGCAACGGTGAAATGCGCGTCGACCGCGTCGCCATTCACGATGGCACCGCCACGGTGACAGTGATGATCACACGCTTTGAGCCGGGGGGTCTGTTTGGCAGCAGCCAGTGGAGCACGCAGTACGACCTGTTGCTCGAGCGCGATGGCGAGAGCTGGCGCATCGTTGGCTGGCCGTTTGCGTAGCCGGGAGGAGCACGGGTATGGCGATCCAGGTAGCGCGCCGGCTCTATCTCTACGTCGCGGCCTTTATCGGTTTGCACATGCTCAGCGCGGGCGCGTCCGGGCTGCTGGCTTTCAGCGTCGAGCGCTGGCTCGGCGGCCCTCCCGTCGGCGCCGCGGGCGCAGTGCTGCGCCTGGCGGGCACGGTGGCGCTGGTGGTCGTCGGCGCGCCGCTGTGGGCCGGCCACTGGCTGCTCATCCGGCGCGATGTCGCCCGGCCCGAAGGTCAGGCGTCACCGCTGCGCCGTCTCTACCTCTACGCGGTGCTGCTGGTCGCTGCGATCAGCGTCGTGGTGGCCGGCCACGGGGCGCTGGTCCTGGCCCTCACGGCCCTGCATCAGGACGTTGTGAGCCTCACTCTGGTCGCCCCCCTGGCGACCGTGCTGGTGAGCGCAATCGTCTGGGCTGCCCACTGGCGCATTGCCCGCGCCGATCGCGCGCAGGTGGAGCGGAGCGGCCCCAATGCGACCCTGCGTCGCTGGTATATGTTCCTGATGCTCTGGCTGAGCCTGGGGCTTGCCACCTTCGGAGCCGGCACGCTGATCAGCGCCCTGCTCCAGCGCGCTGTTTTTGGCGCCACTCTCTTGATCCAGCAGGTGAGCGATAGTACCGCCACCCTGGTGATCGGGCTGGGCGTCTGGCTGGCCCATGAACTCTGGTCGCGCCGCCTGATCCGGGTTCCCGGTCCGCTCCAGGCCGATGAACTGGCCTCGATCCTGCGCCAGGTCTACCTGGCGCTGGTGATCACCGGCGCCCTGATCACCTCCCTGACGGGGCTGACCGCGCTCCTGGCCGCCGGGTTGCGCTTGCTGTGGGGCCTTGAGGTCTGGCCTGGCGTCTTTGCGGCCCAGGCCCCGGCGGCTGCGGCCCTGGCGGTAGGGCTCCCGGTGCTGTTCTACCACCGCGAGCAAATGGTGCTGACGGCGCGCTTCAGTGGCGCGGAGGAGCGGGTCGGCACCGCCCAGCGACTGATCAGCTACCTGATCGGCGCGGTCAGCCTGGTGGCGCTCTACTTCGGGCTGAGCGGGTTGATGGCCACGCTGCTGCGGAGCTGGTTCAGCGCGGAGGTGATCGGCAATATTGGCCGCGAGGCGCTGAGCTGGTACGTAGCCACGACAATCGTGACCCTGCCGGTCTACGGGCTGGCCAGCCGCTGGAGCGAACGCCTGGCCCGCAGCAGCGCCGAGGAGGAGCGCGCGGTCAGCCGGCGCATCTATCTCTACGCCGGTTTGCTCTTCGGAGTGATCGCCGGGGTGGTTGCCCTGACGCAGTTCATCCGGCTGGCGCTGGTGATGCTGCTCGGTCAGGGCGGGCCGGGAGTAGCCGGGCAGATCGGCGAACTGGTGGGCTATGCCCTCCTGGGTGGCGCCATCGCGGTGGCCTACGCGGCCGGGTTGCGACGGGCCGGGGCGGCACGCGGCACGCTCGGCGCGGGCTGGCGCGTCGGCGTGGTAGCCGGCGAACCGCTGCGCCAGGCCCTCGTGGCGGCCCTGGGGCATGAGCTGCCCGGCGCCACGCTGATGGTTTGTGATGAGCAGGAAGCGCCGGAGCGCCGCGCCAGCCTGGCCGGCGCCGATCTGCTGATCCTCTCCCTGGCGGCCTGGGCCGACCCGGCCCTGGCGGCAATCCCCGTGCCCTGTCTGCTGCTGGCTGCCGCGCCGCCACAGGTAACCCTGGTGGGCGCGCGCCGCGAGGGCCCGGCCCTGGCTCGCGAAGCGGCCCGCAAGGCGCGGGCGTTGTACCTGGCGCGCCCGCCTGTGGACCGCGCCCTGGCTCAGAGCGCATCGTAGCGACGCGCCCACGAGGGGTCTTCCGACCGGCGCACCGGGACGTATACCTGGCTCGGGGAGCACACAATGTCTATGAATGGCCTGACCCTGGTTCTCGCCGACGACCATCACCTGGTACGCGAAGGGCTGCGTTTGCTGCTGGAGACGCGGCTGCACTGCCGCGTTGTCGGCGAGGCCGCCACCGGAGCCGAAGCCGTGGCCCTGGTGCGAGAGCATCGCCCTGACATTCTGATCGTCGATCTGAGCATGCCGGGGATGAGCGGGATTGACGTCACCCGCGCCGTGGTGTCGCAGGTGCCCGAGACACGGGTGATTGTGCTCTCCATGCACGGCGACGAACCCCACGTCCGCGAGGCATTGCGCGCCGGGGCAATGGCCTATGTGCTCAAGGAGTCTCTCGCCGATGATTTTCTGCACGCTATCGCCCAGGTGGCTGCCGGGCAGCGCTATCTCAGCCCGCGTCTGGCCGAACGGGCGATCAGCTCCTTCGCCGGGGAGAGCACCAGTGTGACGGACCCGCATACGGAGCATCTAAGCCCGCGCGAGCGCGAGGTGTTGAGCCTGGTTGCCCAGGGCCTCACCAGTGCCGCGATCGCCGAGCGCCTGGGCATCGGCGTCCGAACGGTCGAGTGGCATCGCGCCCGGTTGCTGCACAAACTCGGGCTGCACAGCGTCGCCGACCTGGTGCGCTATGCCCTTCAGCACGGTCTGGCACCCGAGACGGAGTGAGAACGGCGTCGCCCTCCGATGAAACCACCCGCCCGCGAGGAGGGTTTCGGGGAAACCGGGTTTCCCCATCCTTTCACGGGTAGGTTTTTGGGACAACGACTTCTCCTCCTCCCCCCGGTGCCCCTCTCTGATCGGGAGAGGGGGGAGCGGGCGTGGGGACAGCGCATGGGAACTCCCCCTCCCTGAGCGGGAGAGGGGGCTGGGGGAGAGGACTCGCGGCAGCCATGGCTTCCTGAGGCGCTCCGCTTATCGGTGCGCGGCGCAGCCGCACAGGGTTCTAACCGGTGCATCCGGCAAAGCATTCGACACGCTGAGCGCAGCCGCCGCCCCGGGCACAGTCGCAGGCGGCCGGGGCCCATCGCTTCGCTCAGGGTGCACGGAACTTGCCAGATGCCCCACTCACGCGCTTCTGGCACCGGTTCAAACAAGGCGCATCTTCATGGAAACGGCCGACCAATTCACAGCCGAATTGGCGCCATGGAGCGTATCGGTCGCCGAAGCCTATGCTGCGCTCGGTTCCGGCCCCTCTGGCCTCGCGACATCCGAGGTCACGGCGCGCCTGCAACGCTACGGGCCAAACACCCTCCAGACGGTCAGGGGTCGGCCCCTGGTCTGGACCTTCCTTGAGAACTTCACCCACCTGATGGCGATCCTGCTGTGGATCGCCGGCGCGATCGCCTTTCTGGTGCAGTTGCCCGAACTGGGCGTGGCGATCTGGGCCGTCACACTGATCAACGGCCTGTTCAGCTTCTGGCAGGAGTATCGGGCCGAGCGCGCCGCCGCGGCCCTGCGCGCGCTGCTGCCGGCGCGGGCGCGCGTGCTGCGTGATGGCACCGTGCACGAGGTGTTGCGCGACGAGATCGTGCCCGGTGACCTGCTGCTGCTGGCCGAAGGCGATCTCGTCGCCGCCGACGGGCGCCTGGTCGAGGCTGCCGAACTGCGGGTTGACCAGTCTACCCTTACCGGGGAGGCCCGTGCCGTTTCCAAGCGCGCCGAGGCCTACGTGGGCCCCGAAAGCGGCCCGGCGCTGCCAAACGTGGTCTTCGCCGGCACCACGGTGGTCGCTGGCAGAGGCAAGGCCCTGGTCTTCGCCACCGGGATGCGCAGCACCTTCGGCGCGATTGCCCGGATGACCCAGAGCGTAACCGAGGCGCCCAGCCCCCTGCAACAGGAACTGGCCCGCCTGACCCGCGTCGTCAGCGCGATTGCCATCGGCGTCGGGACACTCTTTTTTGTCCTCGCCGTCGGCGTAGTGCGCATCGGTCCGGTCGAAAGCTTCATCTTCGCCATGGGCATGATCGTCGCCTTTGTACCCGAAGGTCTGCTGCCGACGGTCACCCTCGCCCTCGCCATCGGCGTGCAGCGCATGGCCCGCCGGCACGCCCTGGTCAAACGCCTCTCTTCTGTCGAGACCCTCGGCTGCACGCAGGTAATCTGTACCGATAAGACCGGCACGCTGACCCAGAACGCCATGACCGTGCGCTACCTCTGGGCTGGTGGTCAGCAATTCGAGGTGAGCGGCAGCGGCTACGACCCCGGCGGCAGCATCAGCGCCGCTGCCCGGCCCTGCGTTCCCGCCCCCGGCGACGATCTCTACGACCTGTTGCGCGCCGCCGCGCTCTGCAACGATGCCCGGCTCCTGCCCCCGGGCGCCGCTCCCGCCGGCCACGGCGACAGCAGCGGCTGGAGCGTCCTCGGCGACCCGACCGAGGCCGCGCTCCAGGTGGCGGCGCATAAAGGCGGATTAGATCTCGAGGCGCTGGCCCGCGCCGAGCCGCGTATTCACGAGTTGCCCTTCGAATCGCGCCGCAAGCTCATGAGCACCGTGCATCGCGCGACCGGCACGCTGGTCTACACCAAAGGCGCGCCCGACGAAGTGCTGGCCCGGTGTGTGGCCATTCGCCTCTCCGGACGCGATGTACCCCTCGATGAGCGGCTGCGAGCCGAGGTGCAGATGGTCAAGGACCGCCTCGCCCGGAGCGGGCTACGGGTGCTCGGCGTGGCCCGGCGCGAACTGCCGGAGAACCAACCGCCGCACCAGGCTGACGCTGTCGAGCGCGATCTGACCTTCCTGGGCCTGGCGGCAATGTACGACCCGCCCCGGCCAGAGGTGGCCGCCGCGGTTGCCAAATGCCATCGGGCAGGCATCCGGATCGTGATGATCACCGGCGACGACGGGCTAACGGCCACGACCATCGCGCGGCGCCTCGACCTGGTGCGGCAGGACCATCCGCGCCTCGTGTCGGGGGCGGAACTCGACACCCTCGATGACGCTGCCCTGGAGCAGATCCTGCGTGACGAAGTGATTTTCGCCCGCGTCGCTCCCGAGCACAAGTTGCGAATCGTCGCGGCGCTTCAGCGCATGGGCCTGGTCGTCGCCGTAACTGGCGACGGGGTCAACGACGCGCCCGCGCTCAAACAGGCCGATATTGGCGTGGCCATGGGTATGGCTGGCACCGACGTGGCCCGCGAGTCGGCAGACATTGTTCTCACCGACGATAATTTTGCCACCATCGTTCACGCCATTGAAGAGGGACGCGCCGTCTACGCCAACATTCGCAAGTTTGTGACCTACATTTTCACCAGCAACATGCCCGAAGCGGTGCCCTTCGTGCTCTTTGCCCTGAGCGGCGGGCGCATTCCGCTGGCGCTGACGGTCATGCAGGTGCTGGCGATTGACCTGGGCACCGACCTCGTGCCCGCCCTGGCCCTCGGCGCCGAACCGGCCGAACCCGGTGTCATGGACCGCCCACCGCGGCGGCGCGAGGATCACCTGATCAACCGGGGCTTGCTTCTGCGCTCCCTCTGCTTCCTCGGCCTCATCCAGAGCGCAGTGGCCATGCTGGCGTTCTACACAATCTACTGGAGCGCGGGCTACGCCGGGCAGTGGCTCGACCTGCCGGACAGCGGCCCTCGCTACCAGGCAGCGACCACCATGACCCTGGCGGCGATTGTAGCAACCCAGGTCGGCAACCTGTTCGCGCAGCGCACCGAAGAGACCTCGATCATCACGGTCGGGTTGGGCGCCAACCGGCTGATCTGGATCGGTATCGCCGTGGAACTGGCGCTCATTTTCGCCATCGTCTATATTCCCTTACTCCAGTGGGTCTTTGGCACGGCGCCGTTGCCCGCCGCAAGCTGGCTGGTGTTCCTGGCCTGCACCCCCGTGCTGCTGATCGCCGACGAGGCGCGTAAGTTCGCGCTCCGTAGCTACCGGCGGCGCCGGCGGGCGAACCTTCCGGCGCCGGGCGTCTCACCCGGGAGGTGAGGTATGCGTGTCATCATCCTTGGCTGTGGCCGCATCGGCTCGGGACTGGCCGGGCGGCTCAGCTACGCCGGCCACACCGTCACGGTGATCGAACCGGTCGCCGCGGCGCTGGCCCACCTGCCCGAGGGCTTTCGAGGACGAACCCTCGTCGGCGATGTGCTCGACCGGCGGCTGCTGCTCGAGGCCGGCATTGACCACCAGGACGCCCTTGCCGCTGTGACCCCCAGCGACGACATCAACATTGTCGCCGCCCGGCTGGCGCGCCTGATCTTCCGGGTGCCGCGCGTGGTGGCGCGTGTGTACAACCCGCGCGCAGCCGAGATCTACCGGCGTCTCGGCGTTCAGACGGTCTGCACCACTACCTGGGGCATCAGCCGGATTGCCGAACTCTTGAGCTACTCTGAACTGGAGCCGGTGGCAAGCCTGGGCAGCGACGTTGATATCCTCGATGTCGCCGTTCCCCCTTTGCTGGTGGGCCGTCCCATCAGCGTCATTACCGTGCCCGGGGAGATCCAGGTCGCGGCGATCAGTCGTGGAGGGCGCACCTTTTTGCCCCAGCCCGCCACGCGCCTCGAAGCGGGCGATCTGCTGCACCTGGTTGTGCTGGCCGCGGCTACCGACCATCTGGTGGCCCTGCTGCGGCAGTGAAGGAGGTCGGCTATGCGCGTGCTGATCGTCGGCGGTGGGCAGGTGGGGTCGTACCTGGCCGCTTTGCTTCTGGAGCAACGGCATACCGTGACCATCATCGAGACGCACGAGGCGGCCCCCGCTGCCCTGCACCGAACCCTGCCCGGCGTTACCGTGATCCAGGGTAACGGTACCGACCCCGACGTGCTGGAGATGGCTGGCATTCGGAACGTAGACCTGGTTGCCGCCGTCACCGGGACCGATGCGACGAACCTGGTGATCACCAGTCTGGCACGCTTCGCCTTCAACGTGTCGAAGGCCGTTGCCCGGGTGAACAATCCCCACAATAGCTGGATGTTCATCCCCGAAATGGGCGTGGACCTGGCCTTGAACCAGGCGGATGTGCTGGCGCGCCTGATCACGCAGGCCATGCTGTAGCTGGCCGGGAGGGCTACGCCCTCCCAGACCCTCCCCTCAGGCGGGGGAATGGGGAAACCCGGTTTCCCCATATGTTCACATCAGCATCAGGAAAGGAGAACTCCTATGAGCACCGTCCTTGACCGGGTAATGGACATGCTGCGCCAGGAAGCGATTCCCTTTGAATTGATCCACCATCGCACCGATTACACTGCACAGGAAACCGCACAGGACACCCACACCCCGGGGCGCCGGTTCATCAAAACCGTCGTGGTGCGGGTTGATGACGACCTGGTACTGGCGCTGCTCCCGGCGCCGCGTATGGTGAACGTCGAGGCCCTTCAGCGCGCCCTGGGCGCATCCAGGGCGCGTCTGGCCAGCGAAGCCGAGATGGCCGAACGCTTCCCCGAGTGTGAGGTGGGCGCCTTGCCACCCTTCGGGTCGCTCTTTGGCGTGCCTGTCTACAGTGACCTGCACCTCAACGACGACGAACAGGTCACCTTTACTGCGGGGACGCACCGCGACGCGATTCGTGTGCGATATGGCGATCTGCGCCGGCTCGTCGGCGCCACGCCGCTCGCCTTTGCCGAATAGGCCGGCCGGGGTCCACGCGACCAGGCTCTGCCCGGACCTGCCCACCCCGGCAAACCAGATTTCGCCACTACGCTGTAAGCATTCTCTGGGAGGGCCACGCCCTCCCAACTCCTCCCCTCGGGCGCATAGACCGGCGGGCGCGGGAGGGCCAGGTCCTCCCACGTCTGCCCGCCGGGCAGTGGCGTGAGCCGGCGCCATTCGCCGGTTGCCCCACCTGCCAGGCCCCTCTACCACAACCCGTACAATTACGGGTCTTTAACCTGCATCAGCACGTATGGCAGCCACCCCTTCGCTCGGCTACACTTAAGGATGTCCGGGAGTGCGCGTTGCTTGCGCACCGAGCCAGTGTCGGTACATGCGAGACGTGCTTCGCGATGCGGGTAGGGTGCGAAAAGAGCTTCACCCTCCGCATTCGGCCCGCACATCACGAAGGCGTTTCGTGATGAGATTCTGATAGAAGTGTAAAGAGAGGAAAGCCTTGGATCGCTACACGTGCCTGCGCGAACTCCTGCCGGTGATCGAGACGGCATTGGCGGCCAAGGGCTATGTGGCTGAGGCCGGGTACCGCTACGCAGTTGATGGCAGGCGCGTCACGGTGATGACGCGCGGCGCGGCGGTAATCGCGCTCCAGGAGGACCTGGGGTGCGACATGGCCGACATTACCGTCTACGGTAGCCCCGAGACGGGCGGTATCGGGGTGCTGGAAGAGCTACCGCGACCCTTCCCCTCGGTCTCCGGTCAGGCGTTGATGCCCTAACCCTGCGCCGGGGTGCAGCCCCATGGCCCCGGGTCCGTAACGAGGCGGACCGTGCCCGCGCTGCCGGATGGCTTCACGCGGCGGTTTGCCATGCTCTCTGCAAGAAACGCCTCCAGGGCTCTCCTTTAACACACGCTGCGTCGCTGTGCGCCCGGCCCGGGCTTCCGCGGTGGTCAACCGTGGGCCCCGGGCCAGGGAGAACGCTGCCCGGAGCCGGGCTTCCGCTCTTCCGGGCAGGGCCACGGGGAAACCCGGTTTCCCCGACGGTCAGAGCAGCGATTCTCGGGAGGGCGGCGCCCGCCCAAACCCTCCCCTCAGGCAGGGCCACGGGGAAACCCGGTTTCCCCAACGGTTAGAGCAGCGATTCTCGGGAGGGCGGCGCCCGCCCACCCCTTCCCCTCAGGCAGGGCCACGGGGAAACCCGGTTTCCCCATATGTTCACATCAGAGAGGTGTGTTATGGCAGGGTTCCAACGCTTGCATTCCTGGATCCTGAGCCAGGGACACCGTTTCCACGACCGCGCGGCGGCCGGTCGCGCCCTGGCTTCCCGGCTCACGGCCTACGCCGGTCGCCCTGATACGATAGTGCTGGCCCTGCCCCGCGGCGGCGTCCCCGTAGGGTACGAGATAGCAACGGCCCTGGACGCGCCGCTGGACCTGATGCTCGTGCGGAAGCTGGGCGTGCCTGGCGAGGAAGAACTTGCCATGGGCGCCATCGCCGAGGGCGGGGTGCGGGTACTGAACACCGATGTGGTGCGTGGTCTGCGTATCGGCCCTGACACGATTGCCCAGGTAGCCGCGCGCGAAGGGCAGGAACTGGAACGCCGGGGGCGACTGTACCGCGGAGGGCGCCCGGCGCCCGATCTGCGCGGTAAGACGGTCATCCTGGTGGACGATGGGCTGGCGACCGGCGCGACGATGCGCGCCGCGATTGTGGCCGTGCGCGCCCAGGAGCCAGCGCGTATCGTGGTCGCCGCTCCGGTCGCAGCGCGCGAAACGGTGGCCTTGCTCGAGGCGATGGTCGATGAGGTGATCGTGGTGCAAACTCCGGAGCCACTCGCCGCCATCGGCCTGTGGTACGAAGAGTTCCCCCAGGTGAGCGACGACGAGGTGCGGGCGTTGCTGCAACGCGCCGCGGAGCGGCAGAAGACGCTACCATAGGTGCGCCATGCGTACCTGCTCCCAACGTGACTACCGGGGCGTGAGCGAGCTTGAACTCGTGCTCAGCCTGTGGTGCGCCGCCAGAGCGGTGGATCAGGGCGATCCCTGGCCGCCGCTCGATGTGCTGCGCGCGGAACTCGCCGCGCGCCAGGCGGGAGCAGGTGACGCGCAGGTGTGGGAAGACACCCACGGCGATCTGGTGGGCGCGGCGATCCTGCTCGATGAGTGCGTCATGGTCGCCTGCGCCAGGCCCGGCGCAGAGACCGAGGACCTTGCGGCAGCCATGCTCGCCTGGGGGTTGCAGAGCGTCGCCCGCGCCGCCGACAGCTGCGGCGAGCGCCCATGCCTGTTCGTCCCTGTCCGCAGCGATGACCGGCGCTTCATCGCACTGCTGGAGCGGTCCGGTTTTCAGGCCGATCCCTGGCGCACCTTGCGAATGCGGCGTTCGTTGCGCGACGCGATCGCCGAGCCGCAGCCGCCGCCGGCGATTGTGATCCGGTCCGTCGCTGGCGCGCGCGATGTCGCAGCGGTCGCGGCGCTGCACAGCGCCGTGTTCGTGGGCGGCGCCAGGAGCCTCGATGAGCGCGCGGCGCTGATGCGCGCGCCGGGATACCTGCCTGCGCTGGATCTGATCGCCGTAGGGCGCGATGGCGCCCTGGTCGGCTATGCGTTGGGAATGGCGGCGCCTCTGGAGCGCGAGCGTCTGGGGCAGGCATGCGGGTGGATCGAGTTCGTCGGAGTGGAACGCTCGCAGCGTGGGCGGGGCCTGGGGCGCGCGCTCGTCCTGCACCTCTTGCGCGCCATGCACGACGCGGGCCTGGACACCGCCCTGCTCAGCACCGGCGCGGCCAATCTGGCCGCCTGCCGGCTCTTCGCTGCCTGCGGCTTCAACCTCTGGCACGAGATCTGCTGGTACGTGCGCGAAGCCGGCGCTGGTGAAGCGGCGCTCGCCTATCCGAGGCGGGCATATGGAGACATCAGGCTGCCCCATCCCACTCCAACCTGACGGGTCAGCAGGTTTATTGTTTGGAAGAGCGGCGCCCTCCCAAACCCTCTCCGCCAGGGGAGGGAACCGGGTTCGTCCCCCCAGCGGGGGCAGGCTGGGAGGGAGACACCCCCCACTCCCCGCCGGGCAGGGAGGTGGGGAAACCCGGTTTCCTCGATGGTCACTCAACGATACTTCTGGGAGGGCAGCGCCCTCCCAAACCCTCCCCGCCAGCGGGGCGTTGCCTGGGAGGGCGGCGCCCTCTCAAACCCTCTCGCCAGTCAGGGGCGTGGGGAAACCCGGTTTCCCCGTGTTCCTATCAGGCTCTAATCGTCCTCGTGGTACTTGAAGGAGAGTTTGATCTTGGTGCGATAGATGATCGACTCCCCATCCAGATGGATGTCCTGCGCCACGACCTCGGCGACGCGAATGTCTCGCAGGGTTCTGGCCGCCGTCATCATTGCAACCGCTGCGGCTTTCTCCCACGACTCGGGGCTCGTGCCGACAATCTCTATAGAT
>JBDNDG010000290.1:0-5972 GCA_046719255.1 Chloroflexaceae bacterium
TGGGCAAAGGCGACAAAATCGGCGGTCAGCGCTGGCCGCCCCGGGCGTCGCGGTAAAAGCGCATGATCAGCCAGGCAAAGCCGATCAGCCCCGGTGGCCCCATGCGCAGGGCGATGTCGAGGAGCAGGTTGTGGGGGTGCGAGGTGTTGACCTCACTGGTGCCGGCAAGTTCCGGGGCCATGTAGGCCGGGTAGAGCCGCCCGAACTGGTCGAGACCCACGCCGGCGGGATGCTCTCGCAGCATCGCCAGCGCCGCGGCCCAGGTCTTGAGGCGTACCGCGCCACTGGCGCCGACGGGGTTGAAGCGTTCGATGTTCAGAGCCACGGCCAGGGCCAGCAGCATCACCCCGCCGAGGAACACAAGGCCGAGGCGTACGCGCCGGTTGCGCCAGAAGTGGCCGGGCAGCAGCAGGGCCGCCAGGAGGCCCGCGGCCACCAGTGCGCCCAGATAGGCTCCGCGCGAGAAGGAGACCAGCAGGCCGCCCGCGCACAGGACCGCCACCAGTGCCGCGGGCCAGGCCCGGCGCAGCCCATCGCCGCGGCTGGCTGCTCCCCAGAAGGCGCCGTGGGCCAGTGCCGCCGCAACCGGCCAGTAGCGACCCATAGCCAGTCCCAGGTTGTTCGGATGTCCGTACAGCCCTGCCACCCGCTGCACACCCTCCGCCAGAACGCGATCTTCCCCGAAGCCGGCCTTCGCGCCAAAGAGCGGCGCCAGGTTCAGCCCGACGAACTGCAACAACCCCACCAGCCCCGCCAGCGCGCCCCCCGCCAGCCAGAACCACACCAGCCGCCGCCAGTAGACCGTGGGACTGCCATGGGCCAGGCGCGCCCCCGCGAGCCACGCCAGCCCCACAAAGAGCAGCGGGCCGAGCACCGTCCAGCGGAACTCGCGCAGGGCCAGGTTACGCGCCTCGGCGATATACACCCCCCACCCGGCTGCCGCCAGAAACAGGCCAATCGGGGCCAGTTCCACCAGCCAGGCGGTAGTGCCGCCCGTGCGCGGGCGCCCCCGTCGCCACGGCCCTGTTCCCACCCAGCGCGCCACCACCGCGGCGCCAGCGATGAGGAGCAGCAGTTCGTGCAGGGGCAGGTACAGCCCACTCTCGCGGATGCCGAAGCGGACGTCAAAGAGACCTTTGGGGATAAAGTAGAACGGCACACTGAGCGGGACAAAGAGCAATGCCAGCGCAGGACGCGCCAGGGCCAGTGCGCCGAAGAGCGCCAGGCCCGCCAGGGTCAGCGGCAGTTGGGCCGAGGCGCGGTAGGCGATCAGCACCGCTACCAGCATCGCGGCGGCGATCAGACTATCGGGCTGAATGAGACGGTCGGCGAGGCGCGGGCTGCCCTCGGTGCGCCGCTGCGCCACCCGCAGACGCCTCAAGGCTGTCGCGGTAGCCGGGAAGGCCAGACGCAGCGTAGCGCCCAGGCTCGCCATCAGGGCCACCATCAGGGCCAGCGAGCTGTAGTCCCACAGCCAGCCCCAGGAACGCGCCCGCTCGACGATGAAGCGTTCGGGCGCCTGCGGGCCGCGCAGCTCCAGCGTATGCTCGCCGTTGGGCAGCGCAGGGGCAGCAAAGGCCGGCAGCCCGTCCACTTCGCCGGGCGCCAGCGTAACGGGCGCACCATCGAGGGTAGCCACGACGGGCGCCTGCAAGGTGCCAAGGAGGGTGAGGCGTGACCCGGTGAACCGGATGCGCCAGCCACCGGGCAGTGGTTCCACCGCCGGATGCGCCAGGGTATGCGCGCCAACACCAGCGCGGGCGGGAGCGCGGCTGTAGGCGGCCAGGGCCTCGAAAGCGGGGAGCGGCTGCCAGTCGCGAGTCACCAGAGCGAAGTAGGGCGTCGGGTCCTCGGGGTCAGGCTCGGCATAGCCGCCGTAGCGCAGCATCCAGACATTCATCACGCCCATCCAGGGCCATTCGGCGCGGGCGCGCTCCAGATGGCCCACCAGGTAGCGTCCCGCAGTCTCTTCACTCACCGGCGCGCCCCAGGTATACCGCCGCTCCGCAGGAACGTGCTCCGGGGCCGTGTTCCAGCCAAACTCGGTGACCCAGATTGCCGTGCCGGCATCGCCGTTGCGCTCCATCACCTCGCGCAGCAGCACGATGCGGCTCACATCGTTGCGTGTGTCCAGCGGGCGCCGCCAGTTCCAGTTCTCGCGCCCCCGCAGAAAAACGAACCGATGCTCATCGGGCGGCTGGCCCAGGCCGTAGTTCTGCGCGGCCATCACATCGAAGTAGGCCGCGCCGCCAGCCCTGTAGACCCGGTCGAGGTACTCCAGCTCGGTCATCGGGGCGCGATCGTCGAGACCGTCGGTAGGGGCGAGACCGGGGAACAGGATCACCACCGCGGGGTTGGCCGCGCGCGCAGCGGTGGCGCCCACCCGCAGCAACGCGACGAAATCCTCGGGTCGCGGCGTCTCCCATCCCCATTCATTCTTCAGATTCGGCTCGTTCCAGAGCTGGAAGTAGCGCACCACCGGGCTACCCGGGGCATCGTCGAGACCATCGCCGTCGTAGCGCTCAACCACAGCGCGCACGAATGCCCCGTAGTCGGCGAAATCGTCGGGAGGGCCGGTAGAATTGCCATCGCGAGCCAGGCCCGCCTGGAAGTAGGGCGACATCACCGCCTGCGCGCGGGCCCACAGAGGCGGGCGCTCCAGTCGCCAGATCAACTCGATGCCCGCAGCGTTCGCTTCAGCCGCCAGGCGATCGTACTTCGCCCAGGCCGACACCGCACCGACCGTGGCCAGGTTGCGCCGATCCTCGAAATCGCCGCGCGCGTGGATCTCGATATCCTCCCAGGGCGCCTGCATGCGCGCGTAGCGCGCCCCCAACTCGCGGGCCAGCGCAAATGACCGCCGCACCGCTGCCGGGTCAGGCTCCAGGTGCAGATTGTAGAGATTCACGCCGAGGATCGGCCCGCCAGCGAAGGGGATGGGACGGGGATCGGGCGTAAAGGTAATACCGCGATTGGCCGCATTATCGGCCCAGACCACCGCGCCCAGGGCCGCAAGCAGCCCCGGGGTGAGCGCTAGCAGCAGCAAAAGACGCAAGCCGGAGGTGTTCATCAGGGGCGATTGTATGCGGGGAGGCAGAGCGTGTCAACGCCGGGGGTGCAGCGCGCGCTCGCCGCTGAAAAACCGCCCCTACTGCCGTCCATTCACTGGCGCCCGGTCCTTCTTCCAGACCCCGGCGCTGCGGCGGAAGAAGCGCACCGCCAGCACCACCAGCGCCACTACCAGCAGCAGCGCCAGTACCGGCAGCACAACTGCCACGATACTCAACAAGAGCGACGTTGCGTCCTCAAAGGCGCTCAACACCGGATTGGCCGTTCCCCCGGTCGCTGTCGTCACCACCGGGCGCACCGCGCTGCGCGTCAAATGGGTGCTCCCGGCGACAATCAACCCGGCAACGGCCACAAGCGCGGGATGGATCATCGCCACATCGCCCCGACTTGCCAGAGCCAGGATTGCCCCTGCAATCGGCGCGATGATCAGCCCGGCAGCGTGCAGCGCGCTATCCACTACCGGCACCTTATCGCCCACAAAATCCAGCGCGGCCAGCGCGGCGATGATCAGCAGCACAAAAACATTGGTCAACAGGTCGAACGGCGCGGCAAGCTGGATCCAGCCAAGGCGGGCGAAGATGCCAACCGTCAGCAGCGGGAGGTAGGGGTTCAGCCCTGAGGCCGTCGCCAGACCGAGGCCGGACGCAATCGCGATCAAGCCATCCATACGTGGTTGCCTTTCATAGCCAGAGACCCATGCGGCTGAGTCGCACAATAATGAGGTGAAAATAGGTGTATCTTTGGAAGAGTGCAGCCTTTCTAACCCCTCCTCCGGGAGGAGGATGGGGAAACTCGATTGCCCCATCCTCTGACACAATAAAGACCGGTCTTTTGGAGGGCGCAGTCCTCCCAAAGCCTCCCCTCCGGGAAGGTCGTGGGGAAACCCGGTTTCCCCATATCTTCACATCAGACACCCGTGCGGCTGCGCCGCACCCTACATGGTATAGAGACACGGTGCCGCCGCATCTCTAGAACGAAACGGGCAACCAGAACGTCGCAGCTCGCCCTGGTTACCCGTCCCTTATGACGTCCCATTGTTCATGACGATGCTGGGCGAAGAAAAGTTTCGTCGTGGCGGCAGTGTGTGCCGGTGATTTGCCAGGTAGGCGCAGCGATCACGCAGACCGACAGGTGGCCCCGAATGCTGCGTCATCTTCGCCCCGGCGTGGTATAGTGCTACCAGTGCGCGGCGCAGCCGCATGGGCATCCGATGCGAAAACACGGGACACCGGCTTGCCCCACCTGTGGTGAGCCAGTCGAACCGCGCCCCTGCCCGGAGCGGGTGACGCCGCACGGCTCACGACCACATCGCCACCGTCGCGCCCGGCGACCGCCCCGGCTTTGACGCGCAAGAAGGCAATCCCCATGACTGAGAAATATATCCAGACCAGCGGCCCTCTGTTCGAAGCGGTACAACAATCGCGTATATTTAGTGACTCAAAGATCTTCACGGATAGCCTGCCTAAAACAGATCCCGATCTGATAATGCAACTGTTCGAGGGCATGCTGGCCCGATTCGTCTATGAGCACTTCGAATTGCCGCCAGCGCGTAGTTCGGGATTCGGCCCGAAAGTGCCCCTTGAAGAACATATCGACAAGTTATGGAAGACATTAACACGCGAACCGGATGACAACCTTTCACCATTTAGCACACAGATTGCTCTTCCCTATCAGTATATCGTCCCCGGTGGACGATTCAGAGAGAGCTATTATTGGGACACCTATTTTACAGCAGAAGGGTTGGTTGCCTCCGGACGCGCCGACCTTCTCGTGAGCATGATCAAGAATTTTGCAGATCTGATTGATCGCTATGGTCATATTCCTAACGGCAATCGTACATATTATCTGAGCAGATCGCAACCCCCGGTTTTTTGCTGTATGCTCCAGCTTCTTGAGCGAGAGCAAGGATTTGGCGCCATTGAACCCTATCTCTCGCACCTGGAAAGAGAATACCATTACTGGATGGACGGAGAAGAGAACGCAAAAGGCGAACCGATCGCCAATAAGCGAACGGTGACCTTGAAAGAAGGCGTGGTCCTGAACCGGTACTGGGATGACAGGAATGATCCAAGGGAAGAATCCTATCGAGAAGATGTAGCATTGTTCAGGCGCGTTCCAGCGCCTTTTCAATGTAATCTGTATCGTAACATAAGAGCGGCGGCAGAGTCGGGCTGGGATTTCAGTAGCCGCTGGCTGGTCAGGAATGATGACGGTACGTGGAACCTGGAAAGCATTCGTACCACAGAAATCATACCGGTGGACTTGAACTGTCTGCTATACAATGTAGAACGACAACTCGCCAGATGGCTGCGGCAAGAGTACTATAACGCTCGCGCGCAGCAACGCAGAGTAGCAATTCAAGAATATCTCTGGGATCAGGCAGAGGGCTGGTTCTTTGACTACTGCTGGACTGAGAAGAAAAGAACTGATGTCTGGTCGTTGGCAGGCGTCTATCCTCTATTCTTCAGAGATGGCGAGCAGGAACTGGCAAGCGAGGCCCAGGCCGCGCACATGAAAGCGGTTATTGAAAAGCGGTTCTTGAGAGATGGTGGCGTGGTTACCACGATACACGAGACGACACAGCAATGGGATGCTCCAAATGGATGGGCCCCTCTGCAATGGATAACCGTTCAGGGATTACTGAAGTATCAGTATTACGAACTCGCTCAAGAAATCGCCAGCAGATTCGTTCGCGTCGCACAAGCGGTGTACCAGCGCACCGGAAAAATGATGGAAAAGTATGACGTATGTAATCCCGACAGACCCGGAGGTGGAGGGGAATATCCACTTCAGGATGGCTTTGGCTGGACCAACGGGGTTGTCAGGGCGTTTATCAGGCTTTTTCCCCCGGTAGATCCTGCCTGATGCTCCACCGAAACAAGGTCCCGGCGGGTGGTTACGGA
>JBDNDG010000291.1:0-5960 GCA_046719255.1 Chloroflexaceae bacterium
GTTCGATGTGCGCACTCCAGCGGTGACGGTGCCAGCCAGCTCGCTTTCGGGCGGGAACCAGCAGAAGCTGATCGTCGCCCGCGAGTTTACCCGCGATCTGCGGCTGCTCATCGCTGCGCAGCCTACCCGCGGCATTGACGTCGGTTCGATCGAGTTCATCCACAACCAGATCGTGAAGAAACGCGATGAGGGCGTCGCCGTGTTGCTGGTCTCAGCCGAGCTTGATGAAATCCTCTCTCTCTCCGATCGCATTGCGGTGATCTACCATGGCGCGATTGTGGCGACCGTGAACAACGGCGACCTCAGCCGCGAACAGCTCGGCTTGTTGATGGCCGGCGCGAGCCTGGGCGAAACACCGGCGGTAAGCCCCACGCTGGCCCGTTCGTAACGCCCGTAGCTGTGCACACTCGGGTAAAGCGCCACCCCGGACACACGGACGCCTCGCCCGCAATGGCCTGGATGCGGGCCGCGCTCCCGGGAGAAAGATGAACACGTACTGATGCCCCTCTGGAGTTAGCATGGCTCAGGCAGTTGAAGGACCCGCCCCGTCGCCCGGTCCGCCAGGCTTTCGCGAGTACTACGCCCGCTACGCACCGTACCTGGTGCCCATCTTCGCCGTATTTACGGCGCTGGTCGTTGGCGCGTTGATGATCGGCCTGACCGGCGGTGACTGGCTGGCGGCCTACATCGGCCTGTGGGAGGGGTCGTTTGGTACCCCGGTTGCGGTTGCCAATACGGTGGTGCGCGCGACGCCCTTCATCATCGCCGGTCTGGCCGTGGCGGTGGCCTTCAAGTCGGGGTTGTTCAACATCGGCGCCGAGGGCCAGCTCTACGCCGGGTCGGTTTGCGTGGTGCTTGTGGGCACGCTGCTGCAACTCCCGCCGCTGTTCCATATCCCGGTGGGGATCATGGCCGGCGCTATCGGCGGCGCCGCCTGGGCATCGATCGCCGGGTTCCTCAAAGCGCGCACCGGCGCGCACGAGGTGATCAATACGATCATGCTCAACTATATCGCCATTCGCCTGACGGACTGGCTGATCAAAAGCAAGAGCCCCTACCTGCTTGGCGATCCCGCCGACCCCAGCTCTGCCCGCACGATGTACATTGCCGAGACGATGCGCCTGCCCGGGTTCCGGGTCTCTGATACGATTGTCCTGCACCTGGGCATCCTGATCGCCCTGGGGTTGGTGTTCGTGGTGGCCTGGCTCCTCAACCGCACCACCATCGGCTTCGAACTGCGCACGGTGGGCAGCAATCCCAACGCGGCACGCTACGCGGGTATGAGTGTGCCGAAGACGATCATTCTGGCGATGGCCTTCGCTGGCGCGCTGGCCGGTATCGGTGGCGCCGGCGAAGTGATGGGCGTGCGCTACGCCCTGAGCACCGATTTCTTCTCCGGGCTGGGGTTCGACGCCATCGCTGTAGCGCTCCTCGCCCGCGCCAACCCGATCGGGATCATCTTCTCCGGGCTGCTCTGGGGCGGTCTCCTCACCGGCGCGCGTCTCATGCAGGTGCGGGCCGGATTATCTATTGACGTGATTAAGATCGTCCAGGCATTGATCATCATGTTCGTTGCCGCTGACCAGATCGTGCGCTTTATCTACCGCATCCCCCAGCGCTCCTCCGCCGAGGAGACGATGATTTCCAGGGGGTGGGGCGGGGGGTAGTGCCGCCCCGGCAGGCAGGGGCGCGGGGCAACCCGCTTGCCCCTCCCGCACACTGACAAGAGTCTACCTATGAGCAACCCGCACCAGGAACAGACCGACTACCGACCGCTGAAGATCGCCGCCGAGGAACGCATGGCCGACCTCATCCTGCCCAGCCAGACCAACGGCTACGGCACAATGTTCGGCGGTGACGTTATGGCCATGATGGACAAAGCGGCGGGCATCGCGGCGATGCGCTTCTGCCGCCAGCCCGTCGTGACCGCTTCGAGCGAGCGGATCGATTTCCGTACCCCGATCGGCCAGGGCGAGATTATCGAGGCCTATTCCCGGGTCATCTATGTGGGACGGACCTCACTGGTCGTGCGGGTGCATGTGTTCGCCGAGCATCCCCTCCAGGGCGAACGGCGCATGTGTACCACCGGCTACTTCAGCATGGTCGCCATCAGCATTAACGGCGCTCCGGTACAGCCTGTGCCAGAACTGATTCTCCCCGATGACGTAGCCCGGGCCGAATACGCCCTCGGCGCCGAGATTCATGCCAGCATTGTCGCCAGAAAGAATAGCCGCGGGACGGGTGTGCCCCCCTTCTCGCCTGGATCGGGCCAGCGCTGATGATTGACGAGTCGCTCTTTCGCCAGGTGATGAGCCGCTTCGCCTCCGGTGTCACCGTGGTTACCACCGCCCACGAAGCGCGCCTGGCGGGCCTGACGGTCAGTTCGTTCGCCTCCCTCTCGCTCCAACCCTCTCTGGTGCTGATCTGCATTGACCGGCGCGCCGGCAGCCACGATGTGATCGCGGCGGCCGGCCAGTTCGCCGTGAACATTCTCAGCGAGGGCCAGGAGTACCTCTCGCGGCGCTTCGCCAGTGACGAGGCGACCAAGTTTACTGAGGGCACCTTCTTCCTCTCCGAGCGCGGCCTGCCCTTGCTGCACGGCGCCCTGGCGCATATCGAATGCGCCCTCGTCAGCGCCTTCCCCGGCGGCGACCATACGATCTACGTCGGCGAGGTGATGGCGGCCCGCTGCTTCGATCTGCGCCCGCTGCTCTACTATCGTTCGGGCTACCATACTCTGGGGGGATAGCGCGAAGCCAGGTAGACGGGAACGTGCCGGATGTGCCACCGGGGCGCCAACACGACGATTCGCCACCGGGCGTCCCCCGTGTCCCTGCCTGCCGGGCTGGCGGTTGGCGGAGGTGAGGAACTGTGGCGGCGCGGAGCAACTCTCAAGCTGTAACGCTGGCCCCTGAACCGCGCCCGCCAGGAAGCGGGCAGCGCCGGTCCCTGCCACCCGCCATCCTCGGCGCCGTCCTGTGGCTCCTGGTTGCGCTCATCGGCGCGTGCGACGCTGGCAGCCCGGGCGCGTCAGGTTCCTCCGGCACCGCCATTCCTACCCTGATGCCGACCTCCACCGGATTACCCGTCTCCCCACTGGGTGCCACGGCGCCGCCCGCCGACAGCGGCTGGCTGCCCGCCGCCCCGGGCGTCGAAACCCGCCATATGCGCGCCGCCGTCGCCGACCGTGAGACAGCGCTCAGCATTGTCCGGATCGACCCGCAGCAGGTGCGCTTCCGCGTCGGGTACGCCCCTGAGACCCCCCTGCCCCTGGCGACGTGGGCCGAGCGCGCCGGGGCCCGGGTTGCGATCAATGGCGGCTTCTTCGACGCCGACGGGCGCAGTGTGGCCCTGCTCGTCCACGACGGCCAGTTCGAGGGGAGCAGTTACGTCGGACAGGGGGGCATGTTCGCCGTCTCGCCCGAGGGCGCGGTCTGGCTACAGAGCCTTGCCGACAACCCCTTCGACCCCGCCGTGCCGCTGGCGCACGCGCTCCAGGGCTGGCCCATGCTGGTCAAGCCGGGTATTGGCGCCAGTTATCACGCCGAGGACTATGACCGGGCGCGCCGCAGTGCCCTGGGCCTCGACCGCGGTGGAAGCGTGCTGCTGATCGTGGCCTCCGCGCCAGTGTTCACCCTGCGCGAGTTCTCGGCCTGGCTGGCCGCCTCGGATCTGGAACTCGACTCGGCGGTCAATCTCGACGGCGGCTCATCCAGCGGTCTGGTCGTGCGGAGCGACAGCGCCCCCGCGCTCGTGGAGCCGTTCGTGCCTCTGCCGATTGTCCTCCTCGTTCTGCCGACATAGCGACGGCTCACCGGGGCGTCGCTGATCCATCACGGCTCGCTAACAATTTGCGTTGCGCCGCATCCTGCGCTACCATACCAGTACGCGCCCGGTTACGCTCCTCAGAGGTGCTCGACGATGAGCAGCGATCCTTCTCGCGAACCGCCTGCCCAGGACGCCAGGGGACTCCGCCGCCTGCGCGGCGAGCGTGCCCTGGCGACCCTCTCGCGCCTGCTCGCCGATGATGGCTGGCGTCCTCGTCCTGATGGCCCTGGACGGTTGAGTATGACCTATCGCTCCAACGGGGCGGCCTTCGAGGTACAGGCGGAGATTGTCGTCCCCTCCGAGCAACTGGTGGTAAAAGCAGTGGCCCCATTGACGGTACCCCCCGATCGTCGGGCCGCTGCCGCCGAGTATGTGCTGCGCGCCACCTGGGGCCTCTACGTCGGTAGCCTGGATCTGGATCTGGACACGGGCCAGGTATACGCCCGCTGCGGCCTCGACTTCGAAGGCGAGCCGCTCAGCCCGCGCATGATCCGCAATGCGCTGACCATCGCCGTGCGGATCATGGAAACCTATCTGCCCGGGTTGACCCGCGTGGTGAATGGCGCCGCGCCGCTGGAGGCCATCCGTGCAGTAGAAACGACCTGATACCAGGAGGATCTATGACCATTCCCGTGATCGACCTCTCCGTGCCGTCCGATTTCAACTGGGCCTACGACGTCGTGGATCGCTGGGCCGACGATCCGGACAAACTGGCGATGCGCTGGATCGGACCAGCGGGTGAGGAACGGGCGATCACCTTTGCCGGGTTGCGCGAGCGCACCAACCGGCTCGCCGGGGGGTTGGAGCGACTGGGGTTGACCCGCGGCGACAGAGTGTTGCTGGTGCTGCCGCGGGTCGTTGAATGGTGGGAGAGCGTGCTGGGACTTATGAAAATGGGCGGCGTCGCCATGCCCGGCACAAGCCTGCTCACGGCCAGAGATATTGCCTATCGCATCAATGCCGCTGAAGCCCGCGCGGTTATCACCGACGCCGACGGCGCTAGCAAGGTTGAGGCTATCCGCGCCGAGTGCCCCAGTCTGGAACTGCTGATCATCGTCGGCGAGCCGCGGTCGGGCTGGCACAGCTTCGCCGAAACGCTTGCCGCCGGCGCCGCAGAACGCCCGCGCCTGCCCACTCCCAGCGGCGACCCCTGCATGATCTACTTCACCTCGGGAACGGCAGGCAATCCCAAGATGGTGCTGCACACCCACGCCAGTTACCCCATCGGTCACCGCATCACCGGGGCCTACTGGCTGGCCCTCACCCCTGAAGATCTGCACTGGAACCTGTCGGATACTGGCTGGGCCAAGGCGGCCTGGTCGAGCCTGTTTGGCCCGTGGAACATGGGCGCGGCTCTGTTCGTTCACGATGGCCGGGGCAAGTACAACCCCCGCGAAACGCTGGAACTGCTCCAGCGCTACCCGGTGACCACGTTCTGCGCGGCGCCCACGATCTACCGCCTGCTGGTGCAGGAGGATCTGCGTGCCTATCGCTTTCCCCACCTGCGCTCCTGCACCAGCGCGGGCGAGCCGCTTAACCCTGAGGTGATCGCCGTCTGGCGCGAGGCAACCGGGATCACCGTGCGCGATGGATACGGGCAGACCGAGTCGGTGCTGCTCTGCGGCAACCCCCCCGGCCAGGAACTGCGGCCCGGTTCGATGGGCAAGCCCCTACCTGGCCTCACCCTGGCGGTGATTGACCACGAAGGCAACCCGTTGCCGCCGTATCGTGAGGGCGATCTGGCAGTCAAGGTGAAACCCGAGCGCCCGGTGGGTCTGTTTAAGGAGTACTGGCGCACCCCTTCGGCCACTGCGGCCTGCCACCGGGGTGACTGGTACATCACCGGCGATCGCGCCTATGTGGACGAGGATGGCTACTTCTGGTTCGTGGGCCGCGCCGACGATGTGATTATCAGCGCGGGCTACCGCATCGGGCCATTCGAGGTCGAGAGCGCTCTGATCGAGCATCCCGCCGTGGCCGAAGCGGCTGTGGTGGCCAAGCCCGACCCGGCGCGGGGGGCCATTGTCAAGGCGTATGTGGTGCTCAGTTCCTCGGCCGCTCCCTCCCCGGCACTGGCCCACGAACTCCAGGAGTTCGTGAAGCGCAACACCGCGCCCCTACAAGTATCCCCG
>JBDNDG010000292.1:0-5956 GCA_046719255.1 Chloroflexaceae bacterium
TGCCCGATCCAGCGAGCGACGCTGCACACTGAACGCGCCAATAGGACCCACAGGATCATACTACGCGGCAATGGTGGGGACACAAGGGGAAGTTGCGGGGAACTGGCGGGAAGTTTCCGGGGCTTTCAGGCTTCGCGCATACGGTACCCGAGGCCGCGCACAGTCTCGATTGCCCCCGGCCCGTCGGCTACAGCGCCGAGCTTATGGCGGAGCGAGCGAATGAGAGGGCGGATCAACTCACGGGCCTCTTCGGCGTCATCGGTACGCAGGCCATGGGTCACCAGCACCAGCGCCGTGGCGGGCAGGACCTCTCCGGCCCGGCCGGCCAGTTCCGCCAGCAGGGCGAATTCTTTGACCGAAAGAACCAGCGGCTCGGCCTCGAGCCAGGCGCGGTGGTGCCCGGTATCAATGCGGATCGGGCCTACGCGGATCTCCCCGGCCGCCCCGGCGGTCGCAGCCATTGCTGTCGCCTGCACCAGTTGATCGTGGCGCCGCAGTTTGCCCTCGATAACTGCCAGCAGGTCCTCGGGCTGCACCGGCTTGGTCAGGTAATCATCGGCGCCAAGGGCCTTACCGTAGCGCACATCGCTATCGAGGGCCCGCGCCGTGAGAAAGACAAAGGGAATATGCGCCCAGCGGGGCTGTCGGCGCACAGCTTCGAGCAACTGGTAGCCGTTGAGTTGCGGCATCGCCACATCGGCCAGGATCAGGTCAACCGGCTCAGACTCCAGGCAGGCCAGGGCCTGGGCACCGCTGGTACACAGCGCCACCTGGTAGCCACAACCGGTCAGGAGCATCTCCACGGCGTTGAGATGGTCCACCTGATCATCAACCACGAGGATGCGGGCCGGTGCGCTCATGACGCCACCTCCGTCATGGGCAGGTAGACAGCGAAGGTGCTGCCCTGGCCAGGAGTGGAGCTTACGTCAAGGATTCCCCCGTTGCGCCTGACCAGTTCGGCGGCAATCGGCAGGCCCAGGCCGGTGCCGGGGATCTCGCTCTGCGAGCGGACGCGGTAGAAGCGCTCGAAGATATGCGGCAGATCCTCGGCGCCGATCCCGATTCCTGTATCAGCCACGGCAATCGCTGCCCAGACGCCCTCCGGCAAGCCCGCAGCGCCGGGCCAGCGGGGTTCGTCGGCTGGAGCCGGAGCGGTAAGGGCGCGCCCGGTGACGGTGATCCGCCCGCCATCGGGCGTATACTTGATGGCATTGGTCAACAGGTTCCGCAGCACCTGCTGGATCTGGCCGGCGTGCCCGACGACGGGCAGACTCTCCGGCACGTCGGCGGCCAGGCGCAGCGCCTTGCGCCGGGCGACCGGCTCCAGATGTGTCAGCTCCTGCAACACCAGGTCGGCCATATTCAACGACTGGCGATCGGTGGCGATGCGTCCACTGTCAATGCGTGAGATTTCGAGCACACCGCCGATCAGATCGCTGAGGTGGCGGGCGTGCTTGCGAATCTCGCCGATCACCTCCAGGCGGCGCGCGTCGTCCAGGCGGTGGTAAAGCATCTCGAGGTTGCCGGCAAGCAGGGTGATCAGCGAGGTGGGCGAACGCAGCTCGTGTGAGACGTTCGACACAAACTGATCCTTCATCCGCTCAGCGTTCTTCAGCGCCGTGATGTCGCGGTGCACACTAACGAAGCCGATCACCTGCTCAGGGTCATCGGGGGCGAACAGGGGCGTCACGGTGACCGCAGCGTCGTAGACGGCGCCATCGGCGCGCCGGAACGGCAGTTCGCCCTCCCAGATGCTCCGGTTACGGGCAGCGGCGCGCAACTCGGCAAGCAGCGACTCGCCCTCGCCCGGCTGATGGTCCCACCAGTGGCCGGGAGCCTCGGGGTTCGCGCCGGTGAGACGGGCAGCAGCCGGATTGACATAGGTCAGCCTGCCGTCGGTATCAAACACCATAACCGCCTCGCCGAGCGACTCGAGGATGGCGCGGGTGCGGTCGCGCTCCAGTTGCAACTCGCGGGTTCGTTCAGCGACCCGGGCCTCGAGCAGGGCACGTTCCTGGCGCAGAGTCTGCTCGGCAAGTTTGCGATCGGTAATATCGCGAGCAATGCCCTCGATGGCTACCAGGTTTCCCGCAGCATCAACAATCGGCACGTTGCGCTGTTCGACCCAGAGCAGGCCGCCATCGCGACGGATCCAGCGCAACTCGATTGGCTCGGCCAGCAGCGCGGGATCTTGCGTGAGACGCAGGAGCAGAGGCAGGTCGTCCGGATGCACCAGCTTCAAGCCCAGCTCCGGATCGGCATAGTGATCTTCAGGCGTATAGCCTGTGAGGGTCGTAGCCGCAGGGTTGACGTACTCAAAAGCGGAGGAGGGATGAAGGCGAATGCGATAGATCAAATCGGTGGCATGCTCAGTCAGGCGGCGATAGCGCGCCTCACTCTCACGCAGGGCCTGTTCGGCCAGCCGGCGCTGCTCCTCATCGGCCAGTTTTTCCAGAGCGAAGGCAACTGCGCCGGCAACCCGCTCGAGCAAGGCCACCTCGTGAACATCGAAGAAGCCGGGCCGGCCGGCGTACAGATTGATCGCGCCCGATACCTGGCCGTGGACCACCAGGGGGAACGCCGCCGAGGCCCGCAAGCCAAAGCGGCGGGCCGCGCCGTGCCAGGGACGGGTGTAGGGCGCGGCAAAGAAATCATTGTTGATGACCGGGTGCGCCTCGCGAATGGCGGTCCCCGTAGGTCCCCGTCCCTCTGGCTCGGGGCGCACGGTAATTCTGACCTCACCGAGGTAAGCCATGGCCGGACCGGCAGCAGCCACCGGCCTGACCTCCCCCGTCACCGGGTCCGCCATTCCAACCCAGACCAGGGGGAACGCTCCCTGCTCAACGGCGATCCGGCAGACCGTCTCGAACAACTGCTCCGGTCCGGTAGCGCGGATCACCGCCTCGCCGACGTGGCTCAAGAGGGCGTAGAGGCGGCTGGTGTGGCGCAGGCGCTGCAGCGTGTGCCGGGGCATCAGGCGCCGGCGGGTGCGAGGAGACATGGGCCACCATTAGCGGTGTGTGGAGAAGCCTGAGTTCAGGGCTACGCCAACGTCGCTTGTCGGGCCCGAATCTCACCCCCGGCCCCCGCCGCCGTCGAATGGAGAGGGTGGAGACCGCCGTGGGAAGCCGCGCTTCCCATCTTCCAGGCGGGAGAGGGAGAAGGGGGGATACGGGCCTTCAGCGAGAAGGTTAACGTGGCCCTGGCCTGGTTTCCCCACCGATTTTTTCAGCGTAGATGTAGTATAACATAGCATGGCGCGATGCTCCCGCTCCAGGCCGGGCGCCATTCGCGGGGCGCACAGCCCCGGTTCTGGAAGGGCTACGCCCTCACACCCTCCCGACGGGGAGGCCTGGCTATTCCGTGGGCGGGGGTATGGGGAAACCCGGTTTCCCCACAGGTTCACGTTAGCAGGGAACGGCACCGCGAGACACTGCAATGCGCTCATCGTACCTGAACGCCCTGGGAGCATGGTTGGGAGCCCTGGAGGGCCTGGCCGCTGCAGCCGGGCTGCGCGGGCTGAGCTGGGGCGGTGGCCCGGGGGCGACGCTGCTGGCGGGCGCGGGGCTGGCAGCGCGCCCCGCGCCGCGGACGCTCGCGCTTACCCTCCTGCCAGCGCTGCTCCTCCAGGTGGGCCTGGCAACCCTGCGCCAGCGGCATCTCGACCCGAAGCGCGCCCTGCTACCCGGCGCACACGCCGGCTACACCGTCGCGCGCATTGATGTGCCGATGGCCCACGGGCCGGTGCCAGCCCTGCACATCGTGCCAGCGCGAGGGGCCACAGGGGCGGTATGCGTGGCCCACGGCTCGGGCTGCGACAAGACCTTCTACGCCTGGCGGCTGGTGGAAGATTTCACCGCGCGAGGCCTGGCGGTGCTCCTGATTGACCTGGACGGGCACGGCGAAAGCCCGCGCCCACAATCCTTCCCGGAGATCATCGAAAGCGTGGCAGGGCCGGCGCGCTGGTTGGGGGAACGTTACGCGCGCGTGGGCCTGCTGGGGATGAGCCTGGGTGGCGCGGTGACGGCGCGCGCAGTGGCCGACGGCGCTCCATGCGACGCTCTGGCGCTGTGGGCAGTGCCGCCGCGCCTGCGGATGAGCATGGCCGGGTACCGGCGCGCGCAGCTCACCGAAGCGCTACGACTGGCGCGACCACAGTTGTTGCACCTCTTCCGCGACGGCTCGGCGTACCACATCGCGCGCGCCTGGCGGACCAGCGGCATCAGGGCGCGCATCGGCACATGGGACCTGTTCGACGCCCTCGACGTGCCGGGCAGTCTGGGCCGGATCGCGGCGCGGGCGACGCGACCGCCATTGCTGCTGATCTATGCCGGACGCGACGGGGTGCTGCCGGTGGGCGCCGCCGAGGAGATCCGGGCAGCAACAGCGGGATGGGGCGAGTTCCACCTGGTACGCGGGGCCAGCCACGTATCGGTAGCCATCGAGATGGAAACCATTCGGCGCACCGGGTCATGGTTCGCCGCGCTCCTGCTGTGAAAATAGGGGGAACCCAGATTTTCCTGCGCACCTGCCCACAGGGAGGGTTTGCAGCGTTCTGCCCCCCTCCTAGCCTCACCCCCGCTGGTGAGAGGCGTCCGGTTCACTCCCTCGGCGCGGAAGGGTTCGGCAGAGCTGCGCCCTCCCAGGAAAAAAACTTGTTTTCAGCCTGTCATTGTGCGGCGTAGCCGCGTGGAAAATGGGGAACCCCGGATTTCCCTACGTTCATATCAGGTGGGCGCGACGGTTGGATACTCCTCGACTCTCCTGCGACAGAATGATCCATAGTGAGATCGACAAACATGGCACAGCTACACAATCAGGCCAGGCGTGAACGCCTGTTCGGTGGGATCGTCGGCGGATACGCTATGCTCTGGTTCATCGGCGGCTTCCTCACCCTGTCCTTCGGCCTGATCAACCGGTCGGCCATGGGGTTAGGGGGGCTGGCCGCACTCCTCGCGCTGGTCATCATCGGGCCACTGATCCTGGTCGTTGCGACCCTGCTGCTGATCAGCGCCATCGGACTCTGGCAAGGCAGACGCTGGGCCCGCCCCCTGGTAGCCGGTCTGGCGATCCTGCACCTGCTTGGCGGACTCTTCTTTATCTCTAACCAGGTCTGGCAGCTCGGCCTGGGCGGCCTGGCCCTGTCCGCAGCAACCCTCGGATACCTGTTCTCGACCCGTCCACAGGGCTCAGCCTGATGCCGACCTGTCGGACGCGCCCGCAGCTACACTGCGCGCCCCGGGATCAAAAAGGGAGCGTTAGAAAACTCCATAGGGCTGACGCGAAACGAGCCCGCGCGCGGGAGGGTTTGGAGAGGATGGGGAAACCGGATTTCCCCATCCCCCTGCCGGTGGGGAGGGTTTGGAGAGGACGGGGAAGCCGGGTTTCTCCATGCCTCCGTCCAGGAACAGCCGGCGCCGCGGCTGCTTTGACGCGGCGCTTTCCCTCAGCTATAATGCATGTGGGCCGGTAGCTCAGGGGTAGAGCACCTGACTTTTAATCAGAGGGTCGTGGGTTCGATTCCCACCCGGCTCACCACTCCAGAAAACCTGGTGCCGTAATGGCACCGGGGTTTCTTTGTGGCCTTGACAGCCAGAATCCGGCTGACAACCAGAGGCGGCTGCACAGATGCAGAGCAAACAGGCCGGCTGGTTCTGCTTCGGGAGCGCGTTCGACACCCGGCTGCATCGGCTATCGTCGCCTCTCTCCAGACACATACCCTGCGGCTACTCCTCCGCCGGGTCTGGTCATTCACCACGATGCTCCTGGCGATTCGCATCGTCAATCGTCACCCCGAATGGACGAAGCCAACCGGGTCGGCCTCATAATCCAGCCATCGTTCCATAATCTCGACCCGTTCATCGGTGTCGCTGATGCCGGCGACGGTCACACCGAGGCCGAAGCGGTCGAGTAACTGCGGGCGCAGCTCGCCTTCCTCGGGATTCTGCCAACAGAT
>JBDNDG010000293.1:0-5949 GCA_046719255.1 Chloroflexaceae bacterium
CGCCAGATTGAGGCCATCAATCACGATGCGCGGGCGACCATAGTTATCAACAGCGCCTTTGATCCGATCGCCGTTCCCCGAAAGCGCTGGAAAAGGTTGCCCGTTGGGAGAAATTATCTGCTCGCCCGGCGGAAAACCGGTATCAAAACGGATCAGATTTGCCTCGACATCGGCGTTAGCAGCAAGGATCGCCTGACGCAAGGTGCAACCATCAGGGCTCGGGTTTGAGTCCGGCTGACAGGGAGTTGACTGATTATCGAGCGTATTCGTCACTGTGTAGGTTCTGTTTGAAGGAAACTCCTGAGCCTCCGCGCGCGGGCTATGGGCGAAAGGCACGACGACAACGGCGAGGACCGACAGCAGGAGAGGCCAGAGCCTGCGCGGAGACATCGCGAACTCCTTACGCCGCAACCGTAGCGGCGGCTTTAGAATCGAACAAAGCGCTGTGGAAGTGTGAACTTACGTGCAGATAGTACGCAGGCCTATTCTAGCATGAACTGTAAAGCGATGTAAGGGGGGAGGAATAGGAATCGGGTACTGAAAACGCCCTGATGTGAACAAGGGCCGTGCGCGGGAGGGTTTGGGAGGGCACAGCCCTCGCGGGAATACCGATGTTCATTATGCGGCGCAGCCGCATGGGCATCTAACGCGATCCGTATTTGGTATCAACCGGGCGAATAGCTGGCGCGGAACGGCGGGCCTCCTCCTGCGAGGCGATCAGAATCCCGACCAGCAGCAACACAAAGCCGGCCAGTTGCAGGGGCGCGAAGCGTTCGCCAAAGACCACAAAGGCAAGCAGGGCCGAGCCGACCGGTTCACCAAGGATGGCGATGGCGATAAAGGTGGCCGACAGGGCCGAGAGGGCGTAGTTAATCGCGGTATGGCCGAGTAACTGTGGGCCAATCGCCAGGCCGAGCAGGAGCAGGTAGGCGTAGGGCGGAAAGCCGAACAGGGGCTGCCGGGCTACCAGCGCCCAGAGCACCAGCGCCACCGCGGCGGTGGAGTAGACCACGTAGATGTAGGCCAGCACACTCAGGTGGCGGCGCAGATCGCGCCCGATCAGCAAGTAGCCGCTGGCCGCCACCGCGCCGGCCAGCGCCAGCGCATTGCCCAGCGCCGGAGCAGGGGCGCTGCTGTTCATCTGATCGGACAGGCCGATGAGCAGGGTGCCGAGGAGCGTGGCGGCAATGCCCACCAGGATGCGCCAGCCCAGCCGTTCGCGGAAGAACAGGATGGAAGCCAGCCCGACCCACAACGGGTTGGTCGCAACCAGGGCCACGCTGGAGGCAACCGAGGTGTAGGCCAGCGAACTGATCCAACTGGCGAAATGAGCCGCCAGAAAGGCTCCCGAGGCCACCCCGAGCAGCAGGTCGCGGCGACGCAGGGACCGCAACTCCGGGCCGGCGCGGAACCAGGCCAGCGGGGTGAGCAACAGAGCCGCCAGCGTCAGGCGCCAGGCGGCGATGCTCAGCGAGGGTACCTCCGCGGCCTGGGCGTAGCGGATCAGGATTGAGGCCGTTGAAACGATCAGCACACCGGCAAAGAGTACGGCATAGGGCAGGAAGGGACGAGTCATGGCACGTTCTCACAATATCGGCGCGGGTATTGTTCCCGGGAGAGCGCAGCCCTCCCCAACCCTCGCGGTGAAGAGGAAACCGGGCGCCTCCCCCCGGCGGGGGGAGGCTGGGAGGGGGGCACGCGCTCCCAACCCACCGGGCAGGGGGATGGGGAAACCCGGTTTCCCCTCCTGTCACATCAGCCGTCCATACGGCCGCGCCGCACAACGCCCGAATGAACACCCTCCTGGGAGGACGCAGCCCTCCCACACCCTCCCACGCACGGCCTATGTTCACGTTAGCCGACCCCGATCAACCCTCGGCAGATGCGCCCGGGCAGCTCCGGGCCTTCGTAGACCAGGCCGGTGTACACCTGAAGCAGGGTGGCCCCGGCGTCGAGCATGCGTTGCGCGTCGTCGAGGCCGAAGATGCCGCCAACGCCGATGATCGGCAACCTGCCGCCGCTCTCGCGGGCCACGAAGCGCACCACGCGCAGCGCAAGGGGGTGCAGGGGCCGCCCGCTCAGGCCACCGCTTTCGGCGGCGCGGGCATGGTCGGCGGCGGCCAACCCGTCGCGGCAGATGGTCGTATTGGTGGCGATGATCCCCGCCACCCCCGTCTCGGTGCAGACCTCCAGGGCCTCGGCGAGGGCAGGCTCGGCGAGATCGGGGGCGAGTTTCACCAGGATGGGCCGCGGGGGAGCGCCACGTTCGTGGGCCAGGCGCCGGTTTTCGGCCTGCAACGCGGCGAGCAGCGCGCGCAGGTGCGCCCGATCCTGGAGCGTGCGCAACCCGGGGGTGTTGGGTGAGCTGACGTTTACGGCAAAGTAGGCCCCGTAATCGAAGAGCAAGCGAAACGAGCGCAGGTAATCCTCCACTGCCCGCTCCAGGGGTGCGCGCTTCGACTTGCCGATGCTGATGCCCAGCGGCCCCGGCAGAGGCGGTCGGGTGGCCAGACGGGCGGCCAGCGCCGCCGCGCCGGCATTGTTGAAGCCCATGCGGTTGATCAGCGCCTGGCTGGCCGGCAGACGGAACAGGCGCGGGCGCGGATTGCCCGGTTGGGCCACGGCGGTCACCGTGCCGACCTCCACGTAGCCAAAGCCCAGGGCCATCCAGGCCGGCAGGGCCACCCCGTCTTTGTCCATACCGGCGGCAAGACCGATGGGGTTGGGGAAGCGCAGCCCGAAGACCGTGCGTTCAAGGGCGGGATGGCGGCAGGCCAGCATGCCCTCGCAGATCCGCAGCGCCAGCCGCCAGCGCGCGAGCAGCGAGAGCAGGGCAAGGGTGCGCTCGTGGGCCGCTTCGGCATCGCCTCCCTGCATGCGAAAGAGGACGGGCCGGATCAGGTGTTTGTAGAGCATAGGGATCAGTGCGCGCGAGCAGGGAGGCGCGCAGGAGCCGTAGACCCCTCCGGAGGCGAACCCGGCACCCTAGCGGCAGGATTCGCTACCGCAGACGTTTCGCTCAAAACGGTTCCAGCCCGGCCTCCGAGAGCGCATCGGCAAAACGCTCGACATCGCCCACCCGCCGGAGCGTCTCGACCTGTTCGAGGAGCCTGCGCCGGTCAGCCGTGTCGGCGATAACCGCCCGCTCGATGTACTGCCGCAGGTAGATCTTCAGGATCTCCATCTGCTCCGCGCTCAGTTCATCGTTGCGCAGGTAAGTCTCGACTGCATCGGCCAGGCGCCCGGTGGTCTCGTTCATCCAGAAACGGGGCGGCAGGGGCGTCTCGAAGGGGTAGGGGTAGTCGGGATTCTCGACAAAGATCAGTGGGCCGATCTGTTCTGACATACATATTCGCCTGTGAGTGCGACAACGATGCCTGGCCAGGACAGGGGTTGTGAGGCCGCAGGCCGAGAACGACCCCCTTTCCGGCGCGAGGCAACCCCTCCGCGCCTCCCGACAAGGGAAGCGGCGTTGTCGAAGAAGAAACGGTTCCAGGGCGCCGCTGCTCCGCGCCCGTTGGAGGCCGATGCCCTGGCCCTACCTCCGCACGCCCAGGGCATCGTAGAGCCGCGGATAATCGAAATTGGCCTCGAGCAACTCGGTGAAGCGGCGCAGCTTCGATTCCTCGTGGAAGCGCACGCGGCCAAAGAGACGTTCTGCGCGTTCGACGGCGGCCAGGGTATCATCGGGAATGACGATCAGCGGCACCTGTAGTTCGCCCGCGCGATCGACGACCGCTGGAGCGGGCTGGAAGTTGCCGGTGAGCACCAGGGCGCTGGTATGGGTCTTGAGCGCGGCCAGTTGCAGATCGGTGCGGTCGCCGCCGGTAACCACCACCTTATTGCCGCGGCGGCGAAAGAACGGCATACTGGCCTCGGCGCTCATCGCGCCGATCATCAGGGATTCGGCGACGCGGGTGCACCACGCGCGCTGGCCGATCAACTGGCCGCCCAGGTGCACCAGCAGTTCCTCGATGCTAACGCCCGCCAGGGTCGGGTCGTGGGGCAGCACGGCGAAGACGGGGATGCCGCGACGCTCCAGAAACGGCACCACGCGGCTGCGCACGAACTCGAACTGAGGCTCCTCCACCTGGTTGATCAACACCCCGAGCAGGCGTTCGCCCACGTACCGCTGCACCGAGAGCACCGTATCCACGCTCAAGGTCGAGTCGTAGCGCGTCACCAGCAGGCCGGGAGCCTGAAGGAGATCGGTAACCTGATCGGCTGAAAGATCGACCAGCGCACCTTCCGACCATGTGTTGGTGCCTTCGAGTACCACAACGTCTTTGTTGCGCGAGACGCTCAGGTAGGCATCGCGCAGGATGCGCGTGTAGCTCGGATACTGCCCGCGCAGGATCGCCTCGACCACGCTGGGGGTGATCAGCACCGGCACGATCTGCTCGATCGGCTCACTGATGGCCAGCGTCTCGCGAATGAAGGCGGCGTCCTGGTCCATCGCTGCCCCGGAGGGACCGGCGACCGAGACGCTCACCGGCTTCATGTAGCCGACGCTGAAGCCATCGCGCTGCATGCGACGCAATAAGCCGATACAGACGGCACTTTTGCCGACGAACGTCTCGGTTGACGCGACATACAGCGTAGCCATGCTCTGCCTCCCTGGGACGAGGGTGCGCCTGTCGTGTGGGTAGACGTCGGGTGGGCGCGAATGCTTTCTGGTTGCGACTGCAACCTCCATCAGAACGACAGGTAGCGTGTGATTCGGTGCCGCCACACGACAACCGGCGCGGACCCGGCGCGCATCCAGGCGGCATGCGGCTCATCGCTGGAGGCGCTTCGGTTCGGATGCTGCGTGGTGACATCATACCCTACAGAGGCAGGATATGCAAAGGGGCGAAACAAGCTGTTTTCATCGTGGCCCTTTGCGCCGTCGCTGCCCCACATCCCACCGCCGGACGCGGACGTTGCAGCGGTCCTCGCGTCTGTCTTCCTGTCAATCTCTTTTCTTTGGGAGTCTGTTACAATGACAGGTGTAGAAGTACAGGACCCGGGGTTGCCCGCTCGCGAGGGTGTCTGGCTGATGGTTTTTGAGCAATCAACCGGGTCGTTCCCGGGTAGCACCCACTGGCGGTATTCCCCGCCCGGCGGGTTGTTTTCCGGGAGAGCCGCGCCCTCCCAAACCCTCCGCCGCTGAGGCACGGAACCGGGCTCCTCCACCCGGCGGGGGAAGCCGGGAAGGGGGAAATGCCTCCAACCCTCCCGCGCACGGCCTGTTTTCACGTCAGGTGCCATGCGCGGGGCGCACAAGGCCCCAACGAAAATATTCTCCGGGAGGGCTGCGCCCTCCCACACCCTCCCCTCAGGGAGGGGCATGGGGAAACCCGGTTTCCCCTCTTTTCACATCAGCACACCTCTACGCCGCCTATGTCGCATCTTCCACGCAAGCCCGAGATCATGAGTCCCGCCGGGCACTGGCCGCAACTGCACGCGGCAATTGAAGCCGGTGCCGATGCGGTCTACTTCGGCCTCAAGCACTTCTCGGCCCGCGCCAGGGTGGGCTTTACCCTCGCCGAGTTGCCCGAGGTCCTGCGCGCTCTGCACGTCCGCGGGGTGAAGGGCTACGTCACCTTCAATACCCTGGCCTTCGACCACGAGCTGGCTGAAGCGGCCCGTGTGGCCGCGGCAATCGCCAGGGCTGGTGCCGATGCTTTCATCGTGCAGGACCTGGGCCTGGCGCGACTGGTGCGCGCCGTCGCCCCTGAGGTGGAGGTGCACGGCTCTACCCAGATGTCGATCACCAGCGCCGAGGGAGTGGAGCTGGCCCGCGAGCTGGGGGTGAGCCGGGTCGTGCTGGCCCGCGAGTTGTCGCTCGACGAGATCCGCAGCATTCGCGCGGCTACCGACGTGGAGCTGGAGATCTTCGTCCACGGGGCTTTGTGCGTCTCGTACTCGGGCCAGTGTTTTTCGTCGGAGGCCTGGGGCGGGAGATCG
>JBDNDG010000294.1:0-5949 GCA_046719255.1 Chloroflexaceae bacterium
GGTTGGCGGCGATCGGGGCGGGCCTGGGCAGCCGCGCGGATGGCCGCAGCGAGCAGTTCGTCGCCGGGGATAGGGGTAGCGAAGAGCACCGCGCGGAAGAAGTCGTTGTGCGCGGTGAAGCGCACCAGTTCGGCGGCATCGCAGGCGTAGACCGAGTAGTGCACCGGCGGCGGTTGCGGAGGGAGGTACTGGTGGATCGTGTCACGCTCGGCGAAACCGACAGTGAGCGCTGAGAACTCGGTCTGCAACACCTCGGCCAGGTCAGGGTTCTCGATGTAGATCTCCTCATCGTACAACTCGCGCCCGCTGTAGGTACGGCCACGGACCACGGCGCGTCCGCCCGGCTCGCGGCTGCCGGTACGGATCTCGTAGACCAGGCCGTAGACTGCCAGGCCCTCGCTCCGCGTTACTGCCCGCACCAGCGCCCCGAAGGGTGGGGCGGCCAGCAACTGGTAGGCGCCCGCGGTAAAGCGCGTGGTTGACGACTCGATGATCTCGCCGATTCGCTGGGTGGTCATCGCTTCTCACTCCGGGGGCGCTCCGGGCGCCCTTACGGTACTGCTGATGTGAACATATGGGGAAACCGGGTTTGCCCACGCCCTCCCTGAGGGGAGGGTTTGGGAGGGCGCAGCCCCCGGGTTCACCTCATAACCGGCTAAACTCCTTACTCTCCCGCTTGGCGGAAATGGAGCCGCCGGCTTCGGCGCGGGCGAGGCTGCCGGCCAGCATGCGCTCGAAAGCCCGCCGGTCGGCCGCGCGGATCACCGCCTGCTCGTGTGCGCGCGCCAGAGCCACGGGGTAACCTCCGCCGCGAAGGCACTGATCGTACACCAGGCTGTGCACCAGATCAACCTGTTCGGGCACCGATGCCACCCACCGGGGGATTTCAACCCGGCACACCTCGCGTCCGACACGCAGGTGAAAGAAGTGGATGCAATGGGGGCCATAGCGTTCGATGTTGATGGTGCTCATGGAGACGAACAATGGCCCACGCTGGCCCTCGGCAAGGCGGGAGCCAACCACATCGGCATCAACCAGCCCCTGGCAGAGGGCGCACGACGGCTCGCGCCCGGCGCGCGCATCGCTACACTCGCTGCAGCGGGCGCCGCGTCCGGCAGCCACATCCACATCCGGGCAGAACATGAGCCGGATGGTTCCGACCACCTCGGGCGAGCGAGGCCGGCTGATGTACGACGCGGTCGGGACGCCGAGGGCCCGCATGCGCTCCAGGTAGCTCAAATACTGCCCCAGAAAGCGTTCCTGCACGAAGCTCTCTGCGCCGGCGAGCGTCCAGCGCACGAGGGTGCCGTCTTGCAGCGCCAGGGCGGGCAACGTGCCGTCCAGGGAGGTCATGGCGAGTTCGGCCAGCGCCAGACCCTCCTCGACATCGCGACGGGCGCTCAGATAATTGCCCTCGATGAGCACGCGGCGGGCGCCATCGCTCACGTAGAGGTCCTCCTCACGGTAGTAAAGGGCGGGCCTCGAACCGAGACGCGCCGTCGGGCGCTGGCCGTAGCGGATGAAGACGTGACCGATGTTGATCAGGTAGCAGGCCACACTGCCATGGCGATCGAGATCGATCTGGGAGCCATCGGTGGCCACCACGGCATAGGCCGAGGGACAGGGCGGAAGATCGCGCACGGTGTCGAGGCGCTCGACCGGCCGGGCGAGCAGCCAGCTCGCCGTCTCGCGACTCAGGTCAACCGCCTGCGCCCAGTGGTGCTCCTCACCCGCAGCCTCCAGATAGCGTCCCAGAGCCAGCGCCGCCCGTTCCGCAGCACTGGCGGCACTCTGCACCGCTGCGCCACTCAACTCGCGGACCTGCCTGCTCAGCGCCGCCAGGTCCAGTCCCATCTCGGTCTCCTTTCCAGGATCGTTGCTCTGGGGGAAGGATAGGACATTTGTTTTGCCCTGTCAATCGTGGGCGCGAGGCTGATGTAAATATCTGGGGAAACCGGGTTTCCCCATACCCCTGCCGGTGGGGGTTGTGCGGCGCAGCCGCATCGACCGCTGATGTAAATATCTGGGGAAACCGGGTTTCCCCATACCCCTGCCGGTGGGGGTTGTGCGGCGCAGCCACCCGGGCCCGCGGTGAACTCAGTGGAACTTTTTGCGTTCCCGGCGCGTCCGCATGGTGTATGCTACGTATACGCTTCGAGCCGGTCACCGGGCCGGCTCGCAGGGAGCAAGTTCATGAGATCGCGCATCATTTCGGTCGCCCTGGCGATGGTAACCACCATCGCTCTGGCTGCATGCACGGTGGGAACAATGGCAACACAGGGAACAGGTTCTCCGCTCAGTGGCACGAGCTGGCTGCTGAAAAGCCTGAACGGCGCACCGCCTGCGCCGGGCACTCAGGTCACCTTGAACTTCGACGTGGATGCCTTTTACGGCACCGACGGGTGCAACCGGTACCGCGGGCCGTACCAGGTAAACGGTGAACGCATGAGCTTTAACGATACGATCGCCAGCACTATGATGGCCTGCCCTGAGCCGATTATGCAGCAGGCGACCGCCTACGTCGAAGCGCTGAAGCAGACGGCCAGTTTCACGATCGCCGACCAGCAGCTTACGTTGCTGGATAGCAGCGGGGCCGTTCTGGCCATCTTCGCCGAGCAGAACCGCGCGCTGACCGGTACTACCTGGACGGTGACCAGCTACAACAACGGGAAGCAGGCGGTTGTCAGTGTACTGGACGGAACGACGCTCACGGCGTTCTTCGGCGACGACGGCCAGCTCAGCGGATCCGCCGGATGCAATAACTATATGACGTCGTACGAGGTCTCTGACCAGAGCCTGCGTATCGGCCAGATAGCGAGCACCCGAAAGCTCTGTACCGAGCCGGCCGGGGCGATGGAACAGGAGGCCCGCTTCCTGGAGGCGCTGGCCACGGTTACGACGTACACTATTGAAGGCGAACGGCTGGAACTCCGCACCAGCGATGGCGCCCTGGCCGTTACGGCTGTCCGCGGCGCGCCTGCAGCCGGAACGGCCAGTGGGCGCGACTCGGGATAATGCGAGCGCAGCTTCACACGACTCTTGCCCTGCTGGCGGCGGCGCTGCTCATTGCCGGCTGCGCCGCCGCGTCCGGCCCCGGCACACCCACGTCGCTGCCTACCCCGGCGCCCACCGCACCCCCGGCGTCGCGCGGCACAACACCGTCGGCGATTGCGGCGCCGGGCGACGTCGAGCGCGCCGTCACCGCCACGGCGCGGGCGGTGGTGGCAGCCGAGATGGCCACGCTGATCGGCGGCGCCAGCGAAGTCTTCCGCGAGCCGTTCGACGACAACCGCAACGCCTGGTTCACCGGCGTCTTCCAGGAAATCGAGACCAACACCATCGAGGATGGGGTCTTCAAGGTGCGCTGGGCCGGCAAAGGCTCGTCGTATGAACTCTACGAACTACGCGCAGTAACGAATTTTAGCGCCGCGGTTGATTGCCAGATCCACCAGGGCGACCTCGATGGCAGTTGCGGCCTGGTGTTCGCGCAGACGCGCGATGCCGGGTTCTACAAGTTCGAACTCTTCAAGAACTACTACCGCCTCTACCGCGTCTCCCCCGCAGGCGAGCCACTGCTCCTGGTCGAAGGCGACCCCACGGGGGACATTCGCCCCGACGCTATGAACCGGCTGCAGGTGTTGCGTCAGGGGGCCGCCATCTACCTCGCGCTGAACGACGCGCCCCTCACCCGCGTGGACGACACGGCCCTTGCCGGTGGCAAGGTCGGCCTGGCGACCGACTCTTACGCCCCTGACGGAGGGGTGGAGGTCTGGCTGGACAACTTTGTGATCTGGGAATTACCCTGAGGATGGGCAGCAACAGATTGAGGAGGGCGCGGCCCTCCTCAACCCTCTCGTGCGCGGGCCAGGTGTACCTCAGGCTGGCGTGTATGTTCACCCTTCTCCCGGGAGCGAGGGCAGGCTGCCCTCGCTCCCGGGCTTGCGTGGTTGCCCCTGCACTGAGCGCACAGGCTCACAGATTGACGCTGTAGGCCTGCTCGATCCCCTCCAGGGCGCGAATCTGCGCCAGCACCTCATCGGAGGCAGGCTCATCGAGGGTCAGGACCATCATGGCATGCTCACGGGGCGCAAGGCGCCCGACGTACATACCCGAGATGTTGACATCGGCGCCGCCGAGGATGGTGCCGACGCGCCCGATCATGCCCGGGCGGTCGCGGTGGTAGGTGAAGAGCAGCGACCCCTGGGGGATGAAATCAACAAAGTAGCCATCGGCGCGGACGATATGCGGTTCGCCGCGCAGCACGGTGCCCCAGAAGAGGTGTTCGCCATCGGTGGCCTCGACCCGCACCACCAGCAGGCCGGTGTAGCTCTCGGCGTCGGGGTCGGTGCGCTCGGTGACGCGCATCCCCCGTTCGCGGGCGATCAACGGCGCATTGACCGGAGTGACCCGCTCGACACTGACCGCTTCCAGCAGACCCTGGATGACAGCCAGCCGAACCGGCTGAGTATCCACATCGGCCAGTTCACCGCGCAACTCCAGATTGTAGCCACGCACCGGGCTATGGATCAACTGGTTGATCAGCCGGCCCATCTGGCGAGCCAGGCTGAGATAGGGTTGCAGCACACTCCAGGCCTCGGGGGCGACGAAGGGCGCGTTAACCGCATAGCGCGGCGTGGCGCCGCTGAGCGCCGTAACCACGCCCTCGGCCATTTCGGTACCGGCGGAGGTTTGCGCCTCGGCCGTACTGGCGCCGATATGCGGCACGGTGATGATCTTCGGATGGTGGATAATCGGCGCATCGGCGGGGGGTGGCTCCTGGCTGAAGACATCGAGGGCCGCGCCGGCGAGGTGACCGGAGTCGATGGCGGCCAGGAGGGCCTGCTCGTCCACCACCCCACCGCGGCTGGCATTGATCAGATAGGCGCCGCGCTTCATCTGGGCCAGGCGAGCGGCGTCAATGAGTTGCCGGGTGCTCTCGACCAGAGGCACATGGAGCGAGACCACATCGCTGCGCTGGAGCAGTTCTTCCATGGTCACCAGTTCGACACCGAGTTGCGTGGCGCGGTCGAGCGAAACCACCGGGTCGTAGGCCAGCACGTGCATGGCCATGGCCCGGGCACGTACCGCCACCTCGGAGCCGATGCGCCCCAGGCCCACCAGACCAAGGGTTTTGCCACGCACTTCCCAGCCCACGAACCTGTTGCGCTCCCACTTACCGCTCTGCAATGACACATGAGCCTGGGGGATGGAGCGGGCCAGGCCAATCAACAGGCCAATCGTCAGTTCGGCCACGGCCACATTGTTAGACGCGGGCGCATTGACCACGACGATGCCCCGGCGGGTGGCGGCATCAACATCAATGTTGTCCACGCCGGTGCCGGCCCGCCCGATGACGCGCAGGCGCGTGCCGGCATCAATGACCTCGGCGGTCACCCTGGTTGCCGAGCGTACCACCAGGGCGTCATACCCGCCGACGATCTCCAGCAGCGCAGCTTTATCGAGATCCAGGCGCACGTCCACCTCGGCGGCCTGCCGCAGTACCTCCAGACCCTCCGCGGCGATCTTTTCGGTTACGAGGATGCGATCCATGATCTCTCCCTGTGTCTGATCTCTATGGGGAAACCGGCTTTCCCCAACCCCCGGCATACCGGGGTGGCACGCCCTCCGCACCGGGAGGGTTTGGGAGGGCGTAGCCCTCCCGGAAAGAAATCTGTTTTCCTCCTGGCAGGCTGCGGCGCAGCCGTATGGAAGGAACACCCACAGAGGCACCGTACCCCACCGGCGCCTCACGCCATCCTATTCTACGCCCGCGCGATACACTCAAGGATCGGCTCGCCGTTCGCCCTTCCCGGACCAAACGTAGGGAAACCCGGGTTCCCCATATTCATATCAGCCGTCCATGCGGCTGTGCCGCACAACGCTAGAACGGAAATAACTGATTTCCTGGGAGGGCTGCGCCCTCCCAAACCCTCCCGCGCACGGCCTATT
>JBDNDG010000295.1:0-5898 GCA_046719255.1 Chloroflexaceae bacterium
CCCTCGTGGGGCGGCGTAGCCGCCCTGCGCCCCACCCCCGGCGGCGGACCCTGGATCATGCCCTTCTAGTTTGCTTCTTGTTAGATACGCACACATGTGCTACAATAGGGCGGACGAGTGATGCCAATGCGGCGCAGCCGCATCCCACAGGAAGGCAAAGCGATCTGGGAGGGCGTAGCCCTCCCGAACCCTGCCGGTGGGGAGGGCTTGCCGCCCCCACCGGCAGGGGGATGGAGAAACCCGGTTTCCCCACCTTCCAGGCGGGGCGGGGGGCTTGCCGCTCCGGTGGGTGGGGGCCCGGGGAAACCTGATTTCCCCATAATTTTCAGGAAGGGGTTACCGCATTTCCGAACGGTAGGCGCGAGCAGATACGGAGCATTGGAGCACAGTACCAGCAGGGACGCCCTCAGCGGCGCCCCGCAAGGAGCGCACCTATGGCCACTCCCCGTGGCGACGAGCGCACGGTCACGCGGACCTATCGCGCGGCTGTACGCCTTGGCGAAGATTATATTACGCTTGAAGAAACGATCACCCTGCCGATTGGTGCCAGCGATGAGGACGTGCAGCAGGCCGTTGACCTGGGCTGGCGCATCTACCGCGCGCAGCGCGAAGCGATCGAGCAGCAGATCGCCGCCGTGCGCGAGGCCCAGGCCCCGCACCCGGCGATCATGGTGCGCGATCCCGACGCGCCTGCCAGCGAGAAGCAGCGCAACTACATCGCCACGCTCCAGGATCAGTTGAACTGGACGAGCGACCAGTTGACCGCCTTCGCCGGCGAGCATGGCGTGGACCTGGTGACGATGACCAAGGGCCAGGCCTCGGCCTTCATTGACGGGCTGAAGAAACTGGCCGAAGAGCGCGTCCGCTACACGGTCGAGGCGCGCGCCCGCGCCGTCGAAGAGGCGCGGGCAGTTCGCGACGGCGCGCCCCCGGCGACCGAGAAACAGGTGCAGGCCCTGGCGCGGCTGGCCCATTCGCGTGCCCTCGACCTGGATGCGGAGCTGATTCGCCGCTTCGGGGTTGACAGCAGCGGCCTGAGCGATGATCAGGCCCGGGCACTGCTCAGCGAGTGGCAGACCCGCTCGGGTCGCGCTGCCAGCCCCCGCCGCGAACCCGCGCTCGACGAGCAGCGCGATGAGTGAAAGCCTGCCCCGGCCCGGGGCGAGAGGAACCCCGGCGCCACTGTGTTCACCTCAATCCTCCCTGCGGCTGCGCCCTTCCAATCCCTCCCGGGGCGACTTTCAGGGATAGCGTTTTTTGCGGAGCGCATCAGGAAGCCATGGCTGCAGCGAGTCCTTATCCCCCAACCCCCTCTCCCGCTAAGGGCCGTGCATTACCCGCATGTTGCACTGCGTCATGAAATCGAGTTTTGTGGAGCGCGTCTCAATGCGGTAAAAAGCCCCGGCCTCGGGTGTCCCCTCACGTCGGGGGCAAAAAAGTGTCTGCGTTTTACCGCATCAGGAAGCCATCGGCCAGGTTGTGGGTAATGTGTAGCCTGCCCGCCAGGGGAGAGGGGGAGTCCACGATGTGGCTTCCCAGCACTCTCTCTCTCCCGGTCAGGGAGAGGGGGGCCGGGAGGTGAGGAGGAGAGGCCGTGGCCAAAAAACGCTACCCGTAAAAGCCCGGGGCGGGGGGCTTGCTGCCCCGGAGGGCAGGGGCGCGGGGAACCCCGGTTTCCCCGCCTTCCGGGCGGGACCGGGGGCTTGCGGGCGTGGCGCGCCGTGTTCGAGAGCGCCTCCTGAACGACGCGAAAGATCGTTTCCTGCGCGCCTGGTGGTTCCCCGCCTTCCGGGCGGGACCGGGGGCTTGCCGCCCCGGAGGGCAGGGGCGCGGGGAACCCCGGTTTCCCCCTGTGTATCTCCGAACCGTATGCATGGTATCATAGCGGCCATGGAACCCTTACACCACCCCGACGGCGTGGCCGTCATTGACACACACCATATGGGCCGCGCCCATGTGGTGGCAAGTTTCGTACTTCTGGGCGATGAGCCTGCTCTGGTGGACCCGGGGCCGGCAGGCACGCTGCCCAGCCTCGAGGCCGGGCTCCAGGCCCATGGCCTGAACCTGGAAGACATCCGCCATGTGGTGCTGACCCACATCCACCTCGACCACGCCGGTGCCACCGGCATGATCCTCGCCCGTAACCCCCACGTCCAGGTCCACGTTCACGGGAGGGGCGCCCCGCACCTGATTGATCCCTCTCGCCTGGTGAGTAGCGCCGGTATGCTGTGGGGCGATCGCCTGGAGACCCTCTGGGGCCGTACCATCCCCGTGCCGCCGGAGGCCATTCTGACACTGGTGGGCGGCGAGACGCTCCGTCTCGGCGGGCGGACGCTCCGGGCCTATGATGCCCCCGGGCACGCCAAGCACCATCTGGTGTGGTTCGATGAGCAGAGTGGCGCGGCATTCGTGGGCGATAACACTGGCGTGCGCCTGCCGGGCCGGCGCTTCACTCGCCCGGCCACGCCGCCCCCCGATGTGGATGTTGAGGCCTGGCTGCAAACGCTCGATACGATCGCCGCCCTGACCCCGCAATGGCTCTGCCTGACCCACTTCGGCGCCTTCAACGACGTGGCGTTCCACCTGGCCGACTTCCGCGAACGGCTGCTGCACTGGGCCGAGCTGGTCCGCGATGGGCTGCGCCGCGGGCGCGCCGAGGCTGAGCAGATCGCTGCGATCGAGGCCCTCGGCGCTGCCGAGGTTGCCAGTCTCAGCGCGCCTGAACGGGCCGTGCTGGCCCAGCAGACGGGCGACCTGGCCCTGAGCTGGCGTGGGCTGGCGCGCTACTGGCAGAAGCGGGGTCCGTAGGCCGAAGCATTCGCTTCGGCCTGCGCGCCCCGGTCGGCCGCGCCCCCGGGCGACCGCGCGCGGGCCCCGGGGGGTGTTGGGGCGTCCGGGGGCCCGGCCCCGCCACGCGGCACCATAACCGGCCCCCGGGGTCCACCGTAGGGTCGAAGCATGCGCACACGCGCCGCGGTGCGGATAGGGGGCGGTGGGGGCGCATGCTTCGGCCCTGGGGTTTCTCCCTGCCAACTTGCGCGGTAGCACGTGAACCAGTATCATAGGCGCGCTCGTGGGCAGCCGCGTCCACGCGCTGGCGAAGGCGAGAGCGCCTCGCTGACAACTCGCGCGGAAAAGCAGAGGAGAATCTTCGATGCGTGTGCTGATCCTTGGCGGTGATGGTTACCTGGGGTGGCCTACCGCGATGCACCTGTCGGCGCGCGGTCACGATGTAGCGGTGGTGGACAATATGGCCCGCCGCGGCTACGACAATGAACTCGGAGCTGAGAGCCTCGTACCGATCGCTTCGCTCCAGGAGCGGGTCGGTCTGTGGGAGGCGCTGACCGGCCGGAAGATCGCCGCTCACATCGGCGACATCTGTGACTACACCTTTTTCGGACCGGTGGTGCAGGAGTTCCAGCCTGAGGCGATCGTGCACTACGGCGAGCAACGTGCCGCCCCGTATTCGATGATCGACCGTCGCCACGCTGTCTACACGCAGGTGAACAATGTCGCGGGCACGCTCAATGTGCTCTACGCGATTGCCGAGTACGCGCCCGATTGTCACCTGATCAAGCTCGGCACGATGGGCGAGTATGGCACGCCCAATATTGACATCGAAGAGGGCTATATTACCATAACCCACAAGGGCCGCACCGATACGCTGCCCTACCCGAAGATGCCTGGTTCGTGGTACCACGCCTCAAAGGTCCACGACAGCGTCAATATCCATTTCGCCTGCCGGATCTGGGGCCTCCGTGCCACCGATCTCAACCAGGGCGTCGTCTACGGTGTGGATACCGAGGAGATTCTGATTGATGAGCGGCTGCGCACGCGCTTCGACTACGACGCGGTGTTTGGCACCGTGCTCAACCGCTTCCTGGTACAGGCGGTCGTGGGTGTGCCGCTCACGGTCTATGGCGAGGGCGGGCAGACCCGGGGCTTCCTCGACATCCGCGATACCCTGGCATGCGTCGAACTGGCGATGCTCAACCCCGCCGCTCCTGGCGAGTTTCGGGTCTTCAACCAGTTCACCGAGCAGTTCAGCGTGTTGCAACTGGCCCAGGCTGTGCAAACGACCGGACGCGAACTGGGGCTGGAGGTGGACATCCATCATCTCCCCAACCCCCGGGTCGAGAAAGAGGTGCACTACTACAACGCTGTCAACACCAGCCTGCTCAGCCTCGGCCTGCAACCCCACTATCTCAGCGATACGCTGCTCGAGTCGGTTATCCACGTGGTGCAGCGCTATCGCCACAACATCAAGCCGCATCTGATCCTGCCCAACGTGAACTGGCGCGAGACGGGCGCCCGCCCCGTCGAACGCGAGGCGACGGCTGATTAGCGTTGCCCCATCTCTGCGGAAGTGTTTGACGATGGGGGACCCGATGGTCTCCAGGCTCCGCGCGAGGGTAGAGGCTGGCAGGGGGCAACCCTGCCCCGCCTCACGCGAGGGGCATGGGGAACCCGGGGTTCCCCATGCCCCTACCCGGGGAGGGGTTGGCCGGGGCGGGCCGGCGCGCAGAGGCGCCGGTTCCGAGTCTGTCCCACGCTCCTGCACGGAATTGGCAGGAGACAGCCCGCCCGGGAAAACCCTCGGGCGAACCCGGAGCGCTGTCGTGATCTACCCGGCTCCCGCCAGGCGCCGGCGTCGCGCCTGCAAGCACTGAAAAACCCGTGTTGCCAGGCGGTAATAATCAATCAACTGGTCCATCGTTGCCTGCCAGGAGCGCCCACGGGCGTGCAACACACCGCGCTCGGCCAGCCCATGCTGCAGATCCGGGTTCTCCTTCAGGCGCCGCACCAGGGCGCCGATCTGCTCCGGGCGCTCCGGGTCGAAGAGCAACCCGTTCTCCCCATCGGTAATAATATCGAGCACGCCGCCGGTGTTGGCAGCGATCACCGGCACGCCACAGGCCATCGCTTCCAGGGCCACCAGGCCGAATGTCTCCGTAGTCGAAGGAAAGAGAAAGACATCGGCGGCCCGGTAGGCCGCTATCAGATCGTTGCCGCGCAAATAGCCAGGGAACGTGGTTGGAGTGCCGCGGAAATGCCGCTTGAGTTGCTCCTCGCTGGGGCCGCCGCCAACCATGGCCAGACGCACACCCGGCACGCTGAACAGCGGGTCGCGGATCGTCTCCAACCGTTTTTCGGGTGAGAGCCGGCCCACGTACAGCACCAGCAACTCGTCGGGTCGCCCGCCGCTGAGCCGAGCGCGCACCGCAGGGTCACGCGGGCCGGGGCTGAAGCGTTGCGTGTCAATACCACGCTTCCACCAGCGCACCCGCTCGAAGCCGTGCCGCCGCAAGTCCTTGAGCGTTTCGGTGCTGGGGCAGAGGTTCAGATGGGCCTGATTGTGCAGCGCGCGCAGGTATGACCAGACGACCGGCTCGATGAATGCGCCGCCGTAGTGCCGCACGTAGCGGGGCACGTGGGTGTGGAAAGAGGCCAGGATCGGCACATTCAGGCGTCGCGCATACGAGAGGCCGAACGGTCCCAGGAAAAATGGGGCCACAATATGCACCAGGTCGGGCTGGAAGCTACGTACCCGTTCCCAGACGAAGCGCCGGGGGATGTTGATACGCAGCTCCGGGTAGAAGGGCAGCGGTGGCCCCCCCACCCCGACGATCTCGGCCCCGGCATACTCCTTCGGCCCCCCCGGCGGCCCGAAGAGCAACACCTGATGACCCTTCTCGTGCAGGCGTTCCAGGGCCTGACACAGAACCGTCACGACGCCGTCAATCTTGGGCAGAAAGGTCTCGGTGAAAATGGCGATTTTCATAGGGGCATGTAGTGGTCTCTGAACAGAGTTTGCGGGTAGCTCCTTTCCCCCTCTCCAGCCCTCCCCCATCGGGAGGGAACGGGACGCCTCTCCCCCCGGGGGGAAGTTGGGAGGGG
>JBDNDG010000296.1:0-5878 GCA_046719255.1 Chloroflexaceae bacterium
CGATCTTGAATTGTTATTTCCCTATGCCTTTTTCAAAGAAAGCAGTTATCACTTTAACCCCCGTGGCGCCCGTGGGACCGCCCGCCGCCCCGCGGCGCCCCGGCGTCGCGGGGCGGGGTAAGGCCGAATCGTTGGCCTCACGGGGGCATGCGTTCCCGCCGCGCGCCACGGGAGAATGCTTCGGCCCTCGATGTTGTGCCCGCGGGGCATCACCCGATGCTCCGGGGCCGCCCTCGTGCGCCCCGGGATCGCGCCGCATCGCCGAGGAAACCCGGTCTCCCTGTTCCCCTTGCGTCGGGAGTAGCCCCGGAGGACGTAGCCCACCCAAACCCTCCCGCCAGAAGGGCGATGTCGTCATAATGACCCCGGGCAAAGCAGCCTTCACGCCACTATGCTATAATGCCACCGGTTCCCGGGCCAGTCTGTGACTTGAGGAGGCGATGCATGCAGCTCTATCTGGACACGGCGAACCTCGATGAGATCCGCGAGGCGGCCACCTGGGGCGTGTTGAGCGGTGTGACCACCAATCCGACCCTGATCGCCCGCGAGAAGGGCGCTGATTTCAAAGCGACCATTACCGAAATCGCCGAACTGGTGGACGGTCCCATCAGCGCCGAGACGATCTCGCTCGATGCTGCCGGGATGGTGCAGGAGGGCATTGAGTACGCTGCCTGGCATCCGAACGTCATTATCAAGGTGCCCAGTACCACCGAGGGATTGAAAGCGGTCACTCAACTGGCCCGTCGCGGCATCCGCTGCAATGTGACCCTGTGTTTCAACGCGGTGCAGGCTCTGATGGCTGCCCGCGCCGGCGCGTTCATTATCAGCCCCTTCGTGGGTCGGGTGGATGATACGGGCGTGGACGGCATGCAACTCATCCGCGAGATCAGCCAGATCTACCGCCAGGACCCGGAGATCAAGACGAAGATCCTCTCGGCTTCGATCCGCCACCCGCGCCATATCGTCGAGTCGGCCCTTGCCGGTGCCGATATCGCTACTTGCCCGTTCAAGGTGCTGCAGCAGGCCATGCGGCATCCGCTGACCGACCGGGGTATCGAACAGTTCCTCGCCGACTGGCGCTCGCGGACCTGAGTGTGGCCCGCCTGATAGTCTGATGTTCTGCTCCACGGCTCTACAAGCCGCGTGGAGGAGGCTATGGAGCTGGCGTTCTGGCCCCCCTCTGTCGGCGAGGGGCGAGGTTTCCATGCCCGCGGGATGGGAATGATGGGCGGCGAGGCTGGACCGTGCCCGCTGTGAGCCAGGCAAACGACGAAGTGAAGCCATGGAGAGTAGACGACCATTGATGCTGGGTCTGGTAGGCGACAGCGCCTCGGGTAAGACGACGCTGGTACGGGGTGTGGTACGTATCCTGGGCCACAACGGCGTCACCCCGGTCTGCCTTGACGACTACCAGCGCTACTCGCGCGAGGAGCGCAACGCGCGCCGCCTGACCGGCGCCGATCCGCAGGCAAACGACCTGGAGTTGCTGGTGGAGCATCTCCGGGTGCTGCGGGCCGGCGGGCAGATCAGCAAACCCGTCTACGATCACCGCACTGGCTTGCTGCGCGATCCCGAACTGGTTGTCGCCACTGGTCTGGTGATCGCCTATGGCATGCTGACCCTGACGCCGCCGAACATCACGGATCTCTTTGATCTGACGATCTACCTCGATCCAGACGAGACCTTGCGGCGCGCCTGGCGCCTGGAGCGCGATGTGCGCGAGCGCGGGTACAGTCCTGCTGAGGTGGTGGCCCTCGAACCGGTCCGCGAGCGCGACGCAGCCCGTTTCATCCACCGTCAGCGCCCCCTGGCTACCACGGTGCTGCGTGTGCGCCCTGCGGCAACTGGTCGGGCAGGCGCGCTTGATACAGAACTGATCATCCGCCACGGCGTGGATCTGCACCCGCTCGACCCCATTTGCGCCGATCTGGCCGGGGCTACCTACCCGGCCCTGCGTATCGAGCGTGACATTACTGATGAAGATGGGCGCGAGGGCGACCGGATCACCATCGAGTCCACACTCTCTCCCGCCACGGCCGCAGAGGTGGCCGATCTGGTCTGGAGCCACCTGCCCGGTACGACGCGCGTGCCGCTGGAGCAGATCGGCCAGACCCGCGCCGGCTCGACCGCCCATCACGACCCTGGCCTGGCCCTCGTGCAACTCTTCATCGTCGGCGGGCTCGTGCGTACCCGGGGGCTGTAGGCCCCCTCGCCCCCCATTCCCGATGAGGGCTTACGGGTGGATAGCATAGGCGAGCCAATACGGCTCGTAGCGCATTGGAACGCCCTCGCGCGTGGCTCTGGTCGCCCCTCTCCCGCGCGTGGGAAAGGGAGTTTTCAGGGATAGCGTTGTTTGCAGAGCGTATCAGGAAGCCATGGCTGCCGCAAGAAGCCGCGGCCCGAAGAATCTGTCCGTGAAAGGGGAGTGGGAGGGCGCAGCCCTCCCACATGTTCGTTCAAGCGGGAAAGCCCGGCGCTCCCAGAGCGCCGGTAGCGTATGACCCATCTTCACCGCTTTCAGCGCCCCGCGGGGCGCCGGAGCCCGTCCTGCGCGGAGCGGAGGAGGCGCGTCGCGAGGGGCGCAGATGGCCACGTAACGCACCCTTCGCTACGGCCCGTGGCCTGCTCAGGGTGCGCTACGGCGGGCCGTGCGAAGACGCTACCGACGTGCGAGCGCTCGCAGGCAGAAGGTATGCCCGTTACAGACCTGCTGCCTGGCGCAGGGCCTCGACCTTGTCGGTCCGTTCCCAGGGCAGGTCAATATCGGTGCGCCCGAAGTGACCGCCGGCGGCCGTCTGGCGGTAAATGGGCCGGCGCAGATCCAGGTCGCGAATAATCGCCCCCGGGCGCAGGTCGAAGACCTCGGTGACGGCCTTGAGGATCACCTCATCGGCCACGCGGCCGGTGCCAAAGGTCTCCACGCTCAACGAGAGGGGGCGTGCCACGCCGATGGCGTAGCTCACCTGCAACTCCACGCGGTCGGCAAGCCCGGCGGCGACGATGTTCTTGGCGACCCAGCGGCAGGCGTAGGCAGCGCTGCGGTCCACCTTGCTCGGGTCCTTGCCACTGAAGGCTCCACCGCCGTGGCGGGCGACGCCGCCATACGTATCCACGACGATCTTGCGCCCGGTCAGCCCGGTGTCGCCCATCGGGCCGCCGACGACGAAACGACCGGTGGGATTCACGAAGATTTTCGTCTGGCTATCGAACCACTCCGGCGGCACCTCGGCCTTGATCACGTGCTCGATCACATCGGTGCGGATCTGCTCCTGGGATACCTCGGGGGCGTGCTGGGTGCTGATCAGGACCGTATCCACCCGCACCGGTTTGCCGTAGCTGTACTCAACGGTGACCTGGCTCTTGGCGTCAGGGCGCAGGTAGGTCAGAACGCCGCTGTGCCGTACTTTCTCAATGCGGCGGATCAGGCGGTGGGCCAGGGCGATCGAGGCCGGCATCAACTCAGGGGTTTCGTTGCAGGCAAAACCGAACATCATACCCTGATCGCCCGCGCCGACCGCCTCCACCTCGGCCTCGGTCATCTCGCCGGTTTTGGCTTCCAGGGCCTTATCCACGCCCATCGCAATGTCAGGCGATTGGCCGTGGATGGCGACCAGCACGCCGCAGGTGTCGGCGTCGAAACCGTAGTCGGCGCTGGTGTAGCCGATCTCTTTCACCGTGCGGCGCACAATCTCCTCGATCGGAATGTAGCCCTTCTCGTAGGTGATCTCGCCGAGCACCACAATCAAACCCGTGGTGGTGGCGGTCTCGCAGGCCACGCGGGCGCGCGGATCGTGGCTCAGGAACGCGTCGAGGATGGCGTCGCTGATCTGATCGCACATCTTGTCGGGGTGCCCGCTACTCACGCTTTCACTGGTGAAGTAGAAGCGGGGCGAGGTCATGAAGGTGTTGGCCATAGTCCTCTTCCTTCGTTCGTCAGACACTTATGCAGCTGTGCCGCGCACCATCAGGTTGCACATGCCAGGAGGGCGAGGCTCTCCCAAACCCTCCCCGCGGGCAGGGGCACGGCGCGCCTGTCGCGCCGCCACAGCGGGTAGCGTATTGCAAATATGCGCCGCTGTCACGCCGGAGCGAGGCGGAGGCGCGTATCGAAGTGCGGATAGGCCCAACACGGGCACGTCGTACGGCCTGCGGCCTGCTCAAGGCGCTCGACCGCAGAGGCCGCGAGCATGCGCCACCGGCGCTCCAGTGCGATTGCAGGGGACCTGTTCGGGCATCGGCGCAACGTCGGCCACATCCAGATCCGCTACGCCGATCTCCAATCGCAAATCTGCAAGCTGCAATCACCCTAGGTTCCCTCCTGCCAGCTCCGGAGATAAGCCTCCTGTTCGGGGGTCAGCACGTCAATGGTTACGCCCATAGCGCGGAGCTTAAGGGCGGCAATCTCGCGGTCCAGATCCCTGGGCAGGGCGTGGACGCCGACAGGAAGTTGGCCCTGGTTCTTGAGCAGGTACTCGCTGGCGAGGGCCTGGTTAGCGAAGCTCATGTCCATCACCGCGCTGGGGTGGCCCTCGGCGCTGGCCAGGTTGATCAGGCGACCTTCGCCGAGGAGGTTGATGGTCCGGCCATCCTTCAGCACGTACTGATCAACGAAGGGGCGGGGTTGCCGTTTGTCTACGCTGAGGGCTTCGAGGGCGGGGATGTTGATCTCGACATTGAAGTGCCCGCTGTTGGCGATCACCGCGCCGTTCTTCAGCACGGCAAAGGTATTCGAGTCGATCACGTGCTTATTGCCGGTCGCGGTCACGATGAAGTCAGCCATCGGAGCGGCCTGCTCCATCGGCATGACCCGGAAACCGTCCATCACGGCTTCGAGCGCCTTGACGGGATCGATCTCAGTGACGATCACATTGGCGCCCAGGCCCCGGGCGCGCTCGGCGATCCCGCGGGAGCACCAGCCATAGCCGGCTACGACGAAGGTCTTACCGGCCAGCAGGATATTGGTCGCGCGGATCAGGCCGTCGAGGGTGCTCTGGCCGGTGCCGTAGCGGTTGTCGAACAGGTGCTTGGTCAGCGCGTCGTTGACGGCGATGATCGGATACCGCAGCACGCCTTCCTTGGCCATGGCGCGGAGGCGGATGACGCCCGTGGTGGTCTCCTCGGTGCCGCCCAGCACCTGCGCCGCCAGGTCCGTGCGCTGCGTGTGCAGCATATGAACCAGATCGGCGCCGTCATCCATGGTGATCTGGGGCGCATGATTCACCGCCGCCGTGATGTGGGAGTAATACTGTTCGTTGTTCTCGCCCTTGATCGCGAAGGTGGGAATGCCGTATTCCTTCACGAGCGCCGCCGCCACATCGTCCTGCGTGGAGAGCGGGTTGGAGGCGCAGAGCACCACGTTCGCGCCACCGTCCCGCAGGGTGATCATGAGGTTGGCGGTTTCGGTGGTCACATGCAGACACGCCGACACCCGCACTCCCTTCAGCGGCTGGTTCTTGATGAACTGCTTGCGAATGGTTTGCAGCACCGGCATCGACTGGAACGCCCACTCGATGCGCTTCTTCCCCTGACCGGTCAGCGCCAAGTCCTTGACGTCGCCGGCGAGTTGCACGGTTGTTTCCGTCGCCATAGTTTGCTTGTCTCCTCCGCGTCAGCGCGCCGCTGCTTCCACGCCGGCTTCCCGGCGCAACTCGGCGGCTTTGCCGGTCTGCTCCCAGGTAAACGTATCCTCGGTGCGGCCAAAGTGTCCAAACGCCGCGGTCGCCCGGTAGAGCGGGCGGCGCAACCGCAGGTGGTCCATGATGGCCTTGGGCGTCAGCGGGAACAACTCGCGCACCAGCGTCATGATCCGCTCGTCGGAGATCACGCCGGTGCCGAACGTATTCACCAGCACGGAAACCGGTTCGGCCACCCCGATCGC
>JBDNDG010000297.1:0-5871 GCA_046719255.1 Chloroflexaceae bacterium
AGGGTGCGGGAGGGCGCAGTCCTCCCAGGAAGATGTTCATTCGGGCGTTGTGCGGCGCGGCCGCACGGACGGCTGATTGCAAAAAGATGTGAACGATGACGCAAAGCCTCACCGCAACCCGCCGGCTCCCCGTGACGGTGCTTTCAGGTTTCCTGGGAGCGGGCAAGACCACCCTGCTCAACCACGTGCTCGCCAACCGCGAGGGGCTGCGCGTGGCGGTCATTGTCAACGACATGAGCGAAGTCAACATCGATGCCAGGCTGGTGCGCAGCGGTGAGGCGGCCCTCAGTCGTACCGAGGAGCGTCTGGTCGAGATGAGCAACGGCTGCATCTGCTGCACGCTCAGGGAGGACCTGCTGGTCGTGGGCATCGTTGCCCGAGGAGTCTGTGCCCGACGACCCGGCGGATGCGGCTCTGCTGGTCAATGTCTGGCACCCTGACCGGGGCGACCGGCGCCAGGAGCTTGTGCTGATCGGGCAGGATATGGACGAGGCCGACCTGCGGGCGCGCCTTGACGCCTGCTTGCTCACCGACGCTGAGATGGAGCTGGGGCCGGAGGGCTGGGCCGCCTTCGACGACCCCTTTGGCGACTGGATGCTTCTGCCTGACGACAAGGAGGACGAGGAGGACGAGGATTCCATCAATCATTATCACTGAGACAAGGTTTCAGAAGGGCTATGCTTTATGTTACGGCTCGTGCCGCCCCGTCCCCTCACTCACCTGCCCCCGCCGGGAGCGGGAATCGGGCTCTTCTTCCCCACGGGGGAGGCAGGGCGGGAGGCGGAACGCTGCGAACCGTAAAGCGCCTGTGAACCTTGTCGAAGACCGTATCGGTCGATGCGTACCGGTTTGGGGTTACGCAAGGCATTCTGATGCCTCAGCCTGACCCCTGTGCCCTGATCAACTTCAAGAACGCTGGAGCCAGCGATGAGCTACGCTGACAAAGAGATCGTCTGCCGGGAGTGTGGGGGCCGCTTCATCTTCACCGCAGGGGAGCAAGCGTTCTACGCGAGCAAAGGGTTCATCAATGAGCCGACCCGCTGTCCCGCTCAGCGCCGCGCCCGCAAGCACGGCGACCCGCTTCCAGCCGGCCCGTGCCCCCACGATGTGACCGGTGCGGGCGTCGTAGCGTCCACCGTCGCCGGCAGCGACGAGTCCGGTGCGCCTCGCCGTGCCCCACGCAAGCCACACATCGGGCAGATACCGAGCGACCCGGTGTCGGCGCGGGTGCTGCGCATCGATCCTGCCGGGCGCTTCCTCTTCGCCCGGGTCGAGCCTGACGGCTTCGATGTCTATGTCCACCACAGCCTCTTCCGCGACGCGGGCGTGCGCGAGGGTGACCGGGTGCGCCTGCTGGTGGAGGCCAGCGACCGCGGCCCGCGGGCGCGATCGCTCTGGGTCGAGCCGTAGCCGATAGCCGATAGCGACGATCAGTGCTTTCGATAAAGCCACACGCAACCCGCAAACCCGTGCCCGACATCACCTGGCGCTTCCCTGAGCGGCTGGTGAGCCGGGGTACGAAGCTGCTGACCCAGCAGTGCTGGTACTGGGGCTGCGATGTGCGCCGCCCGGAGGGCAACCTGCTGCTGGCCCTGGGTTTCGAGCGCACCCGGCCGCCTGCGGGCGTCGAGGGCAGCACGCTGTACACGCTCGAGCCGGCCCCGGGCGAGCAGCTCATCCTCTGGAGCTTCGGGGTCTTCTTCGGGCGCGCAGGCACGGGCGGGCTGTTCCTCAATCGCTTTCGCTTCGAGCCCCTGCTGACGGAGCAGGCAGCCCTCCCGCCGGCAATCTGGCAGATCGAGCAACTCCCGACCCTGTTCCGTGCCGGCGACGCCGACCGCGCGCGCCTCAGCGACCTGCTCGGCGACCTGCTGCGCCGGGTCGTCACCTACGAGCTCACCGTGCTGGCCGCCCAGGGCCTGGCCTACCGCGAGGCGTGCCTGGCCCGGTGGAGCCGGAGCAAGCTCGGCCTGCCCGCCGACGCGCTTGTGCCGGCGTGGCAGACCCTGACCGTTGACATCGAGGCGAGCTGCAGCAGTGCAGCCGGCGCGACGAAAGGAGCGTAACCGATGGCAAAGCGCTGTGACCTGACGGGCCGCGAACCCTCCTACGGCCACAATGTCTCCTTCTCCAAACGGCGCACCAACCGTCGTTGGGAGCCGAACCTGCACTACCACCGCATCTGGCTGCCCGAGGAGCAGCGCTTCGTGCGTCTACGCCTCTCGGCCGCCGGCCTGCGTGAGATCCAGAAGAAGGGCCTGCTGGCCGCCCTGCGCGACCGCGGCCTGCGCCTCAAAGATGTTGAATAGTCTGAGAACTGAGTTTCCTGCCATATGTCACCCCGAGTGCAGCGAGCACGTGCCCGAGACCGAGGAGTACGGCATTCGCAGCTTCGTCTATCGGGCGCGGCGGCCTTTCCACCCGGCCCGTCTGCGCGAGGTGGTGCAGGGGGCGGCGCTGCAGCAGGTGCTGCGGGCTAAGGGCAGCTTCTGGCTCGCCACGCGGGTCTTGCAGGCGGGCCAACTGCAGAAGACCGGGCGCTTCCTGGTCATGAGCGCCGGCCCGACCTGGCTGGCAGCCATCCCCCGAGCCGAGTGGCCTGAGGGTGAGCAGGTGGGCGCTTACCTTGCCCGCTACTGGGACGAGCGGGCAGGCGACTGCCGGCAGGAGCTGGTCTTCATCGGCGTGAACCTGAACGAGGCGGCGCTGCGCAGCGCCCTCGATGCCTGCCTGCTGACCGATGGTGAAATGGAGTTGGGGCCGGAGCGCCGGGCGTTCTTCGAGGACCCGTTCCCCGCCTGGCTGGCGCGACCGTAGAACGCAGAGCGCAGACCGGCGGGTAGGGCAAGGCCCGTCGTCCAACTGCGGGTGCGCCGGCTGGTCTACACGAGTAACAAGTATGTTGGACTGGCTGATCATTGGCGGGGGCCTCCACGGCACGCACCTGGCCCTGGTGCTGACGGTGCGCTGTGGGATTGCACCCGAGCGGATACGCATCCTCGACCCTCACGAGGAGCTGCTCGCCCACTGGGAGCGTTGCACCGTGGCGACAGGGATGACCCACCTGCGCTCGACCATTGTGCACCACCTGGCCCTGGATCCGCACGACCTCTGGCACTTTGCGCAGCGGCGGGGGGCCGCGCCGTGGCAGCTGCTCGGCCCGTACCGGCGCCCGGCCCTCGGACTATTCCGCGACCATTGCCAGATGCTGATCAGGGAGCACAGGCTCGACCGGCTTCACCTGCGCGGGCGCGCGAGCGGGCTGACCCGCGGCGAGCACGGCTGGTGCGTCGCGACCGACGCGGGCAGCCTGGCGGCGCGCCGGGTGCTGCTGGCGCTCAGCGTGGGCGAGCAGCCCCGCTGGCCGGCATGGGCGGTGCAGCTACGGGCAGCGGGCGGGCCGGTGCGCCATCTCTACGGCTGCGAGGAACCGGCGGTGGCGCCGGGGAGTGGCGAGACGGTTGTGGTCGGGGGCGGGATCAGCGCGGCCCAGGTAGCGGTGGCTCTGGCCCGCCAGGCCCCCGGCAGTGTGACCCTGCTGATGCGTCACGACATCAGGATCGAGGCCTTCGACAGCCCGCCGGGCTGGGTGGGGCCGAAGGAGCTGCGCGGTTTCCATGCCGAGCCGAGCGTCGAGCGACGACGGGCGATGATCCGCGGCGCACGACGGCCCGGCAGTATGTCTGAGGACGTTGCCCGCAGCCTGCGCCGCGCTGAGCGCCGGGGCCTGCTGCGCATCCAGCGCGGCGAGGTACGGCGGGCCACCCTGCAGGCTGACGGCAGGGTCGAGCTCGATGCGGCCGGTCTCACCCTGCACGCCGTCAGCGTGCTGCTGGCCACCGGCTTCGAGCAGCGACGCCCTGGCGGGGCCTGGCTTGATCAGGCCATCGCTGACTATGACCTGCCGCTGGCACCCTGCGGCTACCCGGTGGTTGCGCCATCGCTGGCGTGGGCGCCGGGGCTGTACGTCACCGGTGCTCTGGCCGAGCTGGAGCTGGGGCCGGTGGCGCGCAACATCGCCGGCGCGCGCCACGCGGGGGAGCGGCTCCGCATCATCGGTGACGGATAGGCGGTCGTCGTGCGGCGCAGCCGGAAGGCGTGATCACGCGGCACAGTGAACAGGAACGTAACGCCCATGTGGCTCGATTTCCTCATGGTTGCCCTGGCGCTGGTCCTGGGCTGGCTCGGCGGGGTGCTGCTGGCGCTCGCCGACACCAGATGGTGGTGCTGGCGCGGATCCACACGCTGCCGGCGCGCTGAGGGAGGACGTGACCGGGACTGTTGCTACGTCCGCCTACGGCGAGGTAGTGCGGCGGCGCCGCCGCCACGGAAAACTGAGATGTGAAGCGCAGCTTCAACGGCGTTGCATCAGCCCTGAGACCGTGATCGGATACGAATTGCCCCATGGGGCCGAACCATACGAGAGCCCAGGAATTCGACTTTCTCGGGCAAGCGCATCCTGATCGACGATCTGCAATCTACAATGGTATCAGTGCGCCTGCTTGGGGGTATGTGCTTGCAGCGCTCGTTTCCCACTGATAAGCGTTAACGCTGATTGCAGTGTTGCTGCTGTGCGCAAATCACCAGGGTAAGCCCCCAGGTCGGCAAGTGCCTGGGCGACCTCAGGGCGAATACCAGCCAGAATCGTCTCTGCCCCTATCAGACGGGCGGCCCGCGCCACCTGCACAAGCGCAGCCGCCGCGTGAGTATCAATGACGGCAACCCCGGTCAAATCAACAATCAGAATGCGTGCCCTGGTCTGTTCAATCGATTGGAGTGTTGAATGAAGAAAATGTTGCACCCGTTCACTGTCGATGACACCGCTCAGAGGCACAACAAGCGCCTCATCGCTGACAGGGATGACCGGCACTGCCATGTTAATGACCGTCTGATGCAGCTCTTGCTGTGCCTGGAGACTGGCCTCCAATCGTGTCATCACAGCGCGTTGTTCGTCTGCAATGCGCCTCAAGGCCGCAGTTCGCTCCTCGACGCGCGACTCGAGCATCGCATTCATCCTACTCAATTGCTCGCTGGCAGCTTCAGCTTGCCTGCGCGCTATATCCATCGCTTCCAGCGCAGCCGAGAGGCTGCGCGCTCCGATAAACGAAATGAATGCACTGATTATCAGCAACACAGCAATATGAGCAGCTGCTACATTGAAGTTGGCGGCTGCCCGCGTTTCGGGGGGAACGATCGCTATAACCCCCGCCAGGTCAACCAGACAAAGGCCAAGAACAATCCAGATCTGACGCGGGGGAAGGAGGATGCTAGCAAGTAAGATACCTATAATCAGGTAAAACATACTGAATGGTGAGGTTGGATTCAGAAACACTCCGCTTGTAGACCCGATGAAGCTGACAATGATTAGAATATATGTTCCGGCAGTGACGTATCCCGTACGGCCAAGTGCTGCAGCAGTCGCAAACACCAGCACCCCGAGCCCCAGGTTGATGAAGCGACCCGGAGATGGCTGGAGCAAGGTGAGCGTGGCTCCCAGGCTGAGCAACGTGACGATCACACCCAGACAGAGAGTGACCAGAATACGCCCGCGTCGTTTTTCCTGAGGATCGACAGCCGCGCTATCAGTAAGTGTTGCGAACAGCTTCATCATAGCTTTCCTCGTGACTGGCGGCACATCTTACGGCTTGTATTCTAGCGTGCAAGTGTATCCTTTCCCGGCCATCGTCTTCCGATAGGGGATGACGGTAGTAGTGTATGCAACTCCACCCTGCTCGTGGCGATCGTCGATCAGGCCTGGATGAAGCTAGCCTGTCGGTACGCTTGACCTGGAGCATGCCCTCAAGCATGGCGAGAAGCGTTTCGAGCCGGGCCTGCTGGCTCGGGCCCATCGCGGCTTCCTGTATGTAGACG
>JBDNDG010000298.1:0-5853 GCA_046719255.1 Chloroflexaceae bacterium
AGGCGCCGATGGCCGTGTCTGGAAGCCGCCGGCAGGCAGGGACGAAGACGGCTGCGCGGTAACAGGCGCTATGCCGTCGGGCCGGGCTGGCGTGAACGTGTCACCAGTCGGTTGATTGGTAACAATCGGGCTGTTTCCGATCAATTCCTCCAGCAATGTCGCCAGGCCGACAGCCGGCGCCAGACCCTCTGCCTCGTGCGGATCGGGCTCTGCTTCCCCGATCAGCAAAACGCCCCATGGTTCACCACGAGGGCTGATCGGGATGGCCACTGCTGAAGCAGCCTCTCCCAGAAGGGCGTACTCCGGATCGGTAGGCACGAGCGACTGCATAACTAGCTGGCCCTGCTGGAATGCCTGACCTACCAGCCCTTCCGTCGGGGAGTGGGGCGGGGGTGGCGTCCTGTTGGTGCTCCACGCCACTGGCACCAGGACCCCATCCAGATAGCGGTAGAGTAACTCTCCAACCGTGCCATAAAACCGACGCAGCGCGTCGATTGCCAGAGGCACCACCCGGTCGTACGCCAGCGGAGCCTCGGCCAGCAGGGACTGCAACGCAGGCAGGTTGCTCAAACACTCAACGAGCTTGAGGCGTCGCGCTTCAGAGTGAACTGCCAGGGCATAGGCGATCCTGGCCCAGCGAGCCGCATTTGCTACCGGATCGCGATGCGTTATCTCAGGGAGCGCCTGACCGCGTGTCAGGCTGAGCAGCAAACTGGCGCGACTGACCACCCGTTCTTCAGCCGTCAGCACACCCTCGAACTGGTAACGTCGCATCGCGCCGTTGGCGCGTTCGGCGATGGCCTGGGTCACCATGGCGCCCCAGAAGACCGGACTATCAACAACCAGGAACCACTCCTGGCTCAACGGGGCGCCGGGTGACAGCGGGACAAATGTGACGTTCGGGATGGTTGGCGGCTCGACATCGGCTTCACCGTACACCGTCACGCTCCGACACAGGGGAGCCAGTTGGGCAATCCGCCCCTGGTGCAGATGAAACAGTGAAAAGCGCAGCGTTCCGAGCGCAACATGGGCCTCCACACCACGCTCCTGCGCTGCCAGTTCGAATTGGCGACCAATAACGATCAGCGCGTCAGCCTGACGGCGCCAGCGATGCGCTTCAGGAATATGGCTCACCAGTTTCATCAGCGACGGCCCAGATCTGCGTGCAGCGAGCGTTTCAGGAGTAGTCATAGACGCCTTCCTCAGAATGCCCCAGGCAGCCGATATGTAAGGACGAACACCCGGCTATGCCCTCCAATCGGCCCGTTGCGCCAGTGGAGGACAGCGCTTCTGTCCTAATAGTATGGCATAGTCCTGTGACCAGAATCATTAGGCTGTCACAAGGGTTGCGTTAGGGAACCGTTAGGATTCCTCGCAGGTAACCGTTCTGGTTCTACGACATAGCATCGTTGGGCTGCTTTGGCAATTGAGATGATGTATACTGAGGCTAAGATAAGAAGGCGTTGATACTTTCAGCCTTGAATATTTTACTGTTATTGATGTTGCTATGCCAATCCTTGCTCCTATGTACCGTCGACGGTAAGTCTGAACCAGTACCGCTGGCCCTCCTGTTCCGGAGCTTGCTGGATCTATCGCTACAGCACATTTCGAATCTCGTTGTTCCCGCCTGACCGTTGCTCCGCCGCCCCGATAATCGGTCTGCACAGGCGCCGAACCGGGGCGTCTGGAGGTAAGGATGAGATGCTCAGACTCGTGTGAACCACAGAGAGCATCGGTTCTCGTCCCATCCTGTTGCTTTGCCAAGGCCTCCCGATAACCGTAGCATTGCAGGACATCGGGTTATGATAATGCAGCAACCGGTCATTTCACCTGATACCGCGCGTACCTGGCACCCGACCCTGGCCTCTCTGTTCGATCTGTGGCAGCACTTCCTCCACGATCAGCACAATCCTGGCAGCCTGGGGCGAGCCCTGCTCAAGGTGGTTGCTGAGGCTACACGCGCTACCTGGGCCTCACTGATGGCCTTTGACCCTGAACAGCGCCACTTGCAGATTACCGAGGCCATTGGTCTTCCTGATACAGTCGTTCAGACTACCTGTGTGGCCCTCGGTGAAGGGCTGGCCGGATGGGTCGCCCTGCATCGCCAGCCCCTCTTGCTCTCGCCCGGACGTCCGGCGCCGATGCATCTGGTTAGCCACATGCGCCGACAGGCCATTGGTTCGGCCCTCTGTGTTCCGATGATCAGCGATGGCGAACTCTATGGTGTGTTAAACCTCGCGCGCCCGGACAACGAGCCTCCTTTTACCGAGGAAGATCTCTGGTTCGCTACGCTGGTGGCGGAACGCCAGGCCCTGGCCCTGAAAACGGCCAATCTGTACGCCGAACTGGCCAGCCGCGAACGGTTCATGGATCGCATTCTCGCAAGCCTGCCCCTCTCTGTGGTCGTGCTCAATCGGCGCCTGCAGGTCGTGCTGGCCAATCAGAACTTTTTCCTGAAACTGCGCCGCAATCCTGACCAGACTATCGGGCGCGCCATCAAACATGTGTTCCCTGCCACGTTACTACAGTATCTCCGCCTGGCAGAGCGAGTGGAACAGGTGTTTGCCAATGGTCTGCCCTTCGATGGCGGCAAGGTTGCGTATCGCGCGCCAGGTCTGGGCAAGCGGATCTACTACTATCGCCTCGTTCCGCTGAAGCAGGGCCAGGATGTCGATCACGTGCTGCTTCTGATTGAAGACATAACCGAGCGTGAGCAACTGAGCGAGGAGGTTCGCCGCGCTGAACGCCACCTGGCCGGTGTGGTCAACCAGGCCAGCGACCTGGTTGTTTCGCTTGACCCGGAGGGGAGGATCACTACCTGGAACCCCGCCGCTGAGCGCATATCCGGCTTGCGCGCTGATCAGGTGTGCGGCGAGTTCTTTGTCAAGCTGTGTGCGCCTGATCACCATTGGAAGGTGACCAATCTGCTGCAGCGCCTGATTGCAGACGATCCGGTGGAGGAAAGCGAAATCGGCCTTCTGTCTGTCGATCTTCAGCAAGTTACCGTGGCCTGGAATTGCTCAGTAATGCGCGATGATGCGGGTAACGTTGTTGGTATTATTGCGGTTGGTCGCGACCTGACCGAGCGCCGGCGCCTTGAAGCGCAGGTGGTTCAGAGTGCCAAAATGGTCTCCCTGGGGGTCATGGCTGGCGGCATCGCCCATGAATTGCGCAATCCCCTGGCGGTTATCCAGGCCAACGCTCAGTTGCTCGAAGAGTACCCGGAAAACCCCGAGCTGGCCCGGCAGTGTCTCCAGCATATCGTTGCTTCGACCCGGCGCGCTGCGCTGATTATCGAAAATCTGCTCACATTTGCCCGTCCACCTCAGGACCGGTATCGGCTGCTCAATATTAACGAGGTACTGGAGGAGACGTTTGCGTTACTAATGCATCAGATTCTGAAAGCACATGTGGAACTGATGCGCGTATTTGCGCCTGATCTGCCGATGATCTACGGCAATCCGGTGTTGTTACAGCAGGTCTTTACCAACCTGTTCTTGAATGCCCTGGCAGCCATGCCCCAGGGCGGGCGCCTGACTGTCACCACCCGTAGCACTGGCGAGCAGATCGAGATCCTGGTGTCCGATACCGGTACCGGCATCGCTTCCGAGCATCTATCACATATTTTTGACCCTTTCTTTACTACTCGCCCGGTCGGAGCTGGCACCGGTCTGGGTCTGGCTATCAGTTACAGTATCGTTCAGCAGCACCAGGGTCAGATTACCGTCGAAAGCCGGCCAGGTCACGGAACGTGCTTCACCATTCGTCTGCCTGCCGATGGGTGAAGCTGGTCGTTATCTGTGCCGGATCAGTGCGCCGCAGCGCTGCCACTCGCGGTGAGCTGGTGGCCGCAGGCTTCCAGCAAGACACCAGGGCGATGGGACACGGGAAAACCCGGTTTCCCCATACCTCAACCGCGGTTAGTTCGCCTGATGCCCCGATGGACAGGGGCGTGGGAAAACACGGTGTCCCCTATGGTCGTATCAGCCTGTAGCCTGTGATGGAGATAACAATGAGCCAGGTACTTATCGTTGACGATGAAGCCGACCTCGTCTGGGCTCTGGGCCAGGCTTTGCGCCAGGAAGGTCACACCGTCAGGGTGGCCTACGATGGCAGCGAGGCGCTGGAACTCTGTCGCTATACTGTGCCCGATTTGATAATTCTCGACGTCTCTATGCCGCACGTAGATGGTCTGACGGTTTGCCAGACCCTGCGCCTCGACCCGCGGCTCGCCGAGGTGCCGGTGCTCTTCTTAACCGGGCGCGATATGCTCGATGATCGCCTGCGTGGCTTCGAGGCAGGCTGCGATGATTATATGGTCAAGCCATTTGATATGCGGGAACTGAAAGCGCACGTGGGCGCCCTGCTTCGCCGTTGCGCACGATCGGTTTCTCTCTCCTCTAGTGCAAACGTTCTGAGGGTAGGCGAACTGTACCTGAACCTGCAAACCCGTGCCGTTCAGATTGGCGAGAAGGTACACCAGCTTACTCCTGCCGAGTTTGAGTTGCTTACCTTCCTTATGCGTCATCCTGATGAGGTGTATTCCAGCGACCAGTTGTTGCGCCATGTGTGGGGGTACACCCCCGATACCGCCGAGCCGGGTCTGGTGCGCTGGCACGTGATGAACCTGCGGAACAAGATCGAGCGCGATCCCGCCCGGCCTACCTACCTGTGCACCGTGCCCCGCCATGGCTATATTCTACGAAGCGGTCAGGAGACTGCCTGACGCCACAAGCCCTTGCGGCTGCCCCGCACAGCGCTCGAACGAACATTATCGGTTCCTGGGAGGGCGCGCAGCCCTCCCGAATCCTCTCCTCATGCAGAGGCGCGGGGAAACCGGCTTTCCTCGCCCGTGCACTACCCCACCCGGGGAAGTCTCGTTGTCGTACTAACACATCCCTAACTCAAGGCTCGCGCAGGGCTAACACCCGGACGCGAGCTTTTCGTGTGTAATGAATGGTGGGTTCCGCACCCACTCGTTTACATACCAGTATAGGAGGAACCGTATGGCCGTCGAGAAGGTGAATGCGTCGAGCAGCCTGGCCGAAGTTGTGGATCGTATCCTGGACAAGGGCGTGGTGATTGATGCCTGGGCCCGTGTCTCCCTGGTCGGCATCGAACTGCTGGCCGTTGAGGCTCGCGTCGTTATCGCCGGAGTTGATACGTACCTCAAGTATGCCGAAGCCGTGGGCCTGACGGCCTCGGCGGCGGCGCCGGCCTAGCGGAATTGCAGATTTGCAATTGTAGATGGGGCAGGGCGCATCTGGACGTGGTTGACGTTGCGCTGATGCCCAAACCGGGCGCCTGGAAGCGCGCCGGGTGTCCATGCCGTCCAGTTGCGCGTGCTGCACAACATCGGCAACGCGCTCCGTGGCTCGTCCGGTCAGTTTGTGAACAGGGGGCCGGGAGGGCCTCGCCCTCCCGGAAACCTTCTATAGACAACGCCTGATTATCCAGGGAAACAGCATGGTGACGAACGCGACCTCTACACATCCTTCTCCCAGTGTTGCAGATATGCAGCACACTACTCCGAACACCCCGCGGTCCGTTGCTGTCGCTCGGCTGCTGGAGGAGGTGCACGCAACGCGGGTGGCGGAAGCGGCGACGGAGCGGGCACAGCGGGCGCAGGTGCTGGCGGAGCGCCAAGCGGCGGTGGCCCGGCTGCTGGAGGAGGTGCACGCAACGCGGGTGGCAGAAGCGGCGACGGAGCGGGCACAGCGGGCGCAGGTGCTGGCGGAGCGCCGGGAGGCAGTGGCCCGGCTGCTGGAGGAGGTGCACGCAACGCGGGTGGCGGAAGCGGCGACGGAGCGGGCACAGCGGGCGCAGGTGCTGGCGGAGCGCCGGGAGGCAGTG
>JBDNDG010000299.1:0-5850 GCA_046719255.1 Chloroflexaceae bacterium
ATCTCCGGCAGGGCCTGCTGCGCGGCGGCGATTCCGACCCCGTTGCCGGCCAGGTAGGGCTCGATCAGGGTTGTCCGCACGGCCTTGGCCCGGATTACATTGGCGTTATCGCACCAGATGAAGCGCACGAAGCGCACCTGCTGGTTCTGGATGGCTGTCTGAATGGTTTGCACGGAAGTCTTCGCTTGCTAACGTGAACATAGCCTGTGCGCGGGAGGGTTTGGGAGGGCCGGGCCCTCCCAAAAGAAGTTCCTGTCATTCCCAGGAGTATGCGAACAGCTACGCTCAGGGCGTGATTTCCTTGACGAAGGTGTAGGCCCCATCCTGAACCTGAATAATCGTCACCGATTTGTTGGGCTTGCGTTGCCCGGGGGCATAGGTAATCTGCCCGGTTACCGCGGGGAAGCCCTGGGTTGCGGCGAGGGCGTCGCGAATGGCCGTGGGTTCAGCCGATCCAGCGCGTTTAATCGCGTCGGCGATCAGGTTCAGCGTATCGTAGCCGAGCACGGCGAAGGCGTTCTCGGGGGCTTTGCCATACTCCTGGGTGTAGGCCGTCACGAACTTCTGCACCTTCGGATCGACGTTATCAAGCGCGACATGGGTGGAAAAGAACACGTCATCAGCGAGTTCGCCGGCGACTTCGGCAATGAGCGGGGTATCGAACCCATCACCGGAAATAATCGGCATTTGCAGGCCAGCTTCACGGAACTGCCTGGTGGTGATGCCGGCCTCGTTGGGGATCGCCGAGATGAACAGCACATCGGGCGGCGGATTGAGGGCCTGGACCTTGGCGATCTGGGCCGAGAAGTCGGTGTCGCCGGAGCGGTAGATGTCTTCGAGGACGATCTGACCGCCCTTTTCGGTGAAGCGCTGCTTGAAGAAGGCCGCCAGCGCGGTGGTGAAATCGTAGGCCTGGTCTACGAGCATGTAGGCGGTCTTCGCCTTGAGATCGTCAATGGCGTAATCGGCGATGGCGAAGGCCTGCGCATCATCTCCGAAGGGGGCCATGAAGAAGAAGTCGCCGATCTGCTCGGGCAGGCTCGGCAGAGTGGCGCCTGCGGTGACAAAGGGAATGCCAGCCTGCTGAGCGATGGGCCCGGCGGCGAGGGCGAAGGTCGAGTCGTTGAGACCGCCAATAACGACGACCTTATGCACATTGATCAGTTCCGAGGCCGCGTTGGTTGTGGTCGTCTGATCGGTCTTGCCGTCCACAGCAATCAGTTCGAGCTGCCGTCCCAGCACCCCACCGGCGGCGTTGATCTCCTTGACGGCCAGCTTCATCCCGTTAAGCCCGGGCGCGTCAATCGAGGACATGCCACCGGTGATGCCGTAGAGGGCGCCGATTTTGATCGTCTCGGCTGCGGGCGCCGGCGAGGCCGCTGGCGCGGTGGGTTGGGCCGCCGGGGCGCCGCACGCGGCCAGCAGGGTGATCAGGACGACAGCGACCAGCGTGGAGAGCATCCGTTGCGAGGGTTTCATAGCGCGACTCACCTGTGTTGCAGAAGCCAGGATCCACGGGGCGATACCATTGGCGGACGCCGGCGGCCTTGCCGGTGAGCAGCAACGCTGCGCGGGTCTCTCTCCAACGACGGGGCGAGGGCAGAGCGCCCTCCGGGAGCGCCACCGGCCGGGCGCGGGCAGGCTCGGGCGTTGCGGCTGCCGAGAAGGCCACCTGTCTCCCTGCCTTTTTCTTCCGGGGAAACCACCCGGCTGGCTCCTCCAGCGGGGGCAGGTGGGGGAAGCGGCACACGGCGAGCCGAAAACGCCGTTCACGGATCGGGCAGCCGGTCAAACAGGCGCGAGCCATTGCCTGAGGAACGCTATCCGCTTTTTGGAGAGAATGACGCACATTATAGGGATATCGGCTCTTTTGGCAAGCAGGGGTATAGCAGTATATGTGCGCCCTTCTCCGGAGAGGGCGGGTAGCCTGCCGGCATCCAGGCCAGCGCGGGCGGGACGCCCGCGCACCCGGGGTGGTGCCTTACCCGAAATGTGAACAGGTACGTGTTCACCCTTTCCCCGGAAGCGCGGGCGAAGGCCGAACGCCCGCGCTTCCGGGCGTGCACCGTGGCGGAACCTCCTGCGTGGCGTCATCACCGGGGGGCCTGGCCCACGGCGCCCTCGTTCTCGGCGGGGCGAACGGGGACGGGCCGGCGCAGCAGATCGGTTAGTTCGCGCCCCCCGAGCAAGCCCTGGGGGCGAAAGATCATCACCAGCAGCATAAGCAGGGCGATCACGATCTGGCTCAGGCCGTAGAGTGGCTTGCCGCTGCCGGCGAGGCTGGTCTCGATGCCGCGCAGCCACTCGGGCAGCAGGGTCATCAACACCCCGCCGAGGATGGCGCCGGTGATGCTACCGGCGCCCCCGATCACTACCATGGCGACGACGTTGAAGGTAATGAAGAACGAAAACGACGCCGGGGCGATCGCGGTGATCAGGTGCGCCCAGAGGGCGCCAGCGGTGCCAGCGAAGAAGGCTCCCGCCACAAAGGCCAGCATGCGCGTCCGAAAGACACGGACGCCACGACAGGCTGCGGCCAGTTCGTCTTCGCGCACGGCGAGCATCGCTCGCCCGAACGGTGAGCGCACCAGCCGCCAGATGACGATCACGCTCACCAGCATCCAGCCGTAGGCCCAGGGCAGGGTCGTCAACGGGGGCAACCCGTTGAGACCCCGGGCCCCGCGGGTTACCGTTTGCCAGTTGAGGGCCACCACCTGCACAATCACCATCAAGCCCAGGGTAGCCACCGACAGATAGTGCCCGCGCAGCCGCAGCACCGGAATGCCGACCACAAAGGCGACCAGGGCCGCCAGCACCCCGGCGGCCAGCAAGGCGAGCGCGAAGGGCAGTTCCAGGCGGGCCAGCCACGCGGGCAGGTCGGGCAAGGCGAGGAGTTTCATACTCGCGGGCATGGTCAGCAGCGCGGAGGCATAGGCGCCGATGGCCATAAAGGCCGCGTGGCCAAGCGACACATCGCCACTGAAGCCGTTGGTCAGGCTCAAACTCACGGCGAGGATCACATTGATCGCCACCACCGCCAGCACCCGCTGGTAATAATTGTTGAGCTGGTACTCTGCGAGCACGACCAGGGCCACGCCCGCGCCGAGGGCCAGCCAGCCATAGAGGGGCCTCATGCGCGCCGTCCCTCCTCCAGGCCGAACAGGCCCGCCGGGCGCACCAGCAAGATCGTCAGAAGCAAGATGAACACGAACGCATCGCGATAGCCGGAGAGGGCAGGGGGCGCAAAGGCAACGAAGAAGACCTCGGCGAAGCCAAGGAGATAACCGCCCACCATCGCCCCGGGAATACTGCCGATGCCGCCGATCACCGCAGCAACAAAGGCCTTCAAGCCGGGCACAAAGCCGGTAAAGGGGTCTACCAGGCCAAACTTGCCGCTCCACAGCACCCCGGCGATGCCGGCCAGGGCAGCGCTCACGCCGAACGCCACCGCGATTACCCGGTTCACGTGTACGCCCATCAGGTGCGTGGTCCATACCCGCTCACTACACGCGCGCATGGCAATACCGATCGTCGTATACTTGACAAACAGGCTCAAAAGCACCATCAGCAGAATGGAGAGGAAGAGGATCAGCCCATCAATCGGCGCAATGGTCAGGCCGGCCCACTCGAAGCGGCGGGCCAGCTCAGCGGGCAGGCGCAGCGGGCGCGGTTGGGCTGTGAGCGTCATTGTCGCGCTGTTCTGAATGAGCGAGCTGATGGCCAGGGAGGTGATCAGCATGGCTACTTCGCGCGAGCCGCGAAGGGGGCGATAGGCCAGCCGTTCAATGACAATACCGATCGCGCCGGCAACGATCATCGCCAGCAGCATAGCCGACCAGACCGGCAGGACCAGTGCGCTCAGCGCCGCCAGAGCCACATAGGCCCCCACGGTCATCATGTCGCCGTGGGCGAAGTTGATCAGCCGCAGGATGCCGTACACGATGGTCAGGCCAATGGCCACCAGGGCGTAAATACTGCCCAGGTTGAGGGCATTGACCGTTTGCTGGAGCAGGTAAGTCATGCGCGAACTCCGGGTAACGGGGCTATCCCCCCAGGTAGGCGGCTTTGACGCGCGGATCTTCGAGCAAGATGGGCGCCGGGGCGCTGAGGGTAATGGCGCCGGTTTCGATGACGTAGGCGCGATCGGCCAGGCGCAGGGCCTGCCAGGCATTCTGCTCAACCAGCAGAATGGTTACCCCTTCGCGGCGCAGTTCGGCGATGACCTGGAAGATGCGTTCGACCACCAGCGGCGCCAGGCCCAGCGATGGCTCGTCGAGCAACAGCAACCGGGGTGCGCTCATAATCGAGCGCCCCAGGGCCAGCATCTGCTGTTCGCCGCCGCTCAGCAAACCGGCGATCTGCTGCTGGCGCTCGCCGAGAATGGGGAACAGGCCCAGCACCCGTTCCAGGTCGCGCGCCACGGCGCTGCGATCGCGCCGGTGGCCGGCGGCCAGGCGCAGGTTCTCGGCGACGGTTAGCCGGGCGAAGATCTGCCGCCCCTCGGGACACTGGACCAGCCCGCGGCGCACGATCTCGTAGGGCGCCAGGCGGGTGATCTCGACACCCTCAAAGATGATCCGTCCGCGTTTTGGGCGCACGAGACCCGAGATGGCGCTGAGCATGGTGGTCTTGCCGGCGCCGTTACTGCCGATCAGCGCCACAATCTCGCCGGCCTGCACCTCGAGCGCGACTCCCTTCAGGGCATCGACGTTGCCGTAGGCGACGTGGAGGTCGTGTACATGCAGCATAACACTACCCCGGTACCCGCTGGCCGAGAAAGCCCGGATCGCTCACGCCCAGGTAGGCCTCCAGCACCCGTGGATGGCGTTGCACCTCAGCGGGCGTACCATCGGCGATCAGGGCGCCGTAGTGCAACACCTGAATGCGCCGGCACACGCCCATCACGACGCGCATGTTGTGTTCAATCAGCATGACGGTCAGCTTCAACCCGGCGTGCAGCCGGGTAATCAGGTGCATCAGCGCCTCCACTTCAGCCGGATTCAGTCCGGCGGCCGGCTCATCGAGCAGCAACACTCTGGGCCGGGCGACGACCGCCATAGCGATTTCGAGCCGGCGCTGCAACCCGTAGGGCAGGCTATCGGCGCCAGCATCGCGGTAACCCTCCAGGCCCAGCAGGCACAGGGTCTCGAGCACCCGGGCGTCGCAGGCGCGTTCAGCGACGGCGAAGTGGGGCAGGCGCGCCAGGGTGGACAGCACACTGGTCTGCCGGTCGAGTTGCGCCGCGATGCGCATGTTGTCCATCACCGAGAGGCGGCGAAAGAGGCGGATATTCTGAAACGTGCGGGCGACTCCCGCCCGCCGGATCGCATCGGGCGACAGGCGGCTGATGTCGCGTCCATCGAGCAGCACGCGACCGCTGCTCGCGGGCACGACCCCTGTCAGCACGTTGAAGAGGGTGGTTTTGCCAGCGCCGTTGGGGCCAATGATGCCAAGCAGTTCGCCGGAATGGAGGGCAAGCTGATACTCGTGGAGCGCGACAATACCACGAAACGCTACGGAGAGGTTCTGCGCCTCCAGCAGAACCTCTGACCTGTCACACGCCATGGTGGGGGTCCTTCTACACGCTTTTCACCATCGTACCACAGGTGCCACGGGCCTGGTCAGACAACGAGGGGATGAACGAGTCGATGCACCGCTGGCGCGCGCGACCCTCTGTTATGTTCCGCCCTTTTCTTCTGATGTGAACATCGGGGAAACCGGGTTTCCCCGTGCCCCAACCGGTGGGGGAGGGTTGGCGGGAGCGCCACACCCGGCCTCCCCCCGCTGGGGGGTGCCCCCCTCCCGGCCTCCCCCCGCTGGGGGGGTGCCCCCCTCCCAGCCTCCCCCCGC
>JBDNDG010000003.1:0-40405 GCA_046719255.1 Chloroflexaceae bacterium
CCTCGCAACTGTGCTCTATCTGCGAGATATTCCCGCCATACGCCTGGTGGAGGAGGATCTGACCCACCCGGACGCGCCCGCGCGTCTGGCAAACCTCGCCCGGGTAGAACCGACGCTGCTGGTGGTTGACCAGCAGGAAGCTGATGCCTTTGCCCTTCGAGAACGTTTTCCCCGCCTCCGGCTTGTGCAGCGCTACCCTCACCCGCAGGGGAGCATGGCCTTTCTGCTCTTCGAGCAGCAACCCTGACCCGCAGGCAGGGGCCTGTGGAAATCCGGTTTCCCCATCGTTTCACCCTCCCCACCCGGCGCTGCGTCGCCACACCCTCCCCGCCTGGCTTTCTAGAGTCTTTTGCAGAGCGCATCAGGAAGCCATGGTTGCCACGAGTCCTCACCCCCCAGCTCCCTCTCCCTTAGCGGGAGAGGGGGAGTCCCCATGTGACATCCCAACGCCCGCGCCCCCCTCTCCCGAATCAGGGAGCGGGGGGCCGGGGGGGTAAGGAGGAGCAGCCGTGGCCCCAACAACGCTACCCGTGAAAGCCCCACCAGGAGGGGCAAGCGGTTCAAAAGGCTTCACCTGCTCCGGGATGGGCTTCCTGGTGCGGCAACAGGCCTCGGGGACGCCGGGGAGGGGGGAAATGCGCCAACGAATGGGAAACGAAGAAACGCATGCGAACGGCGTGCCTGACTCTTCCAGGGATGCGCACCAACCCGGCAGCCGCGCGAGCACGGGCGGCATGATCCTCGCATGCCGTGAACGCGACGGTCTTGTAATACCCGTTGAAGGGGCAGGCAGTCTGGTGCTCGTCGCCCCCTGCCCCGATCTCCACCCCTTCGCCCGGCTGCGCGATCGTCAGGTCGCTGTCGCGCGCACGCGGGAGGGAAACCCGCCATTTCTCGTGCATGCAAAGACAAGTTTGGCATTGCTTCAAGATCGCGCAGTTCTGGAGTGGCTTTGCGGCATCGCTAAGCCCTGTGCTTTTTGTCACAATTTCGCACAGATCTCGCACAGGTTAGACAAGCGGATCGCGTTAGGATATAATTCCTTATGCAAGCAAACAGCGTCTAACGCAAGCGCCTCAAATCAAGCCCCCGGCGTGACAGGGTGGAAAGTCGTTCGCGACCCGTCGCGGCGGTGTACGGGTAGTTGTCCCAGTCGTGCGAGGATTGCAAGGGAAGGAAGCGACGATGACAGGGGTCCTCACGCTTTACCGGACGTCAGTCGGCAAAAAGGTAATCATGGCAGTCACAGGGTTCATCCTTGTCGGTTTCGTGGTCTTCCACATGTACGGCAACCTGAAGATGTACCAGGGGCCGGAAGTGTTCAATGCCTACGCAGCGGGGCTGCGCGAGCTTGGCTATCCCGTTTTCGGACACGAACACCTGCTCTGGGTGGCCCGCGTCATCCTGCTGGCCTCGGTGGTGCTGCACATCTGGTCGGCCACTATGCTGACGATGCAGAGCCAGAAAAATACCTTCGCCAACGGTGTGAGTGGCATGAAACGCTACGGGGAGAAAAAACGGCAAACGGGCTACGCCGCTTACACCATGCGCTTTGGCGGGATCGTCATCTTTCTGTTCATTATCTATCACCTGTTGCATCTGACCTTCGGAGTCGTGGGGTACGGGCCTGGTGAGTTCAAGCACCCGCACGGTGGCGAGTACGAGGTCTACAGTAACGTTGTCATTGGCTTTCAGAATCCGTTGATCTCGGCGTTCTACCTGTTTACCATGGTCTTCCTCGGGTTCCACCTGTACCATGGGGTGTGGAGCATGTTCCAGACCCTCGGCCTCAACAGCGCCATTTACACGCGCCTGCTGCGCGGTCTGGCAGTTCTAATTGCTCTGGCAGTAGTGATCGGCAACATCTCGTTCCCGATTGCGGTGATGGCCGGGATTGTCGGCCCGGCAGCGTAACAGATCTGGTGAGGAGCAGTTGAGCGATGAGCGAGATCAAGAATGAGACGACGACTCGCACCGGCGTACGTTCGGTCGAGTTTGTCAAGAGTCTGGAGTCGAAGGCCCCCGGCGGCCCGATCGAGCAGCGCTGGGACAAGCATCGCTTCGAGATGAAGCTGGTCAACCCGGCCAACCGTCGCCGCTACACGATCATCGTGGTGGGTTCGGGTCTGGCCGGTGGCGCGGCTGCTGCGACCCTCGGCGAGCAGGGCTACAATGTCAAGTGCTTCTGCTACCAGGATAGCCCGCGCCGCGCCCACTCCATCGCGGCCCAGGGCGGTATTAACGCTGCCAAGAACTACCGCAACGACGGCGATAGCATTTTCCGCCTCTTCTACGATACGGTGAAGGGCGGCGACTTCCGCGCCCGGGAGAGCAACGTCTACCGCCTGGCCCAGGTGTCGGTGAACATTATTGACCAGTGCGTGGCCCAGGGCGTGCCCTTTGCCCGCGAGTACGGCGGCTATCTTGACAACCGCTCCTTCGGCGGCGCGCAGGTGAGCCGCACCTTCTATGCCCGCGGGCAGACCGGCCAGCAGCTCCTGCTTGGCGCCTACCAGGCCCTCTCACGGCAGATCGCCGCTGGAACGGTCAAGATGTTCCCCCGCACCGAGATGCTCGACCTGGTGGTGGTTGACGGTCGCGCCCGCGGGATCATTACCCGCGATATGGTCACCGGCAAGATCGAGCGCCACGTGGGCGACGCGGTGATCCTGGCTACCGGCGGCTATGGCAATGTCTTCTATCTCAGCACCAATGCCAAGGGCTGCAATGCCACCGCTATCTGGCGCGCCCATCGCCGGGGCGCGTTCTTCGGCAACCCCTGCTTTACCCAGATCCACCCCACCTGCATCCCCGTCACTGGCGACCACCAGAGCAAGCTCACGCTGATGAGCGAGTCGCTGCGGAACGACGGGCGCATCTGGGTGCCTAAGAAGAAGGGCGATACCCGCCGGCCCCAGGATATCCCCGAGAGCGAGCGCGATTATTACCTGGAGGAGCGTTACCCGGCCTTCGGGAATCTGGTGCCCCGTGATGTGGCCTCACGCAACGCCAAGCAAGTGTGCGACGAGGGCCGCGGCGTGGGCCCGGGCGGCCAGGGGGTGTACCTCGACTTCGCCGACGCGATCAAGCGGCTGGGTAAGCAGAAGATCGCCGAACGCTACGGCAACCTCTTCGATATGTACCAGCAGATCACCGGTGAGAACCCCTACGAGGTGCCGATGCGTATCTACCCCGCCGTGCATTACACGATGGGCGGTCTGTGGGTGGATTACAACCTCATGAGCACCATCCCCGGTCTGTTCGTGGCCGGCGAGGCGAACTTCTCCGACCACGGCGCGAACCGCCTGGGCGCCTCGGCGCTGATGCAGGGCCTCGCCGATGGCTATTTCGTGCTGCCGTATACCGTTGCCAACTTCCTGGCCGGCGTGAAGCCAGGTGGGTTGAGCACCGACCACTCCGCGTTCGCCGAGGCCGAGGCCGAGGTGAGCGACCGGGTCAAGCGGCTGCTCAGCATCAACGGCAAGCGTACCGTCGACTCCTTCCACCGCGAGCTGGGCCGCTTGATGTGGGACGAGTGCGGCATGTCTCGCAATGATGCCGGCCTGCGCAAGGCCCTCCAGCGCATTCCCGAGTTGCGCGAGGAGTTCTGGCAGAACGTGAAGGTGCCGGGCGATGGCGGTGAATTGAACCAGGAACTGGAGAAGGCCGGCCGTGTGGCGGACTTCTTCGAACTGGCCGAGTTGATGTGCATTGATGCCCTGCACCGCACCGAGTCCTGCGGCGGCCACTTCCGCGAAGAAAGCCAGACGGAAGACGGCGAGGCCAAGCGCGATGACGAGAACTTCTCCTATGTCGCCGCATGGGAATACACCGGTAACCTGGCCAAACCCGAATTGCACAAGGAACCGCTGGTTTTCGAATACGTCAAGCCGTCGCAGCGCAGCTATAAGTGATGTTCAATTGCAGATTGCAGATTGCAGAGCGCCGGCCGCCGGGTGATGACCCGGGTTGTACGCTACCCGCCCCAATCTGCAACCAGGAGCGATAGCGACCATGAAGCTCACCCTCAAGGTCTGGCGCCAGAAGAATGGCAAGACGCCAGGCGAGTTCAAGACGTACCAGGCCGAGCACATTAGCCCGGATATGTCCTTCCTGGAGATGCTTGATGTGGTCAATCAAGATCTGATCATGAAGGGCGAGGAGCCGATCGCCTTCGACCACGACTGCCGCGAGGGCATCTGTGGCATGTGTTCGCTGATGATCAACGGCGTCGCCCACGGCCCCAAGCAGGCTATCACCACCTGCCAGTTGCACATGCGTAGCTTCAACGATGGCGACACGATCACCATCGAGCCCTGGCGCGCCCTGCCCTTCCCGATCATCAAAGACCTGGTGGTGGACCGTTCGAGCTTTGACCGGATTATCCAGGCCGGCGGTTTTATCAGCGTGTCCACCGGTTCCGCGCCGGATGCCAACACCATCCCTGTGCCCAAGCCCGACGCCGATAAGTCCATGGACGCCGCTGCCTGTATTGGCTGCGGCGCCTGCGTCGCGGCGTGCCCCAATGGTTCGGCGATGCTCTTTGTGGCCGCAAAGGCTGCCCACCTGAGCTTCCTGCCCCAGGGCCAGGCGGAGCGCTACCAGCGGGCGGTCAATATGGTGATGCAGCAGGATCTTGAGGGCTTCGGCAATTGCACCAACATTGGTGAATGCTCCGCCGTCTGTCCCAAGGAGATCAGCATGGATACGATCGCCCGACTCAACCGCGATCTGATCGTCGCCGCCCTCAAGGGCATTGAGCCGGCGACGCAGCCCGCCGAGGCCAGGGCAGGCTAAACAGGGAGGTGCAACCCGGGTTGCCCCTCCCTCCGCTCCTTCATCCCGCCGGGCAGACATACGCGGGCTGCGCCTGCTCAACTCCATCCGCCGGGGTGTGGGGGAACCAGGTTTCCCCGTACCCCGGCTATACATCCTTCGCAATCCGGTATACGTGACTGCCCGATACCGATACCGATATTAACGCAGTCTGCGATTGGCCGATCCGGCTCGCTCCAACACCTGTAGCGTCTCTTCGGCCACCCTGCGATAGGAAAATCGGGCCGCGCGCTCCAGGCCGTGGGCGCGCAATTCGGCCTGCAGGTGTGTGTCGCTCAGCACGCGCCCCAGGGCCGCGGCCCACCCCACCACGTCATCGGGCGCGACGCGCAGCGCCGCCATGCCAACCACTTCGGGCAAACTACTGGCGTCGCTCGTTACCACCGGCGCGCCGCAGGCCATCGCCTCCAGCGGCGGCAAGCCGAAGCCCTCGTAGCGCGAGGGGAAGGCAAAGACGCTACACGCACGGTAGAAGAGTGGACCATCCGCCGCCGGTACGTCAACCCGCCGGACGCACGAATTAAGCTCCAGGTCGGTAATCAGCGCATCGAGGTCGGGAAACAGACGCGGGTCACGGCCCAGTGGCCGGCCGGCAATCACCAGTTGCGCCTGCACCCCGCGCGCGCGCAACAGGGCAAAGGCGCGCACCAGCGTCGCGACATTCTTGCGCGCGTCGAGACCGCCAACGTAATAGATGAACGGCCCACGGATGCCGTAGCGTCGGGCCAGTTCGTCCCGGGCGGCTTCCGCGTCGCCGGGCGTAAACTGTTCACCTGCGGCGAGGGGCACGACACTGACCCGTTCGGGCGGCAGACCGAGATGGGTGATAATATCAGCGCGACTGTGGGCCGAGAAGGTGAGCACGTGCGCGCTGCGGCGCACAGCCCGGCGCACCAGCGCCAGATAGGCACGGACACGCACTCCGTCGCGATACTCGGGCAACACCAGGGGAATGATGTCACCAACCGTCGTCACCACCGGCAACCGGCAGCGGAACGGGGGCGCGAAGTATGGCACCAGGGCCACGGCGGCGTTGCGCTTCGTTAGCCGGCCCGCCGTGTGTGGAAACGCCACCTGCTCAAACCATAGCTTGGCCAGATTGCGGTTGAAGCGGTCAAACGGCGTCGGCAGACAGACCCCGTCTATACCGGGAGGAAGTGCCGGGCCCGGAGGCAAATAGGCCGGCGTTAGCAACAGGTAGCGATGCTCTGCGGCCACCTGGGGCAGGCAGCGCAGCAACCCATGGAGGTACTGCCCGCTCCCAACTGTCGGCTGGGACCAGAAACTCCCACTAATGACTATTCGCACATGCGCTCCCTGGCGCTCTTGATGGTCCTGGCGGGTGTATAAACGTATAGTACCACTCTTACGCAAATGCTGGGTATACTACAGACATACGTCGAACGTGCCCTTTGGGGAACCGGGCCTGTCCGCAGACAGACACCCGTGCGGCTGGGCTGCTACCATATGGGGTTGAACGCTCCTGGAAGGGCTGCGCCCTCCCAGACTCTCCCCGCCAGGAAAAGGCTTAGGGACCGCGGGTCTTGCCGCCCTCCAACCGCTGCCGGGAGCAATCGGGAACACCGGTTTCCTCCGAGGTTCCCGTGAGGAAGGTGGAGCAACCAGGTAACCCTCAGACGCATGGTCCGTCACCGGCTGTTGCGCGCTCGCCAGTAAACCCCAGAGGATGAGGAGGCTTCATGGATGACCGCGCGGTTGCGACCCTGGCCGAATTACAGATCCGCTTGCAGACGCTCAAGCTCCTGCCACGCACGGGCTGGTTGCAGCGCGGCCTGGGCGATGTGGAAAGTGTCGCCGAGCATAGTTTTGGTGTGGCAGTGCTGGCGCTGATCATCGGCGATCAGCACCCCGAGCTGGACCGGGAACGGCTCCTTGCCACGGCGTTGATCCACGACATGGCCGAGGCGCTCATTGGCGACCTCCCGGCCTCGGCCCGGCGGCTCTTCGGCGCAACGGCCAAGCAAGAAGCGGAGCGCAAGGCGCTGCTCGAACTGCTCAACGGGCTACCGCAGACGGAACGCTATTTGACGCTCTGGGAAGAGTACAGTCAGGGAACTACGCCCGAGGCCCGGCTGGTAAAGGCGCTTGATCGGTTGGAGATGCTGGGCCAGGCGTTAGTGTACGAGCGGGCCGGCGCCCGCACCCTGGCTGAGTTCTGGGAGGATCGCAACGGCTGGTTCGACGAGTTTCCCCTGGTGCGCGCCCTGGCTGACCGGCTGTACGCCGAGCACGATCGGCACGCCGGGTAAGCCAGCGGACATGATGTGGACGGGCCAGGCTCGCTGGCGGAGGGGCGCGGTTCTCTCCCACCGGGAGGGGCCTGAAGAAACCCGGGGTCCTCGGTGTTCATAGCAGATGCCTGTGCGGCTGCGCCGCACCCCACCGGCATGAACGGAGATCCTCCTGGGAGAGCTTCGCCCTCCCAAACTCTCCCGGTGTGGAGGGCGCGCCACCCCGGCGGGCATAGGTGCGGGGAAACCCGGGCTCCCCGATGTTCATAGCGCTGGTAACGGTTGGCACGTGGGGCAGAAAAAGGTGCTGCGCTGGCCGACTACCATGCGTTCGATCGGCGTGCCGCACCGCTGGCACGGATGCCCGCGGCGATCGTAAGCCAGGAAGTGTTCCTGGTTCTGGCCGCGCAGACCGTAGCCATTGCGGTAGTTGCGTAACGAACTGCCCTCGTGCTCGATAGCGCTGGTCAGCACCTGGCGGATAGCAGCGTGAAGCGCCGCCACGTTGCTGGCCTCGATGGCGCAGGCCGGGGTCAGGGGGTTGATGCAGGCCATCCAGAGGGCTTCACTGGCGTAGATGTTGCCCATACCGGCGATCATCCGCTGGTCGAGCAGCAGTGGCTTGATGCGTGTGCGTCGCCCGTGAAGGATGCGCCCCAGATCGGCAGCCGTGAAGCGGTCATCGAGCGGCTCCGGGCCATACGCCGCGTCGAGGGCGGCCAGCCCGGCGGCATCGAGGAGCCGCACCCGGCCGAACTTGCGCTCGTCGTCGAAGAACAGGCGCCGCTCGTTGTCCAGACGCAAAACCAGATGGACGTGGGAACGGGCGGTATCGGCAGGGGGGTGGATCTCCAGGCGCCCCGACATGCGCAGATGGATCGCCAGGGTCCAGCCGGCATCCAGCTCGAAGAGCAGCCATTTGGCGCGCCGTCGCGCGGCGCCGATGCGGCGGCCGGCGATTGCCTGGCGAAACTCGCTGGCCGAGGGGGTCTCGACCATGCGTTCCCAGTCGAGGCGCTCAACTTCGAGGATCGTGCGCCCGACCAGTTGCGGCGCCAGCGAACGAGCGATGATTTCGACTTCGGGTAACTCGGGCATGCGATGCGCAACATCCATGCGGCGGCGCCGCCCACCACCAGGAGGGACACGGTCGAGGGAGGGCCATCCCTTCCCGGACCCCACGGGATTGAGGAAAGCCGGTGTCTCTACGTTGCAAAGCGCGCCTGACGCCCCTCACTCGTGGCGCCACTCAGCCTCGCCATCGGCCCAGTGCTCTTTTTTCCAGATCGGGGCGATTTCCTTGATCCGGTCCATGATGTAGGTCGCGGCCTGAAAGGCTTCCTGGCGGTGCGGCGCGGCAACGACAACGAGCACGGCAGTTTCGCCGATTTCCAGGGTGCCGATGCGGTGGTGTACCGCCACCCGGCCAATCGGCCAGCGCGCGCGGGCCTCCTCGGCGATCCGGGCAAGCACCGGCACTGCCATCTCGGCATAGGCTTCGTAGCTGAGAAACGCGGTGGGACGACCGCCGAACTGATTGCGGGCCACGCCGGCGAAGGTCACGACCGCGCCGTCATCTGGCGTCTGCGCGTAGGCAACCAGGGGCGCCGGATCGAGGGGCGCTGCGGTGATCACAAAGGGCTGAAACGGTTGCATACCTGACCGGATTCAATGCGGCGCGCGCCGCCACTTACGGGGGGAATGATCGCGACCTCGTCGCCGTCCTGGAGCACAGCGCCCGGCTCGGCAAACTGCTGGTTGACGGCGTAGAGGAGGCGACCAGTGTAGCGACCCAGAGGCGGATATTCGGCAACCAGGCGCTCCCACACCGCGCCGACGGTTGCTCCCGCTTCCTGCTGCACCGTTACTTCCGCCCGACCAACGATATCGCGGTGGGCCGCAAACAACCTGACGTGGATGGTGATCATACGTCTGGCTCAGATCAGACAGCATCGCTGACCGGGCTGGTCACATCGCGCGGCTGTTCACCGCCGAGAGAGCGTTGGCGCGCCTTGCGTTCCAGCCACCACCAGCGCAGGCGGCGGTGCTGCCGGGAAATCTCTTGCGCCGAACGCTGCGCCACGTGGCCAACCCAGCCGATCAACGGATGGGAGTGCCTTGCCCAGGCCTTGAGAAACAACTTGAGATGCACCCGACTCCAGCGGATCACCCGGTTGCGCGGGCCAACCAGCGCCAGCCCGATCAGCAAAAAGATCAGCCCGTTTACAATCGGCATAGGCATGCCAATCAGGCCGATCACAATAAAAAACCAGCCCAGCACCGGCTTCAGCACGAGCCAGGTGGCGAGCAGTGCAGCGCGCAGTAATGAAAGCATCAGTGCAAGGCCCATCGTTGTCCTGCTACAATGCGCTTCTCAGCAGACGGGGCACCCTGACGGTGCAAGCCTCACGCGAGGCCCTGCATGGAGTATACCATGTTCCCGGAGCGTTACCAGGGAAATGCATCACATGAATCAGGGCTGAAGGCCGGTCAGTTCCAGGCAACCGGGTTCGTGACCCGGCCCGGCAGCGGCCCGGGGGCGCGACGAGCGCCCGCCTGGCGCGTCGAGGCAACGAAAGATGCGGCCTTCCTACGTCTGGTCGCACCATTGTATGATCTTATGTGTATAATGGCTATGCCCACCGCCTCGCTCAGGGCGAAGCGTGTCGCAAGGAGAGCATCGGAGATGAGCGGCAAGTTGCAAAACCTGTTGGGTCGCTTCCGCACGGTTGAAAGCGTGGAACTGGCCGCGATCGTCGCCACCGATGGGTTGCTGATCGAGAGTGTAGCCAGCCCTGACGTGGACGTAGACGCCGTATGCGCGGTGGCCTCGAACGGCCTGGCCATGGCCGAGGCCCTGGGACGTGAAATTGACAAGGGCGGAGCCATTCAGACCTTGCTGGAGTATGAGAACGGGATCGTGCTGATCGAGCCGATCAGCGGGGACGCAATGCTGCTATTGCTCGCTGGCGCCCGAGAGGATCTGGGTTACGTGCGCTTCCTGGTAGCAAAACATCGTGATGACATGCTCGATGCGCTCAGCGCCATCTGAGGCGCACCTGGCCGTGGAGCGCCGCTCCGCGGTCAGCTTCCTATCGTCCCCGGGTTGTTGCTGTCTCTGTGCTATAATTTTGGGGAGTAAGCGTCTGGCGGTTCCCTGCACTAGCTCTCAATAAGGTAGGCCGCGATGGATCCACAGCTGACAAGTATCATTGTTCCTTCAGAGGAGTTGGTCCAGATAGAGGAGTGCCTTGGCCGGCTGGTTGAAGATACGTCCAGCGATTATGCTCTGCTCCTCGATAAGAGTGGCCAGGTGATCTCCTCCAAGGGTGACGCTGATCGGCAGGATATCACCGCTCTGGGTGCGCTGATCGCGGGCGTCTTTGCTTCATCCCGTGAAGTGGCCAAACTGCTGCGTGAGCGGGATTTTCGGAACACCTTCCAACAGGGGGTGCGCGAGAACATTTTCATCGCGCTGATCGAAGAGCAGTGGATCCTGTGCATCATTTTCAATAAAGGCACCCATATCGGTCTGGTTAAGGTGTTAACGAAAAAAGCCACCGATGAACTGGCCACGGTGCTTGAGCGTGTTCGGCAACAGCATAAAGCCCGTGACGAGGTGCTCGGCTCGTCGTTCCGCACTTCAATGGAAGACACGATCGACCTGCTGTTCCGCGATTAACTGGCGGCGGTTCCGGGTACCTGCGAGGCGCTGCCCCGTGCTGTGACCAGCGCCATTGCGGGTCGCCCCGCCCCTCTTCCTCTCAACAGGCATGCGAGCGAACCTATGGCGCTAATCAACGTTGCGGCACGCGAAATTCACTGCAAGATCGTCTACTATGGCCCCGGTATGTGCGGCAAGACGACGAATCTGCAGTACATTCACAGTCAGGTGCCAAAAGAGATCAAGGGTGACCTGCTGTCAATCGCGACGGAGACAGAACGGACCCTGTTCTTCGACTTCTTGCCCCTCGATCTTGGAAAAGTCCGTGGATTTCAGACCCGCTTTCATCTGTATACCGTGCCCGGTCAGGTGTTGTACGAGCGCACCCGGGTAGCCGTGCTCAATGGCGCCGATGGGGTGGTATTTGTTGCCGATTCCCATAAGAAGAAGATGCAGGAGAATGTCAATAGTCTCCGCGAACTGGCGCAGAATGTGACGCGACAAAACAAAAAGTTTTCCGAGTTTCCGATTGTGGTGCAGTACAACAAGCGCGATCTGCCCGAGGATGTCCTGGTCTCGGTGCAGACGATGGATCATTACCTGGGCGTAACCCGGATGAACTGGCCACGGATCGAAGCCGTTGCCACGACGGGCGCAGGGGTGTTCGAGACGCTGCGCGCCATTAGCCGGGCGGTGATCAGTAAACTCTAAGTGGCGCATCCGGGTTCGGTGTCACCTTGAGCGCAGCGCACAGGGTCCCGACCGAGATACTTCCCCTTCGACTGCGCTCAGCATGATCACTGATGTGCCGGACGCGCCACCCGGCTCAGGTGATCTGCCCGGCGCTGTGGGTAGGTGTCGGTTCGCGGGAGCGACGGCTGGCGTCAGGTGACGGATCGCTGGCTGCGCAACTCCCATCTGTACGGTGAAACCATGGCCCTCTCCGGCGATTTGAGCGAGTTTCCGCTGACGGATATTATTCAACTCGTCGCCCTGAGCAAGAAGACCGGCGGGGTGCATATCCGCGGGCAGCGCACCGGGCAGACGTTGGAGGGCTGGTTGTACTTCCGCGACGGGCAGATCATCGGCGCCAGCGTGCCCGGAATGCGCCCCCTCGATGCTGTCCTGGCTTTCTTTACTCTTGCCTCGGGGCCCTTCCGCTTCTACGACGACCGGCGCCTCGATACGCCGACGATCACCCTCTCGAATGAGGCGATCATTATGGAGGGGATCATGCACCAGGAGGCCTGGGCGGCCCTGCAACAGCAGATCCCCTCCCTGGCGCTGGTGCCGCGCCTGGTGCCGAACCCGGCCTCCGGCTCGGGCGAGATCAACCTGGAAGCTGAGGAGTGGCGCGTGCTGACGATGGTGAACGGGAAGAATACCGTTGCCCAGATTGCCCAGCGCAGTGGCCTGGGTGAGTTTCGCACCTGCGAGATCATCGGGCAACTGCTGCGGAACGGCCTGGTCGAGTTGCGCGAGCTAAGCTTCGGTGAGACCCTCGCCCCTGAGTTTGAACGCATCGCTGCCACTTTTGTCGGCGCGGGCGCCTCTGCGTTGCTCGAGGCTGCCTATCGGCACGTCGGCATCGCTGATGTGAGCCGCGCCACGGTATCCCAGATGCTGGCAGCCGTCAATCGCTTTGAACAGAGCGCCACACGGATGATCGGCTCCGAGCGCGCCCGCGCCGCCGCTTCCGCCCTCCGCGCCCGTGCCGAGGAACTGCGCGTTGCCTCGACCTTGCACGAATCACCCCCAGGTGTGATAGAATAAGCTCCGTCTGCGACCCTGCCCGTCGCCAGGGGAGGGTTTTTTCGTTGTATGGAGCACCTGTGCGCGCACTACTGAGTGTGTACGATAAGTCCGGCGTAATTGAGCTGGCTCGGGAGTTGCTGGGCCTCGGCGTTACGCTGATTTCGACCGGCAATACCTGGCGCCTGCTGGTCGAGGCCGGGCTTCCTGCCCAGCCGGTCAGCGAGGTCACCGGTTTTCCTGAGATCCTCGATGGCCGTGTCAAAACGCTGCATCCCGCCATTCACGCTGGCCTGCTCGCCCGGCGCGATCGGCCCGCTCATATGGCCCAGCTGGCCGAGTATGGCCTGAAGCCGATTGACCTCCTGGTGGTCAATCTTTATCCCTTCCAGCAAACCATCGCCCGCCCCGAGGCGACACTCGATGAGGCCATCGAGCAGATTGATATCGGCGGCGTGGCGCTGCTACGCGCGGCTGCCAAGAACTTTGCCCACGTCGTGACCCTGGTCGATCCGTCTGATTATGCCCCAACCCTCGCCGAGCTGCGCGCGGGCGCCGTCAGTTTCGAGACGCGCCGGCGCCTGGCCGCGAAGGCCTTTGCTCATACCGCTGCTTACGATGCCGCTATCACCACCTACCTGGCCGCCGATCCCTTCCCCGAGACGCTGGTCGCGGCCTGGCCCCGCGTCCAGTCGTTGCGCTACGGCGAGAACCCGCACCAGCGCGCCGCCCTCTATGGCGCGTTCCAGCGTCTGTTTACCCAATTGCACGGCAAGGAGCTTTCCTATAACAACATTCTCGATACCGGCGCCGCGGCAGAGTTGATCGGGGAGTTCCCTGCCGCCGAGGGCGCCGCTGTTGCGATTATCAAGCATACCAATCCCTGCGGTGTCGGCATGGCTCCCTCCCTGCTGGAGGCATGGGAAAAGGCTTTCGCAACCGACCGTGATGCGCCGTTCGGCGGGATTATTGCCGTTAATCAGCCCCTCGACCTGACCCTGGCCCGGGCGATCGGCGAGATTTTTACCGAGATCATCATTGCCCCTGAGTTTCTCCCCGATGCCCTGGAGCATCTACAGAAGAAGAAGAACCTGCGCCTGCTCAAGGCACTGCAACCCATCGGTTTGGACCCGGAAATCGTGCTGCGGAGCGTTCCCGGCGGCGTGCTGGCCCAGGAGGCCGACCGGGCGCCCCTGGCCGCTGAGGAGTGGCGTGTCGTGACGCGGCGCGCCCCCACCCCCGAGGAGGAACGGGCCCTGCGCTTCGCCTGGCGCGTGGTCAAGCACGTCAAGTCCAATGCAATTGTCTATGCCGGCCCTGATCGCACCCTCGGCATCGGAGCCGGGCAGATGAGCCGGGTTGACAGTTCGCGCCTGGCGGTCTGGAAGGCCCAGCAGGCCGGCCTGTCGCTCGCCGGCAGTGTGGTGGCGAGTGATGCGCTGTTCCCCTTCGCCGATGGCGTGGAGACGGCCCTGCGCGCTGGCGCCACGGCGGTGATCCAGCCCGGTGGCTCGGTGCGCGATGCGGAGGTGATTGCCGCCGCCGATGCCGCTGACGCGGCCATGGTCTTTACCGGTCGGCGGCATTTCCGCCATTAGGGGCCTGATGGGGAAACCGGGTTTCCCCACCGGGAGGATCTGGAAGGGCGCAGCCCGCCCAAGAAGAATGATCTAGTTTCATTCTGGCGTTGTGCGCCCCGCGCATGGCGCCTGATGTGAGACATCTATGGAAGTCCGCTTTGATCAGCAGGGCCTGGCGCCGGCGATTGTGCAGCACGCGCGTAGTGGCGAAGTGTTGATGCTCGGCTACATGAATGCCGAGGCGCTCGAATTGACCCGCACAACCGGCCTGGTGACCTTCTGGAGTCGCTCCCGGCAGGCGATCTGGCGGAAAGGCGAGACCAGCGGGAACGTGTTGCGCCTGGTTGACCTGCGGATTGACTGTGATGGCGATGCGCTGCTGGTGCTGGCCGAACCTGCCGGGCCTACCTGCCACACCGGTGAGCGCACGTGCTTCCACTACGATGCCAGCGGAACGCTTACCCGGCGTTTGGCGCCCGCCGGCGCCGTGCTCAGCCGACTGGCCGATGGGGTGCGTGAGCGGCGCGCCGCGGCGCCCGAAACCTCTTACACCGCCCGATTGCTCCAGGACGGTGTGGACCGGATCGGCAAGAAAGTTGGTGAGGAAGCGGTAGAAGTGATTATCGCGGCGAAAAATGCCTCTCACGCCGAACTGGTCTATGAACTGGCCGACCTGCTGTACCATATCGTTGTGTTGCTAGAGGATCAACACCTGCCACTCGAGACAGTCTTGCAAGAGCTTGAACGGCGGATGAAGTTGTGAGCGCCATAGATGGTTCACCCCTATCACGCTCGCCCTATTCTATGAGCTACCATTTCGGGCATGCCCTGGTGATCGACGGCGACGCGATCACCCGTGAAGTCTGTGCGGTAACGCTGCGTGAAGCCGGCTTTGTCGTTCAGACCGCGGCTTCGCCCGCTGCGGCCCGCGATGCGCTCCTGGCACACTCGTATGATCTGGTGTTGCTCGATGGCCCCACGCCAGATGGCGATGGGTTAGCTCTGCTCCAGCAGTTGCGCGAGCAACACGTCAGTGCGCCCATCCTCCTGATGTGCAGCAGCGCTTCGGTCGAGTTTGTCGCTCAGGCGATGCGTCTGGGCGCGCGAGGTTTGTTGCTCAAACCATTCACCGCCGATGATCTGCGCGCCACGGCCCTCGAACTTGCCAGCGAGCGACGCGCCGCCCGCTCACACGACCGAATAGCGGCCCTGCGCCCGGTGGTGCGCATCAGCCAGCGTCTGCTCGGCGAACTCGATCTGCAGCGCCTCCAGGACCTGATCATCGAGACCGTGCGCACTGAGCTTGACGCCGACCGCGCCTCGCTGATGCTCTTCGAAGACGATGGGCAGTGGCTGCGCATCGTTGCCTGTTCCGGTCTCCCCGCCCAGGTGCGCGTGGGCCATCGCGTGGCAACCGAGCGCAGTCTGGCCGGCTGGGTGGCGATGCGCCGCCAGCCAGTGCGCCTCGACCTCAGCGGCGATCTGGCTCTCCCTGCGGACGATCTGCGCGGCGCGTTCCTGACCGAAGAGATCGGCTCGGCCCTGTCGGTGCCGGTGCTGGCTGGCGAGCGGGTGCTGGGGGTCCTCAATGCCGCGAAGGGGCATACCCGCCAGCCCTTTACCGAGGATGATCAGGAACTCTTGATGCTGCTGGCGGCCCAGGCCGCAGTCGCAATCGAGAATGCGCGACTCTATAACCACGTCGCCTCCTCCGAGGGCCGCTATCGGGCCTTGCTCCAGCACGCCAGCGATGCGGTATTGCTGGTTGACGCCACTGGACAGGCAATCCTCGACGCCAACCTGGCCCTGGAACAACTCAGTGGCTATAGCCACGCCGAGTTGCTGGCCATGCCCCTCGACCACCTGTTGCCAGCCCTGGCGGAACTGGTGCAGAGGACCGGTGAGGGCAACAATGGAGCATCGGTACCCGAGGGTCCGGAAATCGAGATGGACCTGCACACCCGGCAGGAGCAGACCACGCCGGTCGCGGTCAGCCTCAGCGCCGTGTCCCACGCCGGCGAACGCCTGATCCTGGTGATCGCCCGGGACGTGAGCGAACGCCAGCGCATCGCCAAGCAACTGGTGCAGGCGGAGAAACTCGCAGCCCTGGGCCGTCTGTCGGCGTCGCTGGCCCACGAGATCAACAACCCCCTCCAGGCCATCCACAACTCGGTGTACCTGTTGTTGACCCGGCCTCTTCCCGAGGAGAAGCAGCAGCGCTACCTGAAAATGACCCAGGAGGAGATTGAGCGGCTGATCAGCATCGTCCAGCGCATGCTCGACTTCTACCGCCCCAGCCGGGAGGGGATGCGCCCGGCGGATGTGGACGAGATCCTCGACGCAGTGTTGACCCTGACCGAGACGCAACTCGCTGAGCAGCGGGTGCAACTGGTCCGCCAGCGGGCGGGGCGGCTACCACGGGTGTTCGCGGTCAGCAATCATCTCAAACAGGTATGTTTCAATCTGGTTTTCAACGCGCTCGAGGCCATGCCCGAGGGCGGCGAACTCCACGTGAAAACCGCCGTGGTTGAAGGGGAGGCGGAGCTTGACACCGAGGGCTTTGTGATCGTTCTGGCGGGGGGTGCGGCGGAGCGGGCGGGCAAGGCGATGGTGGTCATCGAGATCAGCGATACCGGCAGCGGCATCCCGGCCCACGATCTGTCGAAGATCTTCGAACCCTTTTTCACCACGCGCACCAAAGGCACCGGCCTGGGGCTGGCGGTGAGTTACAGCATTATCGAGCAGCACCACGGGGATCTGGCGGTACGCTCAGTGATCGGCGAAGGGACGACCTTCCGCATCACGCTGCCTGCGGCGGAATGAGGGGGCGCGACACAGCCCCCGGGTGCGGGTTGTTCCTGGGAGGGCCACACCCTCCCGGTGGGGAAGAGGGCTTGCCGCCCCGATGGCGGGGGTATGGGAAAACCCCGTTTCCCCACCTTTTCACATCAGGCCCCATGCGCGGGGCACATAACGCCACGATGAAAACAGGTGTATGTGTGGGAGGCTACGCCCTCACACGCCCTCCCGGTAGGGAGAGGCGTGGGGAAACCGGGTTTCTCCATGGTTCACGTTAGAAGCCCTTCGATCGGGCGGATGACGATGCGCCCGCCGGGAATATCGAGGGCGACAATAAAGTCGCGGACCATGGGTACCAGGGCGTCGGGGTGATCGGGACGGGCGATGACCAGGACTTCGCCAGCGCCCGTTTCGAGCACCTCGCGCACCTGGCCGATCACCTGACCGTCTTCGGTGCTGGCGCGCAAGCCAATCAACTGGTGAAGAAAATACTCATCTTCGGCCAGCGGGGCGGCCTCGCCGGCGCGGATGTAGATCTCGACGCCGCGCAGGGCCTCGGCGGCCTCGCGGCTGGTGACTTCGCGCAGGGTTACGACCAGGACGCCCGGTTTATGTTCGATCACTCCGCTCAGTGTCAGCGGCGTGTGCTGGTCACCGAGGTAAACGGTGCGCACATGGCGGCTGAGATGATCGGGGCGATCGGTAAAGGACTTGACCTTGATCTGACCGCGGATCCCGAAGGGTGCGGCTATCTGGCCAATCAGCAGGAATTCGTCGGGCGAGAGGTCGGTCATAGCAATAGTGTTTGAGTGTATTGGAGAAGCAAATCCGTCAACCACGGGGAACCCTGGTTTCCCCTGGCCCCTCCCTGAGTGAGGGTTAGGGAGCTGCGCCCTCGCTGGAACAATGCTTGTTCATTCTGGCGTCGTGCGCCGTGTGCGTGACGGTCTCATACCAATTGGAATGGAAAGGCCGCATCCGCACGTCCATCAGCGCGGCTTGCCACGCCACTGCGGCAATCTGCAATCTGAAATGGTATAGCGCAGGAAAAAAAACCACGTCTCCCCAACCCCCAGCGCAGCGGGGCGCCAGGCGCCCCAACACCGGTCGGGCCATGGGGAAACCGGGTTTTCCCATGCCCCTGCAGGAGAGGACACAGTGAAACCCGGTTTCCCCGATGTTCATATCAGTCATTCAATATCAACGTGGACCCGCTTGTTCTGGCGCGCGGCGGCGACGCCCATCAGGTCGCGTATAGCTTTGGCCACGCGCCCGCTGCGCCCGATAACCTTACCGGTCTCATCGGGGGCGACGGAGAGTTCGTAGGTCACGGTAAAGCGACCAACCCGTTCCTTGATCTGCACGGCCTCGTGGTTATCCACGAGGTTTAGAGCGATATACTCGAGCAGCGCTTTCATAGGGTACCGAAAACAAAAAAGCCCGAAACCGCGCGCCGAGGGCGTTGCGGGCGCCGGTCATGCCTCCACCGGGGCGGGCGTGGGGCGACCGTTCTCATCGAGCACGTTCACGCGCTGGAGCAGCTTGACCACCGTTTCAGTGGGCTGGGCCCCAACGCTAAGCCAGTAACGGGCGCGATCGGCATTGATTTCCAGCACCTTGGGCTGGCGGATCGGGTTATAGTGACCGATGATCTCAATAAACTTGCCATCGCGGGGCGAGCGCGAATCGGCAACCACCACGCGGTAGCTGGGCTGTTTGGTCTTGCCAGTGCGGCGAAGACGGATCTTTACCATGGGTGTGAATTACCTCCAGTAGCCAGTCTGCACAAGGAACCTGAACCCGGGGCGCGCGGATGTACTTCTGTCTTTGCCCGAGGGAAGGATGGCGCTGTTAGGAATACCCTGCTCCACTCCGGTCATGCGGAGCAAAGCCGCACGGACATCTAATCCACGATTATACCATACTTGCGCACGCCTGGCGGAGGCGTGCACCAGTCGTGGATGCGGCTGCGCTGGGCAACGCCAGAATGAACATACCTATTCCCTGGAGGGCGCAGCTCCCAAACCCTCCCGCGCGGGCGATGTTCACATCAGGACGCGGGCGCGGTCACTTCAGCATCCGCATCAACTCGTTAATATCGAGGCCCCCGGGGCCCCCGGGGCCCCCAGGGCCGCCGCGCCCGCCGCGCCCGCCGCGGCGTCCGCCGCGGCCCTGATCGCTGGCGATCTGCTTCATCATGCGCTGCATCTGCTGGAACTGTTTGACCAGGGCGGACACCTCTTGCTCGGAGGTGCCGCTACCGCGAGCGATCCGCGCGCGGCGGCTGCCTTTGATCACCTCGGGGTTACGACGCTCATACGGCGTCATGGAGAAGATCATCGCCTCGACGCGCTTCAACTGGCGCTCATCAACCAGTTCTTCGTTGCGAGCAAGCTGGCCCAGGCCGGGGATGAGCTTGAGCAGTTCCTGGAGCGGGCCAAGCTTGCGCATCTGCTGCATGGAGGTCAGGAAGTCCTCGAAATCGAACTTACCCTTGCGCAGCTTCTTCTCCATTGCGCGGGCCTGCTCGGCGTCGTACATCTGCTCGGCCTTCTCGATGAGCGAGAGCACATCGCCCATCCCGAGAATGCGCGAGGCCAGCCGGTCAGGATAGAACGGTTCGAGGGTGTGGGCATCTACCTTTTCGCCGGTGGAGAGGAACTTGATCGGCACGCCGGTCACCGCGCGCACCGAGAGGGCCGCGCCGCCGCGGGCATCACCGTCCATCTTCGTCATCACCAGACCGGTGAGGTTGACCCGGGCGTTGAAGGCCTCGGCCACACGCACCGCTTCCTGGCCGGTCATCGCATCAACCACCAGCAGGCGCTCGGTGGGATGCACGCGCGCGTCAATCTCAGCGAGTTCCTGCATCAGCGGCTCGTCGATCTGCAGGCGGCCAGCAGTGTCAATGATCAACACATTGACCAGATCGCGCCGGGCCTGTTCCAGGGCGCGGGCGGCAATATCCGGCGGGCGAGCGGACGTGCCCTCGCTGTAGACGGGCACGTTCAACTGCTTGCCGAGGGTTTGCAACTGCGTAATGGCGGCCGGGCGATAGACGTCGCAGGCGGCGAGCATCACGCGACGCCCCTTCTTGCGCAGGTGCAGGGCCAGCTTGGCGGCAAGGGTGGTCTTTCCAGTGCCCTGGAGGCCAACGAGCATAATCACCGTCGGGCCGGGCCGGGCCTCCTGCAAGGGCGCATTTTCAACTCCGAGCAGGTTGATCAGTTCGTTGTGAACGATCTTTACCACCTGCTGGTGAGGGGTCAGGCTCCTGGTGACCTCTTCGCCAATAGCCTGTTCGGTGACCCGGGCGACGAAGTCTTTGACAACCTTGAAGTTCACATCGGCTTCGAGCAAGGCCAGGCGTACCGCTTTCATTGCTTCGCGGACGTCGTTTTCGTCGAGGCGGCCCTTGCTGCCGAGTTTTTGAAAAACCGCCTGGAGGCGATCGGAAAGACTTTCGAACATTGGCGCTCACTTTGATACTGGCGAGCCAGACGAAACTGATCGGTGCATCCGGCTTTCTGGCCTGGATCGTGGTCGGAGACGAGAGCATTGCCGGCACAGTCAGGCTCTCGCGGCCCATCCCGTTCACGGTGCTACCGGCTGAACACTCGAGGGGCCAGGCGCAACCCGGGGCGAGATCACGCAGCCGCGCGCCCGCACCATCGCACGGTGATACGACCCGTTAGCGCCGGATGATTACCGGTTCATTGTAGCCGCTTGGAGGGAGGGAGTCAACCTGGCTCGCAGGTTGGTACTCAGAGTCGGGGTAGCCACGCAAATCCGGGAGCAACAAGGAACGTGGAGGCGGTTGCCGGGAGAGCTTGCCGCCCCCACAGGCAGGGGGATGGGGAAACCCGGTTTCCCCATATCTTCACATCAGCTATCCATGCAGCTGCGCTGCACAACGCCAGAATGAAACTATATCATTCTTCTTGAGAGGGCGCAGCGCTCCCAAGCCCTTCCGCGCGCGGGCTATTTTCACAGTAGACGCCGATACCTGAACCGGTGGCTTCGGCGCGCACCAGGGCGAGCGCCTGTTCGCGGGAGTGAACAAGCGTCTCCAATTCCGCCAGCAGATTGCCGAGGAGGCGATACTCGCGCCGGAGGGCCTGTTCCTCGGCCTGGTCGAACGCCAGGCACCCCGTTGGGCCGAGCCAATCATCGAAGCAGGCGCTGCCGATGAATGGCTCCAGCGCGCGTATGGCGCTCAGGCGCTGCCAGACTTGAGCCGCGCTATCGGTGAGCAGTCGAACGCTGTCAATAGTCATAGGCGTTGCGCTTGCGGCATCACTACGGTGGGAGATTCCAGAGGGAAGACAGGTCCATCCCCGATGAGCCGCCCTCGTTACCTCAGGCCCGCATGTGCGGCTGCGCCGCACAACGACACATAACACACAGGTTTCTTCCGGGAGGGCTTCGCCCTCCCAAACCCTCCCCACAGGGAGTGGCGTGAGAAAACCGGGCTTCTCCATGCTCATATCGGTTATATGGTACTGCGGACCGGTTGATCGCAGCATCGGTCGGAAGATAGACGTTCGTCTCATTCAAGCGATGGGGAGCGCGCTGGCGCCGGTGAGAGGCTCACCATTCCCTCCGTATGCATGTCGTCGCTGGAACGGGGTTTCTGGTATAATCCTCAGGAGAATCAGTGAACCAACGGCGAATATGACGCAAGATACACAGATCTCCGGCGTGGCTGCAATGAACCCCGATCAAACTGGCGTGCCCCGCTCCAGCGCGGCGCCCCGGTTCAACCCGCGCCAGCGGTTTTTACGCGTTTCCACGTTCCTGCTTCGGGTCGTCATTCATATCTTTATCTGGGATATTTTTCTGATGCGTATTGGCATGCTGCGCTGGCTGGTGCGGCGCAGCGCCAATCAGCGCTGGAGGCGCCTGGCCCGCGATTTCCGCAAACTGGCGGTGGAACTGGGCGGGATGCAGATCAAGCTCGGTCAGTTCCTCTCCTCGCGCGCCGATGTGGTCCCGGATGTCGTGCGCCAGGAACTCGCCGGGCTGCAAGACGAAGTGCCGTCTGCCCCGGCAAGCCACGTGCTTCAAGTGATCATCGAAGAGCTGGGCGCTCCGCCCAGTGAGTTGTTCCTGCGGTTCGAGCAGGAAGCGGTCGCCGCGGCCTCGCTCGGTCAGGTACACTTCGCGACCCTCCACGACGGGCGGGATGTAGCCATCAAGGTGCAACGCCCCTATATCGAACAGATCATCGAAGTGGACCTGAGCGCGGTCTCGTGGGTGGTCCGTCTGATAAAGAACTACCCGCCGCTCCGGCGACGGGCCGATCTTGAGGCCCTGCTGGCCGAGTTCTCCAGGGTCCTGACGCTCGAGCTGAACTATGTGGAAGAGGGGCGCAACGCCGCCACGTTCCGCAAGAACTTTGTGGGGGTGCGGGGGGTCTATTTTCCCGAGCCGATCCTGGAGCTGACGACCAGGCGCGTGCTGGTTATGGAGCGTATCAGCGGGATCAAGATCACCGACTTGCGTACCCTGGAGGCGATGGGGGTGAGCCGGGTAGAGCTGGCGGCGCGTCTGAACAACTGCTATTTGAAGCAGTTTTTTATTGATGGCTTCTTCCACGCCGATCCGCATCCGGGGAACCTGTTTGTGCGAGTTGACCCCGAACTTCCGGTGAACTACGGCATCCCCTCAAATGGCAAGGGGGCTTCGGGCAAACCGAACGGGAACGGCGTGCTCCCTGACGGGCACCTCTTCGGCGACGCGGAGGCACACGCCATCGCGCCGGGCCGGCCCTTCACCCTGATCTTCGTGGATTTTGGCATGGTTGGCGCGCTGCCACCGCAGACGATGGATGTCGTGCGTAGCGGGGTGCTGGGTCTGGCGACGAACGATGCCGAGCGGATTGTCGACTCGCTGGATCGGTTGAACATGATCCTGCCCGGCGCCGACCGCCGCCCGATCGTCCAGGCGGTACAGATTATGCTGCGGCACTCGTACAACCGCTCGATGCGCGAGATGACCAGCATTGATGTTGAGGCGATCTTCGAGGAAACCAAGGATATCATCTACGATCTGCCGTTCCAGATCCCGCAGGACCTGTTGTACTTCGGGCGGGCCCTGAGCATGGTCGCCGGTCTGGCTACGGAGATCTGCCCGGACATTAACCTGTTCCACGAGTTGCGCCCCTTTGCGCAAATGTTGCTGGAGCGCGAGCGAAACGGTGTCAACTGGGCTGAGCGGGCGCAAAAGGAGTTGCTTGATCTCGGGCAGTTGCTCTTCTCGCTGCCCCGGCAGATGGAGGCGTACTACCGTTCGGCCAATCGTGGAGAGATCCAGATGCGCTCGGACCTGTCGCGCCTGGAGCGTGGTATGCGCCGCGTCGAGCGGTCGAGCGACCGGCTCGCTGGCGGGATGCTGGCGACGGGGTTGTTCCTCGGCGGCGTGCAGTTGCGAACCCGCGGGTTCGAGAAGGAGGCGAACCGGGCGTGGATGGCGGCGGCGGCGGCGATCGTCTGGGCGCTCTGGCCCCGCGGGGAGAAGTAGCCGGGCCATGGGGCGGGTGTGGGGTCGCGCTTTCCAACCCCGGCGGGTCGTGCCGGCGCTGCTGGGTTGGGCCGCGCTGCTGCTCAGCCTGTCACTGGCGCTGACGCTGGCGCTGCGGCCCGATCGTCGCGATGCGCTGCGCCGGGCCGAGCGGCTCTTCAGCGCGGGGCGTTACCACGAGGCGCTGACCATCCTGACACCCCTCGCGCCGGATCTGCCCGAGGCGCAGGCGCGCCTGGGGATGCTGCGAGCACTGCGAGGCGAGCATGCCGCGGCCGAGCGCCAGTTGCGCGCGGCGATGCTGCGCGGGCTGGGGACTGCCGACTACCAGCGCGCCCTGCTCTACCTGGGGCGGACGCTTGCCGACTCGGGGCGGCGGGACCTGGCGGCGCGCACGTGGGCGCTGGTGGAGGACTGTCGTTCCGCCGAGGCCTGCGCCTATCGCGCTCCGGCGCGCCTGCTGGCCGCCGATGAGGCCCTGCGGCGGGGCGAGTACCTGCTGGCCGAAGCCGGGTTGCAGGCGGCTCTGGCCGAACCGCTGGCGCCGGCCTGGGCCGAGGCGGCTCGCTACCGCCTGGCCCTGTTGCGCGCCAGTGGCGCCGCCGAAGCGGCGCGCCCGACGATCCCGGTGGCGCCTGGTCAAAACGATCCACTGATTCTCCCGCTGCTTCCCGTGGTCGGCGACGGCCCGCGCCGTCTTCAGGCGGCGCTTGACGCGCCGCCCGCCGAGCGACCACAACGCCTGGGCCTGCTCTACCTGCACCTGGGCCTCTACGGCCTGGCCGAGGAACAGTTTGCACGGGTTGACCCCCACGGCCCCGATGCCCGCGGCGCCGCAGCCTACGCGGCCTACACCCGCTGGCGCGCCGGGGATGCCAGTGGCGGCTTGCAACGGCTGCAAGCCCTGGTCGAGGCGCACCCCGACGACCCGCGGGCGCGCACACTGCTGGCACTGGCCTACCTCACCACCGCTGCCGGCGACGCCGCGCACGACGAGCTGGACACTGTGGCGCGGCTGCGGCCCGATGATCCGGGCGTGGCCCTCGCCTGGGCAAGCTGGCACGCCGCTCGCCGCGAATACGACCAGGCCAGCCGCGCCTACACCCGTGCCCTGGCGCTGGCGCCCGACGGCGAGCGGGGCCGCTACGCGCTGCTGGCAGCAAAGTTTCACCTTGCCACCACGTTTGAGCTGTGCGAAACCGGGTTGTCGTTTGCCGAAGTAGCCGCCGCCGAGGCCAGTGACGATCCGGAGGCGTTAACCGCGCTGGCCGCCTACCGTTACCACTGTGGCCAGTTTGCGGGCGCGGCAGCGGCCGCCCGCGCCGCTCAGCTGACCGGTGGCGGCCCCGATGCGTCCTACTACCTCGGGGCAGCCCTGGCTGCCCTCGGCGACGCGGAGAACGCGCGAAGCGCCCTTATCCGCGCCGCCGATCTGGCGCCCGCCTCCGACTGGCGTCGGAGGGCCGAGCTGGTGCTGGGTATGTTGCCGCTTTACGCCTCTTCGAAGTAACCGTGCAGCCGGCGACCCAGCAGCGGGTCGCGCAGCTTCTTGAGCGCCTCGCTCTCGAGTTGTCGCACCCGCTCGCGGGTCAGGTTGAGGCGCTGGCCGATCTGCTCAAGGGTCAGCGCGGTTTCCCCGTGGAGTCCGTAGCGCAGGCAGAGGATGTGGCGCTCACGGGGCGTCAGGTGCGACATCGCCTCGCTCAGATCGTCGCGCAGCAAGGCGTGCGACACCTCCTCCAACGGCGAGGGCTGGAGCGGATCGGAGATGACCTCGGCCAGGGTACCGGTGCCGTCCTCGGTGTGGGCTTCGTCGAGCGAGGCGGGGATCAGCGCGGCTTGTTCGGCGCGCGTCACCTGCTCAGGCGTAAGCCCGGCTGCGCTGGCCACCTCTTCGGGCGTCGGTTCGCGGTCGAGGTGCTGGATCAACTGCTGGCGCACGCGGGCAAGCCGCGAGAGCCGCTCGCCCAGGTGGACGGGCAGGCGCACGGTGCGCCCGTGATCGGCAATGGCCCGACCCACGCTCTGGCGGATCCAGTAGGTGGCGTAGGTCGAAAACTTCAGACCCCGCCCGGGATCAAACTTATCAACGGCACGCATGAGGCCCAGGCTGCCCTCCTGGATCAGATCCAGCAGGCTCAGACCATGGCCCTGGTAGCGGCGCGCGATACTCACGACCAGGCGCAGGTTGGAGTTGATCAACTGGGCCCGCGCCCGCTCGCCTGCAGCGACCTGCTGCTCCAGGCGCCGACGCTCGGCGAGGGGCAGGTGCGGCTCCGCAGCAAGACGGTTGGCCGCCTCCAGACCCTCGGCCATGGCTCGCGCAAGGGCCTGTTCCTGATCAAAGGTCAAAAGCGGCTCATCGCCGATCTCGTTCAGGTACAGAATGATTGAGTCTGCAGCACCGGGGCTGATAACCGCCGGATTGGTCATGGGTCGCTCCCCTTTCAGGTTCGTTGTCCGGGCTGCGACCGAAGCAAACGAACATGTTGGTTGTCCCATTCAACAGGGGGTGATCCTCGTGGGGACGAGAGCCAGCGGGAGTTCGGGGCACTCCCGGGGGACGTCAAGCAAACAGTATAGGCCAGGGGGTTAAGAAGGGGCTTAGGTCAGGATGAGAAGAGGATGAGAGAAGTGCTGCTGTGCGCGGCGCGCGCAGGGTGAGGGGTGGAGAAGCCTGATTTCCCCACTCCTCCCGGGGGTACAGGGCCGCATCAGGCCAGCGAGAGGTCGCGCTTCTTCTTCTCGCGGCGCCGGTCGTCGGCGTTGAGCAGTTTCTTTCGCAGGCGCCAGCCTCTGGGCGTAACTTCGACCAGTTCGTCGTCGCCGATGTACTCGATGGCATCGTCGAGCGAGAGGGTGCGCGGGGCCTCGAGGCGAATATTCTCTGCGCCCTTGTTGTTGCGGATGTTCGTCAGGTGCTTTTCCTTACAGACATTCACCTCGAGGTCCACGTCACGGATGTGCTGGCCAACGACCATACCCGCGTACACCTCCTGGCCGGGAGTAACGAAGAAGACCCCGCGATCCTGGACCTGGTTAATGCCGTAGGTGGTGACGACGCCGCTCTCGGAGGCGATCAGCGAGCCATTCTCACGGGCGATAATGTCACCGGTGAACGGTGCATAGCCGTAGAACAGGCTGTTGAGCACCCCGGTGCCGCGGGTGGCGGTCAGGAAGAGCTGGCGGAAGCCAAGCAAGCCGCGGGTGGGCACGAGGTAGACGTAGTGCACGCTGCCATCATCACGGACGTGCATATCGCGCATCTCGCCCTGGCGTTTCCCGAGCAGTTCAACCACCACGCCCTGGTAATCGGCACCCACCTCGATCTCGACCAGTTCAATCGGTTCCAGGCGGTTACCGTGGGCATCCTCGTGGAAGATCACCTCAGGACGGGAGACCTGGAACTCGTAGCCTTCGCGGCGCATGGTTTCGATCAGAATGCCAAGGTGCAACTCGCCACGCCCGGCGACCAGAAAGACATCAGGGCTTTCGGTATCTTCGACTCGCAACGCCACGTCGCGCTCGGTCTCCTGGTAGAGACGCTCGCGGAGCTTGCGCGAGGTCACGAACGTGCCTTCACGACCGGCGAAGGGGCTGGTATTGACCCCAAAGGTCATACGTACGGTCGGCTCTTCGACCTTGATCGGCGGGAGGGCCTCGGGTTGGAGAGCATCGGCGATGGTATCGCCGATGCTGGCGTCGCCGATGCCAGCGAGGGCGATGATGTCGCCGGCCTGCGCCGATTCGACCTCCTGGCGCTGGAGGCCGTTGTAGACAAACAGTTGGGAGAGACGCACCGGATGGATAGCGCCCTGGCGATCGATGCGCACGAGCGCCTGCCCCTTGCTGATGGCGCCGCGACTGAGCCTGCCCGTAACAATCTTGCCCTTGTAGTCGTCGTAGAGACTGGTGGTTACCAGAAACTGGGCAGGGGCAGTCACGTCAACCTCAGGGGGCGGGATGCGGTCGAGGATGGCCTCGAAGAGAGGCTCGAGCGAGTTGTGCAGTTTGAGCGGCGAGCGACCGGCGTGGCCGGCCAGCGCGTTGGTGAAAATAGTCGCGAACTCGGCCTGTTCGTCACTGGCACCGAGATCGACAAACAGATCGAAGGTCTCGTTCACGACCCAGTTCGGGCGCGCCTGGGGCCGATCGATCTTGTTAACCACCACAATCGCGTGGTGACCGGCCTGGAGGGCCTTGCGTAGCACAAACTTCGTCTGGGGCATGGGGCCATCAACGGCATCAACCAGCAGCAAGACGCCGTCAACCATATTCATCACCCGCTCCACCTCGCCGCCAAAATCGGCGTGGCCGGGCGTGTCCACAATGTTGATCTTGGTGCCCCGGTAGGTAACTGCGGTCGTTTTCGAGAGGATGGTAATCCCGCGCTCGCGTTCGAGAGCGTTGGAGTCGAGCACCCGTTCCTCGACGGTCTGGTTCTCGCGAAAGACGCGGCTCTGCTTGAGCATCGCGTCTACCAGGGTGGTTTTGCCGTGATCGACGTGGGCGATAATGGCAATATTGCGAATATCGTGGCGAAGCATAAACCCTCAGCGCCAGCGGGGCGCGTTTGTTGTGACTCACAGAGACGCTCAGGCGCCTGACGCGGCGGGCCTGAGCGCTAGGGGATGCGTCCGGCACGTCACTGGTCACGCTGGGCGAAGCCGCTGCCCTGAGCGCAGTCGAAGGAACATCATCTCGGCCCGGACCCTTCGCTTCACTCAGGGTGACATCGAACTTGTCGGATGCACCACAGGATATATTGTACCACACCCTCTCCCGGGTGCCTTTCACAGGTAGCCCCACACGAGAGGGCGCGGCCCGCCCACACCCTCCCCGGGCAGGGGTATGGTCTGGCACGCTCAAGGGCCCTGTGCCGGCCGTGGCACCCTGGATCCTCGCCGAGAGGGAAAGAAGGCGAGTATGCTACACTATAAGTCATGAAAGCCAGGGCTTCAGCTCAGCGAAGGATTATACCTGCAGTGACTCTGCCCTACCCGTTTGCCGTGCAGAGCGTGGTGACGCTGGCGCTGCTCGGCGCGCCACTGAGCGCTCTAGGGCAGAGTTATGCCGTCTGGCGGCTGCTGGCGCTGGCAGGGTTGTGTGGTGCCTGCCTGATCGCCGTTACCTTCGTGCCAGCGCGGCGGTTGCCCCGCTGGGGACAGGTGGGGTTCTTGCTCGGGCAGGTGGCGCTCACGGTGCTGGCTCAGGCGCTTGTTCCCGCGCCGCTGCTCGACTACGTATACCTGGCGCTGGTGCTCCAGGCGATTGCCCTCTTCCCGCCGTGGTTGTGGATTTCTTTCGCGGTGGGGGTGTACGCCGTCTGGAGCGGGATGGTGCTGGTGGTGACGGCAAACCTGATGGACTGGCTGCAGGGCAACCTCGCCCTGGCCTTTCCGGCCACCTGCGCGATCATCGCGGCGATTTTCTATCTGCGCCAGCAGCGCCGCAGCGAGCAGGTGCAGCACATGTTGCAGCAGATGCAGCAGCGCTACGATGCCCTGACCGCCAGCATGCGCGAGGTGCAGCAGCGTATGATGCTGGAGGAGCGCCACCGGCTCGCGCAGATGATCATTGGCGAAGTGCAGGCTGCCCTCAGCCGCACCGAGCAGAGCGTGACCGCCGCGCTGGCGCAGGCCCAGAGCAACCTCTCGCGACTCGAAGCGGCGGTGAGCCAGACGCGGGCCGCCGCCGCCAGCGCGGTGGAGCGCCTGCGCGGCACGGTGGCGACGCTGCGACAGGGCGCGGCCGAGCCGCCTGGCGGCGCTCTCCCCCTGGCAACGGTGCTCCCGTCCGAGGAGCCGGTGATCGCCACCCCGCTGAATCGAGTGCTGACGTGGGTGTTGCCGGCGGTCTTTCTGGTGCTGACGATCAGTTCAGCCGCGTTGCAGCGACCGCTGGATGCGGGGGCGTTCGGGATGCTCCTGGTGTGGGTGGCGGTGTTACTGCTCGCCTACGTGACAACCCAGCGCATCGATCAGCCGGTGCTGATCCAGGTGGGTCTGGCGGCGCAGTCAGTGGCGATCCTGGCGCTGGCGCAACTCGCCCATACCCTCACACCGCTGCTGGGACTGTTACTGGTGCTCTGGCAGGTAGCGGTGCGGCTCCCGCTGCGCCAGATTGTGCTGCACCTGGTCGGACTGCTGCTCGGGATCACCGCTCTTGCGGCGTACTGGGGCCCGGAGCATTTCGACCACAACGCCCTGCTGGTCGGCATGGTGACGGCTGTGGCGGTTGGCGGCCCGTTGCTGTTGGCGCGCCGCCAGCTCGAGCGGCGCAAGCAGGCGGAGTTGCGGCTGGCGCTGTTAAACGCCGAGGTTGAGCAGCAGATGGACGAGGTGCGCATGCTGGCCGTAGCGGCGGAGCGAACACGACTGGCCCGGGAGGTGCACGACGATCTGGGATCGCGGCTGGTGCTGGTGCACCTGCACCTGCAACTGGCCGAGGACCTGGCCGCTGAGGATGCTGAGGCGGCCCTGGAACAGGTGCGCGAGAGCCGCGAACAGTTGCACCTGGCCTGGCGCAGCATGCTGGCGGTGGCCGATGCCGAACTGCCGGTGCGTGGCGCGGAACTGCGACGCGCGCTGGAGGAACTGGCAGCGGGGGCGGTTGCGCCTCCGCAGGTAACGTTGATCCTCGATGGGGAACTCGAAGGGCTATCCGACGCGCTGGCCTGCACCGTTTACCGCACGGTGCAGGAAGGGTTGACCAACGCGCGCAAACACAGCCGCGCGTCGCGGGTCGAGGCACGGGTCGTGAGCCTGGGGGGCTACCTTACCGTCACGGTCACCAACGACGACACTGACGAGGCGGAAGAGCCGGCTCGCCGGCCAGACGAGAGTTTCGGACTGGTCGGCTTGCGTGAGCGAGCCGAGGCCCTCAACGGTGGGATGGAGGCTGGCCCGTTGCCCGGCGGCGGCTGGCGGTTGCGGGTCGTGTTGCCGACCGAAGGCGTGTGAGCGCCTCCAACGGCGCTGCACAGGGGTGCCAACGATGAGCGAGAAGATCCGCGTTGTAATCGTGGACGACCAGGCCCTCATTCGGACCGGAATCGCCACACTGCTGGCGCGCAAGCCCGGCATTGACGTGGTGGGCCAGGCGAGCAATGGGCAGGAAGCTCTCGACCTCGTTGCCGCGCTCGACCCGGACGTGGTGCTGATGGACGTGCTGATGCCGGTGATGGATGGGGTAGAGGCCACCCGGCGGCTGACGGAACGGGGGCCACGCCCGGCGGTGATCATTTTGACCACCTTTCGTGACGACGTTTACGTTCTTCGGGGGCTCGCGGCGGGCGCGCGCGGCTACCTGTTGAAGGACGTGGACCACAAGGCGCTAGCTGAAGCGGTGCGCACCGTGGCGGCTGGCGGGGCGCTACTGGCGCCAGAGATCACGGCCCAGATGCTGCCCCATCTGGGACGGCTGGCCGGCGACCTTGAGGCCAGCAAGCCTGCCACGCCGTCCACACCCACCGAGCGGCTGGCCCTGCTCACCGAACGCGAACGGGCCATCCTGGCCCTGCTGGCGCAGGGCCGCACTAACCAGGAGATCAGCGAGGCGATGCTGATCAGCAGCGGCACAGTCAAGAACCATATCAGTAACATCCTCAGCAAACTCGGCGTCCGCGACCGCACCCAGGCGGCGCTCTGGGCGCTACAGCAGGGATTAGGCTAAGAACAGGGCTTGTTCTGGGAGGGCTGCACCCTCCCAGACCCTCCCGGTGGGGAGGGCTTAACACACCACAGGCAGGCGTATGGGGAAACCGGGTTTCCCATAGGTTCACAACTGGAGTCAGGCAGACCCGTGACCGCAGTCACGGGTCTCCGGTTATATGTACGTACTGTCACAAAATTGGCAAGTGGTGACGGAGGATTGGACCGGGCACACTTACGCGGCGCGGGGGTGTGGGCTACACTGGGATAGCGTGGCCGTGGAAGGATACGCGGCCAGACACTCTGAGGAGCAAGAAGATGCCTCGCGCTGTACCCTCCGCCCCGGTCGAACCCCACCTTGAGAAGAGCCTCGGCGAAAAGATCGGTGTTTTGATTGTTGTCGTACTGCCGTTTCTGGCAACGCTATATGCGATGGTGATGCTATGGAACCGCGCCGTTGGCTGGCTGGATGTAACCTTGATGCTGGTCTTCTACGCGATCTCCGGTCTGGGGATCACGGTTGGCTACCACCGCATGCTGACCCACAAGAGTTTTGAGACCCACTCGTGGCTGAAGCGTCTGTTCCTGATCATGGGCAGTATGGCCTTCGAGGGCAGCCCGATCGCCTGGGCCTCGACGCATATTCAGCATCACGCCCACTCCGACGGCGAAGACGACCCCCACAGCCCGTTGGAGGGCTTGATCCACGCCCACATGGGCTGGCTGTTTCATCACAAAGAGAACGTGGACGTATATGGCACCTGGCTAAAGCGCGACCCCGACGTTGTGTGGGCCTCGCGCACCTGGCTGTTGTGGGCGGGGTTGGGGCTGCTGATCCCCTTCCTGATCGCCGGCTGGAGCGGCCTGATCTGGGGCGGTCTGGTGCGGGTGTTTCTGACGCACCACGTTACCTGGAGCGTCAACTCGATCTGCCACACCTTCGGCGCGCGCGACTACCAGACGCGCGACGCGAGCCGCAACAACTTCATCGTTGGCCTGCTGGCGTTTGGCGAGGGCTGGCACAACAACCATCACGCCTTCCCCCGGTCGGCCTTCCACGGCCTGCGCTGGTGGCAGATCGACATTTCGGCCTACGTGATCCGCGGGCTGGAGGCGACGGGGCTGATCTGGAACGTGCAGCGGGTAAAAGAAGCCGACCTGCAGAAGCGGATCATTCCGGCAAGCGCGGAGGGAATAGGGGATTAGCAGGACCGAAGCCCTGCTATGAAAACGGAGAACCCGGGTTTCCCCACATCACTTCCAGGCGGGAGGATCTGGGAGGGCTGCGCCCCCTCAAATCCTCCCCTGAGGAGGGACGTAGGGAACCCGGGTTCACTATTTTTTTGTTGCCGGGAGGAACGGCGCCTCCCCCGCCGGGAGCGGCCAGGAGACGGGCCAAACACTGCGAACGGTACATCTCCTACGAGCCTTGACGCGGTACGATCCGAAAGCCACGCAGTTCAAGCGCTGCATCAATGCTCTCGCGCAGGCGACTCCGGGTAAGTACCTGTGACAGGTCTACCTCCAGCGTAACAAGCGTTGTAGCAATCCTGGGGCTGACGCCGGAGAGAATGACGCGCGCGCCAAGGAGCGATGCAGCTTTCACGGCCCGTGTGAGTGCATCGGCGACCGCAGTATCAATGACCTGAACCCCGGTGATGTCAATAATCGCTACATCGGCCTGAAAATCGGCAATCCCATGCAAAAGGTTCTCCATCACCATTTGGGCACGGCGCGAGTCAATCGTTCCAATCAAAGGCAGAACAATAACCGATTCGAGTACGGGGATCACCGGAACGCCTAACTCCGCAATTACACCCTCAAGCTTTTCCTCATACTGACGCGCAAGTTCCAACTCACGCGCCAGATCGCGATGTGTAACATAACGCCGTTCCAGGTGCGAGATGATACGAGAGCATAGCTCGCTCATGTAGCGACCATCTGGATGCCGCGGCGGAAAATCGGTGAGGGCCTGGGACAGCTCTGCGGCGCGGTCGGGGCGATAGCGGGCCACGGTAGGGAGGATGGTATCAACTATTTGCTTAACTATAAAGGGATCAAACGAAAGAAACGTGTCAAACGAGCGATCTGCTTCACGATCCGGGCGCTCCTGGCGGTCACGGCCGCACAGGACTGCTGAGAAATGTTGAGTAAGCACCAGCAGGAACCACTCCTGACGCAGAGGATCATCGCCGGCGAGCGTGACGGCAATGTGGCGCTCCTCAGGCACCGGAGGATTCCCTCCAGCGAAGATGCACACCTGGCTGGCGATACCCGCAAGCTCCAGGTAGCGTTGCGTTTCTGCACGCCAGTGGCTACTTTCCTGAAAACCGGTAAAAATGATCGAAGGCAGCCTATTGACAAGGATGCTGTCTTCCAGCGTATGGCTGATGTCCACCAGCGTGGCTTTGGAAGCCTGAAACGAGGATATGGTCGTGGATAGCTGATCGCGGAGGATCTCGAAGAGTGAGACCGTGATCGGTGATGGTTTCATGATGCACCTCGTTGAACACAGGGAAAACCGGGTTTCCCACACCCCTTCGTGGTGGAAGAATCTGGGAGAGCTACGCCCTCCCGGGAAACAACACGTTGGCAGGAAGACGAGGTTGCCGCACGGCCCTTCATAGGAGCTGCCGGGCTGGTTATACCATTTGCGTGTAACCAGCCCGGGCAGCCCCCCGGACCGGGTCTGATAGACCTGCGAGTCTGGAGTGTCCTTCTCGGGGCTGATGCGACATCCGCCTCTGGTGGTGGATGTGGGGCGGCTGCGTCGGCCCACGAGCTTCTTCTGGTTCATTGTGGCGGCTTCCCCACCAGAATGAACCAGCAAAAGCGGGGTTTTCGGAGCTTGCCCAACGACGTTGCAACAGCCGGATCGCCGCTTGAACCGGGTTGACGAAGGGCCAGGGAAGGAGTATTATTAAGCAATAATCCCGAGAGAAGAACCGCAGTAGTCGTGGCAGCGCCGCCCGCTCAGCTCTCTCCGATCTCTGTTTCAGATTCGGCAGAAAGCCTCATTCCTGCATGCCTATGCTCACCGAGCACCGTGCGCGCGCTAACGGCCACTCGCTCTTTGCCACCTACGATCTCGGCGCCATCTACGACGAGATGTTCGACGAGGCGGGGGAGCCGCGGCTACACTACCGGCTCCTGTACCAGCGCCTGCTGGAACTCTCCGCGCGTGACCTTCAGCAACGGCAGAGTTACGCCGACCTCACCTTTCTCAACCAGGGCATTACCTTTACCGTCTATGGTGACGATCAGGGCACCGAGCGCATCTTTCCCTACGACCTGCTGCCGCGGATCGTAACCCACGACGAGTGGGCGGTGATTGAGGCCGGCCTGAAGCAGCGTATCCACGCGCTGAACCTGTTTCTGCACGACATTTACCACCAGGCGCGTATTCTGGCCGATAAGGTCATCCCGCGCGAGCTGGTGTACACCTGCCCGCACTTCCGCCGCGAGATGCGGCACGTCAGTGTGCCCCAGCAGGTCTATGTCTCGATTACCGGCACCGACCTGGTGCGCCTGCCTTCGGGCGAATTTGTGGTGCTGGAGGATAACCTGCGCGTGCCCAGTGGGGTGAGCTACATGCTCACCAATCGCGCGGTGATGAAACGGGCCTTTCCTTCGCTGTTTGCCAACTACGGTGTGCGCCCGATTGACCACTACGGGCACGCGCTGCTCACGACCCTGCGCGCCCTGGCCCCCCCGCATCGGCCCGATCCGACCATCGTGGTGCTGACGCCGGGGGTGTACAACTCGGCCTACTTTGAGCATACCTTCCTGGCTCGCCTCATGGGGCTGGAACTGGTGGAGGGTCGGGACCTGCTGGTGCACGACAACATTGTGTACATGCGCACCACAGCGGGCCTGCGGCGGGTGGATGTGATCTATCGGCGGGTGGACGACGATTTTATTGACCCGCTGGCCTTCCGCTCGGATTCGATCCTCGGAGTGGCGGGCCTGTTCAACGCCTTCCGCGCCGGGAACGTGAGCCTGGCGAATGTGGTGGGCACCGGTGTGGCCGACGACAAGGCGATCTACGCCTACGTGCCGAAGATCATCAAGTACTACCTCGACGAAGAACCGATCCTGTCGAATGTCGAGACCTACCTCTGCGACGATCCCCTCGAGCGGGCCTACGTGCTCGAGCATCTCGATGAACTGGTTGTGAAGGCGGTGGGCGAGTCGGGCGGCTATGGAATGCTGATCGGCCCCCACAGCACCGCCGAGGAGCGTGACCACTTCCGGCGCCTGATCGAGGCCCATCCGCGGAATTACATCGCTCAGCCAACGCTGCACTTTTCGCGCGCTCCGTGCTTTGTTGACGGCCGGGTGGAGCCGCGCCACGTCGATCTCCGTCCGTACATCCTCAACAGCGGCGAACAGATCACCATCGTGCCCGGCGGTCTCACCCGAGTGGCGTTGCGCAAAGGCTCGCTGGTAGTCAACTCGTCGCAGGGCGGCGGCAGTAAGGACACGTGGGTGTTGTTCGAGTGATATGCGCACCCGTCTGCCGACGCAAAGGCTCGTTGCAGTACCGGATGCCCATGCGGCTGCGCCGCGCAGCGACCCGGTGCGAGGAGGCTACCTGGTAGGGCTGCGCCTGCCTATTTCTTCCTATTCCCTTGCCTGGTGGGAGGGTTTGGGAGGGCTGCGCCCTCCCAGGAATACATTATTTTCGTTCTAGCGTTGTGCGACGCAGCCGCATGGACGGCTGAGGTGAAAATAGGCCGTACGTGGGAGGGTTTGGAGCGTACCGGGGGAGGGCCGCGCCCTTCCAGGAACATAACTATTATTTTCATTCCGGGGTTGTGCGACGCAGCCGCATGGACGGCTGATATGAACATCGGAGACATCGGGTTTCCCTGATGCCCTACCTGTGGGATGGCATGCCCTCCCCACGGGGAAGGGTATGGAGGCCTGACCCCTCCCGGAAACACATCCATTTTCATCCTGTCAGAGTGCGGCGCAGCCGCGTGTGCGAGTGACACTGATACCACACATATGCTCTCACGTGTAGCTGATGGTCTCTACTGGATGAGCCGCTACCTGGAACGGGCCGAGCACACGGCGCGCATGATCGGCGTCGGGTTGAACCTGATGCTGGATCAGACCCCTGAGTCGGTCGAGGTGCGCTGGAAACGCCTGCTGACAGCCCTGCGCACGAGCCTGCCCGCTGAGGACGCCGGTGACGCGTATGCCATTACGCGCGCCCTGACCTTCGATCACGCCAATCCAAACGCGATTGTGAGCTGCATTGCCCTGGCCCGCGAGAACGCCCGGCAGGTGCGCCAGCAGATCAGTTCGGAGATGTGGGAGCAGGTGAACCGGCTGTACCTGTTTATGCGCTCGGCAAGCCCCGAGCGGATCTGGCAAGGTGAGCCGATCGAGTTCTACCAGGCGATCAAACAAGGCGCGCATCTCTTCCAGGGCATTACCGACACCACCATGACTCACGGCGAGGGCTGGTACTTCATCCAGGTGGGCCGTTATCTGGAACGAGCCAGCGCCACTGCCCTGCTCCTCGACGTGCATTTTCGCCCCTACCTGGAGGCGACCGGCGATCCGGCACTGTTACTGGAATACAATGACTGGGTGGGGTTGCTCAAGTGCGCCACTGCATTCGAGGCTTACTGCAAAGTGTACACTGCTGATGTGCAGCCCGAAACGGTGGCCGAGTTCTTGCTGCTCGACGGCGAGTTTCCCCATTCGGTGCGTTTCTCCGCCGATCGCATCGAGCGTGGCCTGAAGGCGATTGCGCAGAGTACCAGCACCCGCAGCGGTGGGCGGGCCGAACGCCTGGCCGGGCGATTGCGCGCCTCACTCGATTATGGCCAGGTGGAAGAAATCCTGGCCGATAATATGCACGCTTACCTCGATGGCATCCATCGCCAGTGTATGGCCATCCACAGCGCTATTTATCAAACCTATGTAACCTATCCGGTGGAGAAGGCCCTCGATACGTAGCACCTGAAACACCCGTGTGGCTGCGCCGCGCACCGTACACGAGGTTTCCGGGAGGGTGTGGGAGGGCTGTGCCCTCCCAGGATACAGTTATTTTCATTCTGGCTTTATGCGGCACAGCCGCATGGACGGCTGATGCGGCAAAACGCCTCGGGGATGAAGGGCAAGAAGATGTGTCAACGAATAGGAAACGAATAAACCAGTGCAAGCGCGTGCGATCATTCTATGGATGCGCGCCGACACATATGCCGCATGAGGACGGGCTACATGGCCCTCAAATGCCGCGCGCGCGACGGTTTGGTGACACCCTTTGAAGCCCTCCCCGTCCCTCTCCCGGCAAGGGCGCGGAACAACCCGGTTTCCTCTCGATGTTCACATCAGCTCGAGCCCACCAGTCACCTAGCTTCAGGCGTTGCTAACGCTGTACCATAGCTGGCAGTAGTAGTATGTACTATACCATCCTGCATAAGACCCGTTTTCGCTATAGCGTCCCGGTGAGTGAGAGCGTCACCGAGGTACGGAAGCAACCTCGCTCGGAAGGTTTGCAGCACTGCCTGAGTTTTCGCCTGGTCACGAGTCCAATGGCGCGCGTGCAACACTACACCGACTGTTACGGCAATATCGTTCACCACTTCAGCATCCCGGCGCCGCACCGCACCACGACCATTACCGCCGAGGCGGTGGTGATCCTGCAGCCACCACCACCGCTCCCCGACCGGCTCGACCCCGACGCCTGGATGGCACTCGATGCACTGACCGAACGGGAGGATTACTGGGATTATCTGGCACCGAGTTTTTTTGCCCATCCGACAGCGCTGCTCGCAGATCTGGCCCGCGAACTCGAGGTGTGCCGCCGTGACGATCCGCTGACCCTGCTGCGCGAGTTGAACACCCGGCTCTACGATGCCTTTGCCTATGACCCCGAGCACACCAGGGTCGACTCGCCGATCGATGTGGCCCTGGCCGCCCGACGCGGGGTGTGTCAGGATTACGCGCACATTATGATCGCCCTGCTGCGCCCCCTGGGCATCCCCTGTCGCTATGTGAGCGGCTACCTCTTTCACCGGGTAGAGGATCACGACCGCTCCGGGCAGGACGCGACCCATGCCTGGATCGAGGCACTGCTGCCGGAGCTGGGGTGGGTAGGTTTTGACCCGACGAACAACCTGATTGCCGGTGGGCGGCACATTCGCACGGCGGTGGGACGCGACTATGCCGATGTGCCCCCGACGAAAGGGGTCTACAAGGGGCAGGCCGAGAGCAAGTTGGAGGTTGGCGTGAAAGTCGTGCCAACCGAGGCGCCCATCGCCGATGAGGAGGTGTTGCCGATTCTGGTGGGGCAATCGGCAGCGGTCGAGCCGGATGAGCCGTTGGAGTCCCAGCAGCAACAGCAGCAGTAGTGTCTCCCGGGAGGGCTGCGCCCTTCCGAACTCTCCCCGCAGGGAGGGGCATAGGGAGACCTGGTTTCCCCTATTTTCATATCAGAAGCGAGAGTTGAGTGACCAGTCATACGGCTTGAATGCCAGCGCCACCTCGGCCTGAGCCTCAATCCAGCGCCGGCGCTCGTCGTCAGGAGAAAGGTGAGCGCGGATGAAGCGCAGGACACCTTCCAGCCCGCCAAAGTCGGCCTGGTACCACTTGAAGATTGACGAGACGAGGAGCGTGCCGGTCCGGGGGTCGAGGTCGGTATCGGCGCCGACGAATGAGCGGGCGGCCAGGTCGAGCTGGGCCTCGATCCGCGCGCCGTCGTAGACGGCGATGGGCGGGCAGGAGCGGCTGGCGCAGTTCAAGGCGAAGTGCACGCGCGGTTCAAGGGGGCTGATCGTCCAGGCCAGGCGCGCGTCGTCGTCGGCGAACTGAGGGCCGGGGAGGAAGGGGTTGCCGGCGTTGGCGCGCAGGATGCCGTGCTCGATGTCGTCGGCGCAGAGGCGGTAGCCGCCAACGATGTAGGCCGCACGGCGAAAGAAGCCCAGCCCGCCAAGGCCCCCGCGCACACTGCGGCGCACGCCGTAGGCCACCACACCATCGAGGATCAGGCCGTTGTAGAGGTTGATCCAGAACGCCAGTCGCGCGCCGCGGGTGGCAAGCAGCGACGGGTCGAAGGTGAACAGGAGGGGCGTTACCCGCTCCACATATTCGGCATAGGCCGCGCTGTCGCGCAGGGCGGCGTAGTCTACGGCAAGGCCATCATCGCTGGCCGCGGCGATCTTCAAGGCGCGCACGGCAGCGGCCAGCCGGTCGGCCAGTTCGGGGCCGGCGGGAGAGTGGCTGGCAGGGGGTGGCAGATTGAGCGCCTCGCCCGGGCGGGTACCGGTGACAAGGCTCAGAGCGGCTTCGCGGAGCGCAAGGAGTTCATTCATGTGTACCTCGGTGACGCTGTGGGAGAGAGGGGGCACCCCTGCTCCCCAGGGGCCCACCTACAACCGTACCACAGTCTGGTTGAACGGGCAATGGTTCGACGTAACTCATATGTAACCTTCGCTGATACCCTCGGAGTTGTAACCACCAGGAAATGCGCGAACCGGTGTAGGTCTACATCGGAGGGCCGGAGAATACTGAGGAGGGTTGGTATGGACTGGTCGAAGCAGGCGAACGATATGATCAAGACCTGGACCGGCACGCAGCAGAAGGTCTGGGAGAGCTGGATGAGCTCGATGCAGGCGATGACGACACCGCAAAGCCCCGAGGCCTGGCAGAAGACGGTAGAGACCTGGCGCGGCACGGTGCGCTATGCGATTGAGCAGCAGGTGGAGCTGACCCGTCTCTGGGCCGAGAGTGTCGCCGCGGCCTCTGTGAATATGCCAGCGATGCCGGCGATGCCATCCGTTCCAGGCGTGCCGACGACTCCGGTGGAGTGGACCCGCCAGATGTTGGAGATGACGCGGGTTTGGGCCGAAACACAAATGCGCTTCTCCGAGAACTGGTTCGATCTGCTCAAGAAGGCTGAGCCAAGCATGCTCGCCCAGATGTGGGACATGAGCCAGGCACAGAAGATTATGGCGACCTGGCAGGAGGCCGCGCAGAAAGCCGTTGAGGCGCAGACGCAGTTCAGCCAGATGGTGATGAAGACCGCGGCCAATAGTGTAGATATTTCCAAGAAGTAGAGGCGCGGCTCCGTCGCGTCTCCCGTCGCCGCCTGCCCCCTCTCCACGTTCGAGAGGGGGCCTCGTTGTCTGGTGGTCAGGCAGTGCAGGGAGCCGGGTTGCCCCGCGCCTCTACCCGCACGCCATACGTAGCAGCCCCAGGTGATCGAAGACGGCCTCAAAGGTGTCCCCGGACGCACAGGGAACGAGTGGGGTGAGCGAACCGGCCAGCACCACCTGTCCGGCGCGCAGGACGTGCCCATGGGCGGCGATGCGATTCGCCACCCAGGCCAGA
>JBDNDG010000030.1:0-20039 GCA_046719255.1 Chloroflexaceae bacterium
GTCTCTACGCGCCACCCCGTCGGGGCCCGCGGTCGCCACGGGGCGATGCGGTGGCGTTCGGGGGGCCGGGGGGCGCCGGTGCGTCACCCCGTCGGGGCCCGTGCCCGCCGTCTTATCTCGCACCGTCACACCACTGCTGGTTATGATATGCTTTATACTGAGAGCCAGACACCGCCGGCAGTGGTGACACGCATCGCCGCTGCCCGGCCTGGCCGTAGCTGCGCCGGCTGCCAGAGCCGGAACATCGAGGACTGCGATGCTTGAGATCGAAGTTGCGGTCGCGAAAGTCGCCCACCACGGCAGTGGCGAGAGTGGCGATACGCTGGAGATGATCGAGCGGCCTGGCGGGGGCTTCTCGTTTGTGCTGATTGACGGCGAAGGGACCGGCCGCGGCGCCAAGACGCTCAGCAATCTTCTCGCTACCCGCGCCATTGCCCTGCTGAAAGATGGCGCCCGTGATGGCGCCGTCGCCCGTGCTGTGCACGACTATCTCTATACCTACCGCGCCGGGCAGGTGGCGGCGACGTTGAATATCCTTTCGGTGGATTACCAGAGCGGCAAGATCCTGATGTCGCGCAATAATCCGGCCCCGTTCTTTGTGATCACCCCCCATGGCCTGCACAGTTACAGCGATCCTTCGACCCCCATCGGTCTCCAGCCGATGACCAGGCCGATTATTACCGAGCTGCCGGTCGAACCCTACACGTACATTGTGGTCTTCACCGATGGGTTGACCCGCGCTGGCGAACGTTACGGCGAGGATCTGGCGCTGGGCAACTTCCTCTCCGGCTGGCCCGCCACGGCGGGGCGCTCGGCCAGCGAATTGACCGAGGAGTTGTTGCGCCGCGCCCTGGAGCTGGACCGCGGCGAGCCGACCGATGATATGAGCATCCTGACCATGGCCGTGCTTCCGCGCCCTGCGACGCTCAAGGTCCGTCGGCTCAGGGCCAGTCTGCCCTTCGAGGCGCCGGTCTGGCCGGCGCCCGATGTGCGCGCCGCCGATGCTGATGAGGGTTGACGCTCGCGTATGAAACCGCCCTTCTCTCCTGGCCGGCGTCCCTACCGTTCGGCGCGCGAACGGGTGGCGGCCCGGCGCGCGGCGCGTGGTCAGGTTGCCCCCCGGCGCCTTCTGGGGCCGCTGGTGCTTCCCGGCGCGCTACTCCTGCTGGCTGCGCTCCTCGCCGTGGGCCTCTGGAGCTGGATCGGGGGGACACTGCGCGGCTTTCAGCAGGAGGATCCCCGACAGTCCGCCACGCGTGCCGGCAGGCCGGCCCTTGACGCCGGGGCGCTGCCCCAGGGTCTCCGCGAGCCGTTCAACGTGCTGCTCATCGGCGTTGACCGCCGCCCTGACCCGGAGGAAGGCGCGCGCAGCGATACGCTGATCCTCGTTCACGTGAACCCCGCCGGCGGCTGGGCCGGGATGCTCTCTATTCCCCGCGACTCGGTGGTGCAGATCCCCGGTCTCGGTATGACCAAGATCAATGCTGCCTACGCCTACGGCTACAACAACGCCGAGGCGCTTTACGGCCCCGGCGTCGCGCCCGAGGCCGCCGGGGGCGCCCTGGCCGCCGAAACCGTCGCCGGCTTCCTGGATACCAGCGTGGACTACATCGCCCAGGTGGATTTTCGCGGCTTCCAGCGCCTGGTAGATACCCTCGGCGGCATTCCCATTGACGTCGAGCGACCAATCTTCGATGCGGCCTATCCCTCTGAGGACTACGGCTACGAGCGCCTCTATATTCCCGCGGGCCTGCAGGTCATGAATGGCGACCTGGCCCTGCGCTACGCCCGCACACGCCACGCCTCCAGTGACTTTGATCGCTCGCGGCGCCAGCAGCAGGTGCTCCGCGCCATGCTGCACGAGGTGCGCACCCGCGGCTTGCTCAGCCAGGCGGCTATGCTGCCTGACCTGGTCCGCGATTTGCAGGAGAGTGTCAGTACGACCCTGCCGCTCGGTGACCTCGATACCCTGCGGGGTCTGGCCGCCCTGGCCCAGCGCCTGGATGCTGAACGTATTCTCACCCTGAGCATCAATCCCAACGATGTGGGCATTGTCTGGGAGAGTGGCTCGGATATCTACTGGGACCCCGCCGACGTGGCTGCCCAGGTGGCGCGACTGTACGCCGGCCCCGTCGCCGAGGCCGAGCAGGCCCGCGTCCAGGTGCTCAACGGCGCTGGCGTGCCGGGGCTGGCGGGCCGGGTAACGGCGCGCCTGGCGGCGCAGGGCTTCAGCCTGGCGGCGGCGGGCGACGCCCCCGGACTCTATGCGCGCAGCCTGCTGATAGACTACCGCGGGCGCCCCGAGACCCTGCGCCGCCTGGCTGCGACCCTTGGCCTTGACCCCGCTGACGTTTACAGCACTCCGCCGGGCGACTCGCCGCTGCCGGGTGAGGGGGTGGATCTGGTGCTTATTCTGGGGGCGAACTATCAGCCGGCGTGGGCGGGGGAGTGACACCTTTTGGGATTGTAGATTTGGGATTGTAGATTGCAGATTACTGCGATGGTGTTCTGCTGTGAATATGAGGAAACCGGGTTTCCCCATTGCCCCTGCCCACGGGGGTGGCAAGCCCTCCCCGGAACAAATTATTTTTGTTCCGGCGTTGTGTGGCATAGCCGCGCGGGCATCAGGTATGCCATACCGGCTAAGACGGCAACCGCTCGAGGAACGCCAGCAGTGCCGCATTGAAAGCCTCTGGCTGTTCCAGGTTGCTCAGGTGGCCCGCGCCGGGGATGCGCGCAAGCGTGGCATCGGGCAGTGCCGCCGCGATACGCTCGGACTCGACGGGCGGAGTCAACCCATCCTCCTCACCAACAATGATCAGCGCCGGCACATCAATGCCGGGCAGGTCGGGGTTGGAGTCAGGCCGCGCGGCCATCCCCCGCAGCGCGCCGGCGATGCCATCGGGGCTATTGGCGGTGATAAGCGCGCGCAGCGTATCACGCACCGCCTGTGGGGCCCCCGGGGCCACCAGACCGGGGATCAGCTTGTCGGCAATCGCCCCGGCCCCCTGCTCCTCGGCCAGACGCGCATTGACCTCGCGGGTTGCGCGTCCCTCCTCGCTATCGGCGCCAGCGCGCGTATCGGCCAGCACCAGGGCTGCCACCCTGTCGCGGTGGCGGCGCCAGAAGGCGAAGGCGATGTACCCGCCCATCGAAAGGCCCGCCACCACCGCCCGCGACACGCCCAGGTACTCCAGCAGTGCCGCCGCATCATCGGCCAGCGTATCCATCGAATAGGGGCCCGGAGGCGCGTCGCTGCCGCCAAAGCCCCGCAGATCGGGGGCAATCACCCGGTAGCGACTCCGCAGCGCCTCGATCTGCGGCTGCCACATCGCCGCGCTCAGCGGGAAGGCGTGTAGAAGCAGCACCACTGGCCCTGTCCCCACATCGTCGAACCGCACGCGGATTCCGTTGAGGTTGGCCTCCATGCGATCCTCTCCTTCTTTTCTTGCCCGTCCAGCAAGGGTATGCGGAAATCTGGTTGCCCCGATGTTGTTGTTGGACCCCCGTGCGGCTGCGCCGCCCACGACAGGAGTGAAAAGTGATTCTCCCCGGAGGGCGTCGCCCTCCCGGAGCCTCCCCGCCGGCTGCGGGGAGCCGCGCGTTCCCCGCTCCTCAGGAGGAGTTTACCACCTCCCTCAAGGCGGCCATGAAGCCCCGATTCTGCTCCTCCGTGCCGAATGACACCCGAATGACACCGGGCAGCCCCCAGCCCGCCAGCGGCGTCACGGTGAAGCCACGGGCGCTCAGGGCCTCGCTCACCGCTGCGTCGTCGCCCACCGGCACGGCGACGAAGTTCGTCCGGCTGGGGATCGGCCTCAGTCCCAGGGCCTGCAGTTCGCGCATAAAAAAGGCCCGGCAGCTATCGGCGTACTCCCGGCTGCGGGCCACATGCTCGTCGTCCTCCAGCGCGGCCAGGCCGGCGATCTGGGCCAGCAGGTTCACGTTGAAGGTGGGCCGGGCTCGCTCAAGGTAGGCGATGACCTCGGAATGGCCGTACGCGTAGCCCAGGCGCAGCCCGGCCAGACCGTAGATCTTGGCGAAGGTCCGCAGCAGGATCAGGTTTGGGCGGCCGGCGCGGATCTCCGGCAGCAGGTCGGGGTAGTCGGGGCCGGCGGCGAACTCGACGTAGGCTTCGTCCATTACAATGAGCACATCCTCGGGCACGCGCCGCACAAAGGCGAAGACCGTGTCGGCATTGACGGCTGTGCCGGTGGGGTTGTTGGGGTTACATACGAACACCAGTCGGGTGCGGGGCGTGATCGCCGCGGCCATCCCTTCCAGGTCGTAGGTGTAAGCCCGCAGCGGCACGCGTACCGGCGTGGCGCCCATTTCCAGCGTCCGCAGCAAGTAACTGATGAACGTCCCCTCGGCCAGCACCACCTCGTCGCCCGCCTCCAGAAACGCCAGACAGAGCAGCAGGATCAGTTCGTCGGAACCGTTGCTGCAGGTCACATGGGCCGGCTCCAGACCGGCGCGGGCGGCGAGGGTCTGGCGCAGCGCCAGGCTCCCCGCGTCGGGGTAGCGATGCACCCCGGTGATCGCCGCCTGGAGCGCGGCGAGGGCCCGCGGCGAAGGGCCAAGTGGATTCTCGTTTGACGACAGCTTGACCACCGTGGTCGCCGGGCCACCCAGCAGTCTGGCCGGCTTGTAGGCGGGCAGTCCACGAATGTGCTCCTTAAAGCGCATGGTGTTCCTTCTTCTAGCCTGAAATTAGCCCGCGCGCGGGAGGGTTTGGGAGGGCTGTGCCCTCCCAGGAACAGGTTTTTCATTCTGGCGTTGCGCAGCGCAGCCGCATGGACGGCTAACCAGGTTCGTAGCAGGTTTATCCTTACACAGCGCTCCACGCCCCCGGTCTCGCTCCGCCGGGGTGGAGGTGCCCGGTTCCCTGGCCCTCACCCGCCATTCTGGCCCGCCGGCGCTTCCTGGACCGGCTTCTGCTGGAGCGGCAGGGTGAACACGAAGCTGCTCCCGGCGTCTTCGACACTTTCCACCCAGATCCGCCCGCCGTGCATCTGCACAAACTGCCGGCTGAGGTAGAGACCCAGGCCCAGACCTTCGGCGCGGCTGTTGCGCGCCCGGTAGTAGCGCTGGAACAGCCGCGTTTGCTGCTCGGGTGGAATACCGGCGCCCTGGTTCGTCACGCGCACCAGCACTCCTGGACCGCCAAGCCCCCGTGCCTCGTCGCTTTCGGCGTCGAGGAGCCGCAGGCTGACGGTAATCTCGCTCTCCGCGGGGCTGTACTTGATCGCGTTTCCGATCAGGTTGGTCAACACCTGTCTGATCCGCAGCGAGTCGCACTCCACAATCAGATCCTCGGCGTCGTGCAGCAGCACCAGGGTGCGGTTCCCGGCTGCCGGGCGCTGCTGGTCGAGCACCTGGGTGACCAGGTGCAGCAGGTTGACCCGCTGGATCTGCAGGTCGAGTTGTCCGGCGTCAATGCGCGACACGTCGAGCAAATTGTCCACCATGCGCAGCATATGCGTCACCTGCTGCGAGAGGATAGTCAGGCCGTGCAGATCGCGGGGATCGGCCTCGCTGCGCTGCTGCTCGCGGCGCAGCAACAGGTCGGCATAGGAGCGCACTGCGGCCAGGGGGCTGCGCAGCTCGTGGGCGGCCACGGCGAGGAACTCGTCCTTGGCCCGTTCGAGCTTCTGGCTGGTGGTGACATCGCGGAAGACGACCACGGCGCCCTCGATTGTGCCATCGTCGGCGCGGGTTGGCGCCCCGGAGAAGCTCATCACCGTCTCATCGCCGCTGGCGCCGCGGAGGATCAGGCGGTAGTCCTGGAACACCTCACCGGCAAGGGCGCGGGCAAAGGGCAGTTGTTCGAGGCTGAGGCGCCGGCCCTCCATATCGCGCATGCGGTAGAAGTCGGGCATCTCGGCCAGCGGTTGCTCGAAGGGCAGCGAGTCGAGGCGCAGCAGGCTGAGCGCGGCATCGTTGGCCATGGTCAGGCGGCCGCGCGCATCGCACAGCAGCACCCCCTCGGCAATTGACGCGATCACCGTATTCAGCTTGCGCCGCTCACTCTGGCTGTCGGCGTAGAGGCGCACGTTGGCGATAGCAAAGCCGACCTGGTTGCAGATCGGCATGAGCATCTCCTTATCGGCGTGCCGGCTCAGGTCGCAGTCGCTGTACAGCGCCAGCACCCCCGCCACCGTGCCGCCGGCCAGTAAGGGGTAGTAGGCGCAGGAGTTCAGGCCCCGGGCCAGAAAGACGCCTTCGCCGCGCTCTTCCAGCAACGGGCGTTGCATCGGCTGCCCGTAGTGGACCACCTCGGCGAACGGCGCCTCGGCTATGGGCAGGTGCCTGAGCGCCTCGATGCAGTCTGGCGGCAGGCCGTGCTGCGCGGCGAGATCGAGCCGGTCGAGGGCGGGCTCACGGAGCAGCAGCGCGCCGCATGAGCCGGGCAGCAGATTCACCACCACATCGAGCACGCTCCGCACCAGATCGTCGAGATCGGCGGCCGTGGAAATCGCGGTGACCACCGCATCGAAGGCCTTCAGGCGCCGCTCGCTCCGCTGGGTCTCAGCGTACAGTTGCGCGTTCTTCAGCGCCGAGGCGACCAGGTTGGCAAAGGTTTGCAGCACGGGGAGATCGGCGCGTTCGAGGGGCCGCCAGTTTGCCTCGCCGGTGGGGCCGAGGTTGAGCAACTCCAGCACGCCGAGGGTCTCCGCGCCCACCCGGAGCGGCACGGCGACAACGGTCAGGTTACGCGGCAACTGTTCCCCCAGTTGCTGGAACAGGGCGGCATTGGTGGAAGTGACCGCGACCTGCTCGCCGGTGGCGCGGTAGCCCAGCGGTGTCTGGACGAACTGCGGCTCCAGGCGCTGGAAGGCCAGCCCGGCAATGCCCTCGCCCGAACGCAACGAGGAGGCCGCGAGCAGTTGCGCCGTCTGTGGCGCCAGGGGGAGGCCCGCCACCGAGTTAGGTCGCAGCCGGCCATTGTGGTTGATCCACAGAATGCCCGCCTGCACCGAGGGCAGGGCCTCGACCAGATGCTCAACCAGGCCGGCCTGGATCTCCTGGGGATCCAGCACCGCGACCAGGTACGAAGACAGTTGCAGCAGACTGCTGACCTGGTCCGTCATCACCGGCGGGGGAGTGGAGGGCGGCTGCGGTGGCGAGGCCGTTTTCGGCGCGCGCGTTCGCCGCTCGCGCCGCCGGGTCGGCTCCCGTTCGGTCATCGGCTAGCCCTCCCCTCGTAGTGACCAGGCCACGGCGCGGCGCACCCCTTCCGCCAGCGGCACGCGCGGAGTGAACCCCAGCAATTCGCGCGCCAGGGTGATGTCGGCGACGTAGTAAGTCACCTCTCCGGGCCGCTTCACCGGCTCGACAATGATCTCCGGCTGCACCCCCAGCGCCTCGCCGATCAGCTCCGCCAGTCGTACCAGCGAGTTACCCTGCCCATAGGCCAGATTGATCGTTCGATTCACCACCTCGCCGGCAAGCAGCCGCTGCATACCCCGCACGATACCGTCCACACAATCGTCCACATACGTGAAATCCAGCACCTTTTCGCGACCATAGACCGTTACCGGCTCGCCCCGGCTCAGGCGGCGAATAAAGAGCGGAATAACCCGCTCCATGCGTTCGATGTCGGTATCATAGCGCCCGTAGACGTTGGAAAAGCGAAAGACCAGGTAGCGCACGCCGTAGCAGCGGGCGTAGGAGTAGATCAGCGCCTCGCCGGCGATCTTCGAGGCCGAGTAGGGGCTCTCGGTATAGCTAAAATCGGCGCGATGTTCTTCCGTGAGATAGCGCCGGACGTCGCCGTACACCTCGCGCGAAGACGAGAAGACGATCGGCAGGCCGTTGGCGCGGCAGTATTCCAGAACGTTGAAGGTCAGGTTGATGTTCTCGAGCGCCCGGTGGGGTTGCTCGACCAGGTCGTACACCTTGGCATTGGCTGCCAGATGCACCACGATGTCGCAGGGAGGGTAAGGCGCCCCTCCGATGCCGCCGCGAAACTCGCGCTGAGGGGCGGCCAGATCCTGAAGCAGAGTGGGGAACGCGTCGGTCCAGGGATTAGCGCGGCGGTCAACGCCAAAGACGCTGTGGCCATCGGCCAGCAAGCGCAGTGCCAGATTTGTGCCGATCTGCCCGCTGGAGCCGGTGATCAGGACGCGCATAGGTAATCAGAGTGTTGCATGCGGACGCGCCTCGATCGGCGCAGCACCCTGCAACTGCCGGGGCAGGGCACGCGTTATAGTATACCAGCTTTACGGGGGCGATACGCAGACGCAGGTTGATGCCGCCACACCCATCCCGCTCATGGCGGGTTTCCCCCACGTTGGGACGCGCTCCACAAAATTTCATGACGCAGTGCGACATGTGGGTAATGCATAGCCCGTAGCGGGAGCGGGGGGCGCGGGCGTAGGGGCGCCCCTTGTGGGCGCCCCCGCTCCCGCAGCGTTCAGGGGGAGAGCTATCCCTGAAAGAGGAGCCGGGGGATGAGGGCTTGCAAAGGGTGTCACGAAACCGTCGCGTTCACGGTATGCGAGGGCCGTTTAGCCCGCTCGCACACGGCTTATGTATTAGCGCGCCTCCCTGAAAGAGTCAGGCGCGCCTTTCGCATTCGTTTCCCATGCGTTGGCGCATCTTCCCCCTGCAGCCATCTGCTGCCGAAGGAAACCGCCGGCTCGCCCCATGCGTATCTTCTGGTAGCGCGACAACGTCCTGGGAGCGGGGCGCCTCGCGATCGGACGCTCCGCGGGCGAGACGCCCGGCTCGCAGATCATCCCGGGACCTCTTCGCGCTAACAAAACTCTCCACTTGAGAGCCACCCGCATTTCCCTACGAGGCGTGCTGCAATGGGGGATAGGTATCGGCGGTCTGCCGGTGGTGCGCTGCCCGATCCGGCGCGTGCAGGCCGTTCCCACTGACCACCCCTTGTGGACCGGTCGCGCCATTGAGCAGTTCGTTGATACCGCCGAGCAATTGGCACAGCAACTGTTCCAGCGTCACCACCTGATCGTCAGAAAAGGAGCGCAGCATCAGCGCCATATCCTCGCGGCGGGCCTGCTCGACCCGGGCCAGCAGCGCCTCCCCCTGCGGGGTAAGCGTCACCTGAACCACCCGCCGGTCGTCCAGGTCGCGCACCCGCCCCACCAGATGCTCGACAATCAGGCGATCCACAATACCAGTCAGCGTACCTGCCGATTGCTGGGTAATCTCAGCCAGTTCGCTCATCCGGCAGGTGCCGGCGCTGCGAATGGCAAAGAGGGTAACCATCTGCGGCAGGGTGAGACCGATGTCGGGCCGGCTCAAGGTTTGGAGCAGTTGTTTGTGGCTCTGCCAGATGAGCTGGCGGATCAGTTCGTCAATCGCGGCGATGTGTTGGGAGCGGTCATCATCGTTCTGCATAGGACCCTCTGCACCCAGGTGGCCGGTGCGGGGCGCGGACGGCGCGCCGTCGGTCCCTGAATTATTCTTGCAACAAATATTTAAATCCTCTTGTATTTTATCCTAATAGCAACATCATGTCAATATCTTGCACAGAATGAAACATGTTTTTGCAAATCCCCGCCCCCTCCCCCTTTCACAGGAGATTTTTTGGGCCACGGAATCTCCCCCTCATTCCCCCGGCCCCCCTCTCCGCCTGGCGGGGGGGTTGGGGCTTGCCCCAACGACCTTAGCATTGGCTCTGATCCGTTTTATCTTCCCCCCATCGCCGCTCATCTTGTGGTATAATACTCTAAAGCATTCGGGGCCTTGCCTCCGCTTTTGCATATCATTGACAAAACAATCCGCAGGTGGTATCATCCTTGTTCGCGATTGGTCAGCCAGAGCGTGGCTCTCCAGGGTTGCGGATGAGCCTGCCGTAGCGTAACAGGTTATTGACCATCTTTATCTCTTCACCACGTGCTGCCCAGCACAGCGCGTACCACTAATTTGCCTGCTCTTGTCGCGCCAGTTCTGAGGCTGTCCCCCGGTCGGGGCGTCTCCAGGACCGGCTGTTCTGCTTTTTACCCACGCCCGCTCGCAGCGTCGTTTCCGGACGCTGTTGCCCGACGAACGCCTGCCAACGATATCATGAATGAGGTGAGTATGCCCCCGTTGATTGAGTCCGTGGTGCTTCAGCCATTGATCGCGCCGATTGACCAGGGTGTGAACGGGCGACGCCTCCGCCGCATCGAACGCCGCTCCTTTGCCCGTATCCACGACGCGATCGAGTTGCCGCGCCTGATCGAGACCCAAGTCAACAGTTTTGAGTGGTTCCGCCGCGAAGGTCTGCGCGAACTCTTCGAGGAGATCTCGCCGATTACCGATTTTACGGGCAAGAACCTCGAATTGCACTTCAAGGACTACCAGTTCGGCGAACCGCGCTACGATGAGTTCCAGTGCCGCGAGCGCGATCTGACCTATGCCGCGCCTCTGCGCGTCAATGTCGAGTTGCGCATCCTCAGCACCGGAGAGATCAAGGAGTCGGAGATCTTTCTCGGCGATTTTCCGGTGATGACCGATAACGGCACGTTTATCTATAATGGCGCCGAGCGCGTGGTTGTCTCGCAGTTGATCCGCTCCCCCGGCGTCTATTTTAAGGACGAAAAAGAGCCGACCAGCGGGCGCTCGCTCCACTCCGCCAAGTTGATCCCCAATCGCGGCGCCTGGCTGGAGTTTGAGACCAATAAGCGCGATGTGATCAGCGTCAAGGTCGATCGCAAGCGTAAGATTCCCGTAACCATCCTCCTGCGGGCCATTATGGCCTGGCAGGCCGATGATCAGGGCAATGGCCGCTGGGCGCCCGATAATGAGCTTGACCAGTACGGCCATAATGAGCATATCCTGCAACTGCTGCGCCACGTTGATACCGTCCCCGAGCATCCCTATATCCAGGCAACCCTGGATAAGGACCCGGTGCACAATAGCAAAGAGGCGCTGCTCGAGCTGTACAAGCGCCTGCGCCCCGGCGATCCGCCGACCCTCGACAACGCCCGCTCGTTGCTGGAGTCGCTGCTGTTCAATCCCCGCCGCTACGATCTGGCCCGGGTTGGGCGCTATAAGCTCAATAAGAACCTCTGGGAGCGCGATGGACGCCGCGATGGCTCCGCCAACGCGCCCAACCTTCAGGTGCGCGTCTTGTTGCCACGCGACATCTTCAAGATCGTCGAGCAGATGATCTTGCTCAATAATGGCCACGGTCGCGCCGATGATATTGACCACCTCGGCAATCGCCGCGTGCGCACCGTGGGCGAACTGATCCAGCAGCAGTTCCGCGTCGGGCTCCTGCGCCTCGAACGGGTGGTCAAGGAGCGTATGTCGCTCCAGGATCCTGAGAGCGCTACCCCGAACGGCCTGATCAATATTCGCCCCGTTGTGGCCGCGATGCGCGAGTTCTTCGGCGGTTCGCAGTTGAGCCAGTTTATGGACCAGACCAATCCCCTGGCAGAACTGACTAATAAGCGCCGCCTCTCCGCCCTCGGTCCTGGCGGCCTCTCCCGCGATCGGGCTGGCTTCGAGGTGCGCGATGTGCACCATAGCCACTACGGGCGCATCTGCCCTGTCGAGACGCCCGAAGGTCCCAACATCGGCCTGATCGGGACGATGTCCACCTTCGCCCGGGTCAATGAGATGGGCTTCCTGGAGACGCCCTACCGCAAGGTGTACAACAGCATCGAGAACGCCCCGGTCTGGAAGGAGCGCGGCCTGTTGATGCGCGATGTGCGCGATCTGCGCACCGGGGAACTGATCGCCGCCCGCGGTTCGCGGGTGGATGAGGCCACCGCCAAACGCATCGCCGTGGGCCTGCTGCGTGGCCAGATCCTGCGCGACGATGTGGTTGACCCCGATACCGGCGCGGTCGTCGCCGAGGCGGGCACCGAGGTGAATCGCGCCCTCGCCGAGCAGATCGCCGATTTGCCGATCAAAACCATTCGCATCCAGCCGGTGGTGTCTCAGGAAACGGAGTATCTCTCCGCTGATGAGGAGGACCGCTTCGTTGTCGCCCAGGCCAACGCGCCCCTCGATGAGCATAACCGCTTCGTCCAGCCGACGGCCTCCTGCCGCTTTGCCGAGAAGTTTGTGCAGGAGCGAGTCGAGCGCATTGATTATATGGATGTGTCGCCCAAGCAGGTGGTGAGCGTCTCGACGGCGCTGATCCCCTTCCTGGAACACGATGACGCCAATCGCGCCCTGATGGGATCGAATATGCAACGGCAGGCCGTGCCCCTGCTCCGCCCCGATGCGCCTATCGTCGGCACCGGTATGGAGTACCGCGCCGCGCGCGACTCGGGGCAGGTGTTGGTGGCGCGCAAGCCCGGCGTGGTCACCGTCGCTACTGGCGATCGCATTGTCGTGCAGGAGGAGGATGGCTTCGAGCGCGAGTATCGCCTGCGGAAGTTTATGCGCTCCAATCAGGATACCTGCATCAACCAGCGGCCTGCCGTGGTGCGCGGCCAGAAGGTGCAGGCCGGCGAGGTGATCGCCGATAGCTCTTCCACCGATAATGGCGAACTCGCCCTCGGCCAGAATGTGCTGGTGGCCTATATGCCCTGGGAAGGCGGGAACTTCGAGGACGCCATCCTGGTTTCCGAGCGCCTGGTGCGCGAGGATATCTTTACCTCGATCCACATCGAAAAGTATGAGGTCGAGGCCCGCGATACCAAGCTTGGCCCCGAGGAGATCACCCGCGATATTCCGAATGTCGGTCAGGATAGTCTGCGTAATCTCGATGAACGCGGGATTATCTATATCGGCGCCGAGGTGCAGCCCAACGATATTCTCGTGGGTAAAATTACGCCCAAGGGCGAGACCGATCTCACTGCCGAGGAGCGCCTCCTCCGCGCGATTTTCGGCGAGAAGGCCCGCGAGGTGAAGGATAGCTCGCTGCGCGTGCCCAACGGGGTGCGCGGTAAGGTTATTGATGTCAAGGTCTTCTCGCGCAGCGAGGGCGCCGAGTTGCCCGTCGGCGTGAACCAGACCGTGCGTGTGCTGCTCTGCCAGAAGCGCAAGATCAGCGCTGGCGACAAGATGGCCGGTCGCCACGGAAACAAGGGTGTGGTCAGTCGTGTGCTGCCAGTGGAGGATATGCCCTTCCTGCCCGATGGCCGCCCGGTAGATATTATCCTCAACCCCATCGGTGTGCCGTCGCGTATGAACATCGGGCAGATCCTCGAGACCCACCTGGGCTGGGCCGCCGCGCGTCTGGGCTACCGCGTGGCCACCCCGGTCTTCGATGGTGCCCACGAGGAGCAGATTAAGGCGATGCTCCGGGAGGCCGGTCTGCCTGAAGATGGGAAGGTGACCCTCTACGATGGGCGTACCGGTGAGAAGTTCGACCATCCCGTGACCGTAGGCTATGCCTATATGCTCAAGCTGGCCCACCTGGTGGAGGATAAGATCCACGCCCGCTCGACCGGTCCCTACAGCCTGGTTACCCAGCAACCGCTCGGCGGCAAGGCCCAGTTCGGCGGCCAGCGCTTCGGCGAAATGGAGGTCTGGGCCCTGGAGGCCTACGGCGCCGCCTATACCCTCCAGGAGATGCTCACTGTGAAGTCCGACGATGTGGTTGGCCGCGTGAAGACCTATGAGGCCATCGTCAAGGGTGAGCCGATCCAGGAGGCTGGTGTGCCCGAGAGCTTCAAGGTGCTCATCAAGGAGCTCCAATCCCTCGGGTTGAGCGTCGAGGTGCTGAGCGAAGATGAGAAGCCGGTTGAACTGACCGACGATATTGACGGCGATATGGCCGCCCTGGACGGCATCAACCTGTCGGGGATGGAACGCGGCGAGTTCTAGGACCGAGGTTCAAGCGCGGGTCTGTCAACCTTGCGGTTGCTCCACAGCGCTGCATAGCCCGTCGGCGGGAGGGTTTGGGAGGGCCTGGCCCTCCCAAACAACCGGTGACAGGATCACCAGGCGATGCGCGCCCGTTGCTGCGCATCTGCCGCCAGAGGAGTGCGCCCAATGCTCGAGATCAACGATTTTAATGCGATTCGCATCAGCCTGGCCTCGCCTGAGGATATCAGGGGTTGGTCGCATGGTGAAGTAACGAAACCTGAAACTATTAACTACCGCACGCTCAAGCCCGAGCGTGACGGTCTCTTCTGCGAACGAATATTTGGTCCTACAAAGGACTGGGAATGCTATTGCGGCAAGTACAAAAGGGTGCGCTACAAGGGCGTCGTCTGCGACAAGTGTGGTGTTGAGGTCACCCGCGCCAAGGTGCGCCGCGATCGTATGGGGCACATCAACCTGGCCTCGCCGGTGAGCCATATCTGGTTCGTCAAAGGCACGCCGAGCCGTCTGGGCCTGCTGCTCGATATTTCGCCGCGTAACCTGGAGCGGGTGCTCTACTTCGCCTCGTATGTGATCGTCGAGGTGAAGGAGGATATGCGCCAGTTCACCCGCGAGCAGATCCAGGCCGAATATGCCGAGAAGCGTGAGAAGTTGCAGCGCCAGGCTGAGGAGAAGCGCATCGAACTCTCTACCCTGCTCACCCAGGACCTGGGGGGCATGGAGAGCGCCCAGGTTTCCACCCAGCGCCGCATCGAGGAGGATTACAAGCGCCTGCGTGAGGAGATCGTCGCTGAGGCCGAGAAGCTGCGTGAGCGCCTTGAGGAGATGAGCGGTGAGCCGTCCGATGAAGACGTGACGTTCCGCGGTACGGTGATCGTCGAGGAAGGCGAGACGATCACCGAGCGGGTGATCGATCAGCTCGATGAACTGGTCGATCAGGAGCTTGATGCCCTGGAGTCCCGTCGCCAGCGCGAACTGGCCGACGCTGAGCTGTACACCGACGCCGAGCGCGAGCGCAAGGAGTACGAGGCCACCCAGGAGCAGGAAAAGCTCCACGAGCGCCTGCAACGTGAGCTGGATCAACTGGTGCGCGAAGAGAAGGAGAAGCTCGATCAGCTCGAGAGCCTGAAGGTCTGCCGCATCCTCACCGAAATGGAGTACCGCCAGCTTCGCGATATCGCGCCCGGGGTCTTCCGCGCCGATATGGGCGCGGGCGCCGTGCGCGAGTTGATCGAGCGCACGGTCAACCTCGATCAGCTCGCCGAGGAGTTGCAAGCGGAGATCCAGACGAGCCAGGGCCAGCGGCGCAAGAAGGCCACCAAGCGTCTGCGCGTGGTCGAAGCCTTCCGCAAGAGTGGCAACCGCCCCGAATGGATGATCCTCACCGTGCTGCCGGTAATCCCCCCGGACCTGCGGCCCATGGTCCAGCTCGACGGCGGGCGCTTCGCCACCAGCGACCTCAACGACCTGTACCGCCGCGTGATCAACCGCAACAACCGCCTCAAGCGCCTCATGGAGCTGAATGCGCCCGAGATTATCGTGCGTAACGAGAAGCGCATGCTCCAGGAAGCCGTTGACGCGCTGATCGACAATGGCCGCCGCGGGCGCGCCGTGTCGGGCAAGGGCAAGCACCGCCTGAAGAGCCTCAGCGATATGCTCAAGGGTAAGCAGGGCCGCTTCCGCCAGAACCTGCTCGGTAAGCGCGTTGACTACTCCGGACGCTCGGTGATCGTGGTTGGCCCCAACCTGGCGCTCCATCAGTGCGGCCTGCCGAAGAAGATGGCCCTGGAGCTGTTCAAGCCCTTCGTCATGCGCCGTCTGGTCGAAAAGGGCTTCGCCCATAACATCAAGAGCGCCAAGCGCATCGTCGAGCGCGTGCGCCCTGAAGTGTGGGACGTGCTGGAGGAGGTGATCCAGGACTACCTGGTGCTGCTCAACCGCGCCCCTTCGCTGCACCGGCTTTCCATCCAGGCCTTCGAGGCCAAATTGATCGAGGGATCGGCCATCCAGCTGCACCCGCTTGTCTGCGCGGCCTTCAATGCCGACTTCGACGGCGACCAGATGGCCGTACACGTGCCCCTCTCGCGCAAGGCGCAGGAGGAGGCGCGCACGCGCATGCTGAGCAAGTATAATCTGCTCAGCCCCGCCCACGGCGACCCGATTATTACCCCATCCCAGGATATCGTGCTGGGATGCTACTACCTCACCATGGTGCGCGATGGCGCCAGGGGGAGTGGCAAGAAGTTCGCCTCGATTGATGAGGCCATGCTGGCCTACGACAAAGGGCTGGTGGACATCCAGGCACCGATCTGGATCCGCATGGAGGGCGGCCTGTCGGGCAGGAATGACCGCGAAGGGCAGATGCGCACGCTCCCTCCCGCCGAGGACGGTACGCCGCGCATGCTCCTTGAAACCACGATCGGGCGTGTGCTGCTCAATAATCAGTTGTTGCCGCCCCTGCGCTTCCGCAACCGTCTGATCGACAAAAAGGGGCTGAAAGAGATCATCGCCGACTGCTACCAGTACTACACCAGCCTGAAGAACCTCAGCGAAGCCGATCTCGATGAGGTTCGCGCCACCCACGGCAACAAGTCGCGCGATGAACTGGCGCGGATCTATGGCTCGGAGAAGACAGCGCAGCAGGCCGATATGATCAAGGCCCTGGGCTTCAAATACGCTACCCTCGGTGGCATGACCATCGGGATCGATGACATCGAGGTGCCCGACAAGAAGTACGAGATCGTGCGCGAAGCCGAGGCCGCAGTCGTTGATGTGGAGAAGCAGTTCCGCCGTGGTCTGATCACCGAAGAGGAGCGCTACCAGGAAGTGGTGCGGATCTGGCAGGAGGCCACCAAGCAGACGATTAACGCGGTCAAGGAGAATCTGAATCCCTTCGGGCCGGTGGCGATGATGTCCACCTCGGGCGCCCGCGGTAACATCAACCAGATCTCGCAGATGGCCGGTATGCGCGGCCTGATGTCCGACCCGACTGGCCGGATCATCGAGCTGCCGATCAAGGCCAACTTCCGCGAGGGTCTCTCCGTGCTCGATTACTTCGTTTCGACCCACGGCGGGCGCAAGGGTCTGGCCGATACCGCCCTGCGCACCGCCGACGCCGGTTACCTCACCCGCCGGTTGGTGGACGTGGCCCAGGACGTGATCGTTACGGTCGAGGATTGTGGCACCGAGGACGGCACCTGGCTCCACGCCGCTGATGATGACGAGCTGATGGAGCGATTGCAGGTGCGCGTCGTTGGGCGCGTGCTCGCCGCGCCGATCGTTGATGCCGAGACCGGTGAGGTGCTCGCCGAGCGCAACCAGGAGGTTGATGAAGAACTGGCCGCCCTGCTCACCGCCCGCGGGGTGACGTCGGTCTACGTCCGGTCGCCCCTGAATTGTCAGGCCGAACACGGCATTTGCCGGCTGTGCTACGGGCGCAATCTGGCTACGGGCAAGCTGGTGGATATCGGCGAGGCGGTGGGTATCATCGCTGCCCAGTCAATCGGCGAGCCGGGTACGCAGTTGACCCTGCGCACCTTCCACACCGGTGGCGTGGCCTCCGCCGATGACATCACCCAGGGTTTGCCGCGCGTGCAGGAGATCTTCGAGGCCCGCGTGCCCAAAGGCAAGGCCCTGCTGGCCGAGATTGACGGAGTGGTGGAGATCTCGAAGGACGAGGAGGGGGTACGCACCCTGCGCGTGGTGGCGACCGAGGTCTACACCGATGAGTATGTTGTGCCAGAAGGTTACATCGTAACGGTGGAACCCGAGAGCGACGTGGTCGAGGGCCAGGTGATCGCCGAGAGCAATCGCGCCGGTCAGGGCGATCCCCAGATCGTCGCGCGCCTGGCCGGACGCGCCTATGTCTATGCCAACCGGGTGGTGATCAGCCAGGAGGACCGCGAAGAACGCGAACTGGTGGTGCCCCACACCGCGCGCCTGCGGGTGGAGAACGGTGAGCGTGTTGTGGCCGGTCAGCAACTGACCGATGGTAGCGCCAACCCGCAGGAGTTGCTCGATCTCCAGGGCAAAGAAGCCGTCCAGCGCTACCTGGTCAACGAGGCCCAGAAGGTCTACCGCAGCCAGGGCGTGAACATCAACGACAAGCACATCGAGGTCATCGTGCGCCAGATGTTGCGCCGGGTGCGGATCGAGGAGCCTGGCGATACCGGTCTGTTGCCCGGCGAGTTGATCGAAGCCGCGGAGTTCCGGCGCCTGAACAACGACATCGTCAGCCAGGGCGGCGAACCGGCAACTGCCGCCACGGTGCTGCTCGGCATTACCAAGGCCTCGCTGAACACCGACAGCTTCCTCTCAGCGGCCTCGTTCCAGGAGACCACCCGCGTGCTCACCGATGCCGCCATCCACGGTAAGGTGGACTACCTGCGTGGTTTGAAGGAGAACGTGGTCATCGGCAAGCTCATCCCTGCCGGCTCGGGGATCGAGAAGCGCTTGCTGGATGGCAGCCGGCGTGATGATCTGGTGGGCGAGATGGCGCGTATGATGGAAGAGGGCGCCTCGGCGCCACCCACCGGGCCGACGTCCTCGGAGGTGCAGCGCGCCGAGGCGCTGCTGGGCATCCGCGAGGGTGAGGCTCCCGCGCCAGGCGATGCCGAGGAGAAGGTGCGCGCCCGCCTGCTCGAGCTGATCGGCGAAGGGGTGCTCGACAGCGGCGAAGAGTCGGACGGCGGTGAGGGCGATTTCGGCGAGGATGGCCACGCGCCCGAGGATGACCAGTAGGCGTTTGCCCCTGGAAGCCTCAGCTACCCTGGAAGAAGGGTGAACAGGCGCGATGACGAACGGTCTCCCGCTCCGTGACCGGATCGGCCCCCGGGCTGATCCGGTCGCGTCTCCTGGCCCGCACTGCGTGGTTACCGCGAACCCTCCACCCTCCCCGCTCCCCAAGGACCTTTCAGGGATAGAGTTTCTGCGGAGCGCATCAGAAAGCCATGGCTGTCGCGAGTCCTCACCCCCCAGCCCCCTCTTCCGCTGAGGGAGAAGGGGAGTCCCCGTGTGGCGTCCCAATGCCCGCTCCCCCCTCTCCTGATCAGGGAGAGGGGTGCCGTGGGGGTGAGGAGAAGAGTCCATAGCCTCAAAAAATCTACCCGTGAAACTCCCCGAGGACAGGGTTTGGGAGGGCTTCGCCCTCCCGAAACCATTTTCACTCGGGCGTGGTGCGCCCCGCGAATGGCCTCTTCCAGCTCCGCCTTTTTGAGATATAATCGGCCTGTATGGCCACGCCAAAGATTGCACAGCCCCGCGCCACTGGCGCCCGAATAGCCGGCAACGCCGCCCTGGCCTGGCTGCGCGCCGAGGCGCGCGGGCTGGTTCACCCGTACCTGGGCATCATTGTCGCGGCGCTGGCGCTTGTTTTTCTCCTCGTTCCCCACCTGCCCTTCCACTACCGCATTGATGCCGGCTTTGAAGAAGGCGTTGGAAGCGACCTGCCCTTCCTGCAGGGCTTCAACGGCGCTGAGTACGGCGAATATGGCACCTTCCGCTGGACGACCGGGCAGTCCACGATCCTGGCGCCCGGCGTGGGACGGCGCGGGCTGCTGGTGTCGCTGAACCTGCTGCCGGTCTCGGCGCCCCTCGCGCCGCAGCGGGTGACCGTGCGCGCGGGTGACCTGGAACTGGCAACCCTGCCCGTGCGCCCGTCCGGGGGACGCTACTGGCTGATTGTGCCCTCTGCCGCCCAGGCCGGCGGTACGCTCCGGCTGACCCTCGACAGCCCCACCTTCAGCCCGTCTGCCGACCCCCGGCGCCTGGGTTTGCCCGTGGGGCTGGTTACGATCACCGCGCTGCCGGCGGGCCTGGTAGCGCCGGCCTGGGCGCCACTGGGCATGTGGCTCGGCGCGACGGTGCTGGCCTGGATGAGCGTACGCCACGCTCTGGGAGCACCCTACCCGATGCGCGCCCGCGCCCACGGTATGTCACCCGTCCACACCTTCGTGGTTGTGGGCGTCCTGGCCGGGCTGCTGGCCCTGGCGGCGCTGCTCGATCCTCCGCGCTGGGCCTTTGGGGCCAGGGCGGCGCTGATCGCCTGTGCCCTGGCCTACCCCCTGACGATCGCTGCCCGGCGCGTCCTGCCGCCCCTGGCGCGGCGCGTCGGCGCACCCCTGGACGGGGCCAGCCTGAGCTGGCTGGCCCTGGGCATCATTCTCAGCTTCGCCCTGCGGTACGGCGGACGACTCTACCCCGACAGTATGCACGGCGACATCGGCTTCCATCACAACCGCTTCAACGACACGGTCTGGGGGCTGATCTTCATCGTCTCGAAGAACCCGCGCTTCGCTCTC
>JBDNDG010000300.1:0-5848 GCA_046719255.1 Chloroflexaceae bacterium
CCCTGAGGGCGCGCGCCTGATGCGCTCCGCTGAACCGATCCTCGCGATGGATCGTGATAGCCTGATCCATCTGCTCTACGGAACAGTCCATGGCTAGTGCAGTTGCAGATCGCAGATGTGCGATTGAAGATCGGGCGTGGAGCATCTGGACGCGGTCAACGCTGCGCTGATGCCCGAGCGGGTCGGCTGGAGGTGCGCCAGCGCATCGGTAGCTCTGGACACATGTTCGCCACTTGCAGCACCCTGAGGAGCGCCGGAGCCCATCCGGTGCGGAGCGGAGGCGCGGAGCGAAGGGCCCGTCCTGATCGAAGCGAAGGAATGCGGACAGCCCCACAACGCACGCTTCGATACGGCCCGTGGCCTGCCCGGGGTGCGTTACGGCGGGAGGCGAACATACGCTACCCACGCTCCAGGTGGAGCCTCCGGCACGTTCTATTCCATGGCCCACATGAACAGGTTCATCGTATATGCTGACCCATCTGCGTGAACTCGCCGGCGCCCACGAACTCCTCTATAGCTGGACCCTGCGTGATTTCAAGGTCCGCTACAGCCAGTCGCTGCTTGGCGCAGCCTGGGCCATTCTGCAACCTCTGTCGCTGATGATCGTCTTCAGCCTGATCTTTACCCTGTTTATTCGTGTCCCGACCGATGGGGTGCCCTACCCGGTGTTCGCCTATACCGCCCTGCTGGTCTGGACATTTTTCGCCAATTCTCTCACCATGGCAATGCCCAGTCTGGTGAACAACATCAATCTGGTCAGTAAAATCTATTTTCCGCGTGAGATTCTACCGATCGCCGCCAATCTGGTCTCGATCATTGATTTTGCGATCGCCGCTCTTACTCTTGTCCTGCTGATGATGATATACAAGATTGCAATTGGCTGGACCATCATCTTCCTTCCCTTACTCCTCATCATACAGGTAATGTTTACGTTGGGCGTAAGTTTAGCTGTTTCGGCGATCAATGTGTTTTATCGTGACGTGCGATTTGTCGTCCCCCTGGCCTTACAGATCTGGATGTATCTCTCTCCCGTTATCTATCCGGCAAGCCTCGTCCCGGAACGTATCCAACCGCTCTATTTCTTGAATCCAATGGCAACGCTGATCGAAAGTTATCGCCGGGTTATCTTCTTCAATCAGCCGCCTGACTGGTTGTACCTGGGTATGACCACGGTTATAACTGTCGCGGTTACCATCGTATCATATCGTTATTTCAAGCGCGCTGAGCGTCTGTTTGCCGATCTGATCTAGCACTCGCCACCTATGCGCATGATCGAGTTCGACCGGGTTTCGAAAGCCTACCTGCTCGGGACAGGGCAAACCAGCCTGCGCGAGGCGCTTGCCCGGCAGGCCCAACGCCTGATCGGTAGACGCGCCGCGGCTCACGACCGACAGTTGTTCTGGGCCTTGAACGAGGTCAGTTTTCAGGTCGAACAGGGTGAGATCCTGGGAATCATCGGCCACAATGGCGCCGGCAAAAGTACCATCCTGAAACTGCTCTCGCGCGTCACCTTTCCCACCAGCGGTCGTATCGTGACCCGCGGACGTATGGCAGCCCTGATTGAACTGGGGGCGGGCTTTCATCCCGATCTCTCTGGTCGCGAAAATATCTATCTCAATGGCTCGATTATGGGCCTGAAAAAGCGCGAGATTGACGCCCAGTTTGCCAACATCGTCGAGTTTGCCGGACTGGAGCAGTTCATTGATACGCCGGTGAAACGCTACTCTTCGGGGATGTATGTGCGCCTGGCGTTTGCCGTGGCGGCTCACGTGCGCGCAGATCTTATCCTCGTTGATGAGGTGCTGTCGGTCGGCGATGCGGCCTTTCAACAACGTTGCCTGACCAAAATGCACGAACTGCACCGCGACGGCGCCACTATCGTCTTTATCTCGCATAACCTGTGGAGCGTCAGCACGTTCTGTAGCCGGGCTTTGTTGCTGCGCGCAGGGCGGGTCCAGGCCGATGGACACCCGACTGAGGTGATACAGATCTATCGCCAACAGGATCGGGAGGCGACACTGGCGCGTCTGCGAGACCAGATCGCCGGGAATGAGCCGTTCCAGCACCCGCGCGACCAGGAAGGCCTCGCACCTGTTGTCAAGAGTGAACTGCTGAATGCCGAGGGCAGGCCAGAACAGGCCTTTGGCCCTGATGATGCCTTGATTCTGCGCATTACCTACGTTGCCCCTCAGCCAATTGAAGCGCCGGCGTTCGTCGTGCAGATCCAGCGTGCCGATGGGGTCATCTGCTGCTTTATCAAGAGTTCGCCCGATGATACCGGTCATGGGGTGTACGGTGAAGGGAACGTTGCACTGCGCATCGATCCGTTACAACTTGTGCCGGATATGTATTCCATTGAAGTGCGCCTTGAAGACCGGCGACGGGCGCTGATCTATGCCACCGACAGCGGCACCATTTTCTACGTGAAGGGCTACTTTCAAGGCGCCGAAGCCACTGGCGTATTCCAGCCTCGCGTCACGTGGTCGCATCAATCCCACCAGATCGACTCGGCGTGGCATACCCCCGCATAATGCAGAGAGGAGAAGGAGCGATGGCCCCCCTCTTGCCTCTGGTATCAGTCATTATTCCTACCTATAATCGCGCCGATCTCCTGCCTCAAACCGTCGAGAGTTGCCTGGCACAGACCTATCCGCACCTCGAGATCATTGTGGTGGACGATGGCTCAACCGACGCCACGGCTGAAGTGATGGCACGCTACGGCCCCGGGGTCGTCTATGTGCGCCAGGACCGTCAGGGCGTGCCCAGGGCTCGCCAGCACGGGTTGCAACGGGCCTCGGGCGAGTACGTCACCTTTCTTGATAGCGATGATCTGATGCTGCCGCTGAAGATCGAACGACAGGTACAGGTGCTCACCGCGCGCCCGGAGGTGGGTCTGTGTCACGGCTGGTACTACACCGTTGATGAGCACGGCCGGAAACTGGATATGATGACCGACATGCCAGAACATGACGTGCTCAGCGAATTGATCTGCCGGTGCTTCATCTGGTCAGGAGCGCCTTTGATGCGCCGGGTGTGGCTCGACGCCGTGGGGCTCTACAGCGCTGCCTGGGAGCGGTGGAGCTTCGATTGGGATCTGTGGCTGCGCCTGGCACTGGCAGGGTGCCCGTTTGCCTGCGTTCGTGAGCCGATCGGTGCCTACCGGCTCCACACCAGGGCTCTGTCGTCAAACGTTGCAGTGGTTGACCAGCGCATTTTCACGATCCTGGACACGGTGTACGCCGATCCCCGCGCGCCCGCGCCGGTGCGCCTTGTGAAGCGTCGCGCCTACGCGACCTGGCACACCTGGTTCGCCTTGCAGTACTACACCGCTGGTCAGTGGGAAGACGCCCAACGCCACCTCACCATGGCCCTGGCTTCCGAAGCGCCCGAGGTGGTCCATCCACGGGAGCTTGCCACGCAGATCGGCAACCAGGCGGTGTATGGGCGCAGCGTCGATCCGCTCCGCTACCTCGATGAGGTGTTTGCCCATTTGCCCCCTCAGGCCGAAGGGGTACATCGCTACCGCGCGTGGGTCCAGGCCCGCGTCCATCAGACCCTTGCGCTTCGCCTGTACCGCTTCGGCAACAGCACCGCTGCGGGTGAGCATCTGGCGCGCGCCCTGACCCTGGACCCCGACCTGGCCTTGCAGACCGATCGCTTCATGGATCTGGTGCTGTATCACGCTGTACGTCTGTCGGACGAGCCGCCGGAGGTGTACATCAACCAGGTGATGCAGAACCTCCCTCCTGAGGCCGAAGCCCTGCGCTCGCTGCACCTGCCGATGCTGGAACGGCTGCGCTTCCATACATATCTGGAGAGCGCACAGAGAGCTGATGCTGCCGAGGCCTGGCCCGCGACCCGGGAAGATCCGATCTACAGATTGACCCGCGAACCGGGTCTCGCCACCAATCCCGAGGCATTCCGGCACGCCGTGGTTCAATCGGCCATTCTCCAACCCAACCCCGAAGCCTACGCCAGATGGGTCCTGCACAACCTGCCGCCGTCCCTCACCAGCCTGCGAGCCCAGCGCTCCCCCATCCTGGGCGCCCTGAGCCTCAAGCGCGCCTTTGACAGCTATGCGGCTCGACGGCGTGTCGAGACGATTGTCAATGTGCTGAAGGGGGTGCGCTATTGCCCATCGAGCATCACCAACCGCGGGGTGATTGCAATCTTCGCGCGATCGCTCCTTCCGGGACTGCGATAAAGGATACCGCTATGCGCCAGCCATCTGACCGACCGCTCGTCTCGGTCGTCATTCCAACCTACAACCGCTCCGGGTTGCTGCGCCTGGCTATCGAGAGTGTGCTGGCCCAGACTTACCCGGCAATCGAGATGATTGTCGTTGATGACGGGTCCAGCGATGACACCCCGGCGGTCGCTGCGGCATTTGCGCCCAGGATCACCTACATCCGGCAGAGCAATCGGGGCGGCGCTGCCGCGCGCAATGCCGGGCTACAGGCCGCGCGGGGCGCGTATATCAACGTCCTCGACGACGACGATCTGATGCTGCCGACCAAGATCGAGCAGCAAGTACGGGTGCTCGAGCGCCGACCTGAGATTGGTCTGGTGCACTGCGGTTACTATATGATCAGCCAGTCCGGCCGGAAATTGGAGCGAGTCTCTTTCTTGCCGGACGGAACGCTCGAGGAGTTGATCGTCCTGAACCCGATCTGGTCAGGAGCGCCACTGATGCGCCGGGAGTGTGTCGAGCGGGTTGGCGGTTACCGCCCACTGGTGGTCGAAGATTGGGATCTATGGCTCCGTATCAGTCTGGCCGGCTACGCCTTCGCCTGCATCCAGGAACCGCTTGGAGCCTACCGGATGACAGCGGGAAGCATTATGTCCAATGTGGCGCGGGTTGAACGCGACTCGATGGCCATGCTCGACGACCTGTTCGCCGATCCAGCATTGCCCGCCCCGGTGCAGGCGCGCCGGAACGATGCCTACGGCACCACCTGTCTGTGGTTAAGCTGGCGCTACTACCATAGCCACCAGTGGGAAGCTGCGCAGCGATGCCTCGAACGCGCCCTGAGCTTCATTCCGCAACTCAAAACCGACGACATGTTTCTGGCCAACCTGCTGGTAGAGGGAGCCTTCGGCGCGTATATCGCCGACCCGTTGGAGTTCATGGAAGGGATGCTCGCCCATCTGCCTCCGCCGGCACACCATCTTGAGCGCCATGCGACGTACATGCGCGCGCAGACCCACCTGGGCGTGGCCCTGCGCCTCTACGGATGGGGCCAGATCGGCGAGGCGCAGGATCATCTGCGACAGGCTTTGGCGCTCCAACCGACCCTGCTCGACCAGCCTGCTGTCTTCGCCGACCGGATGCGCCACATTGCCACCAGACAGCCCGATCTTGACCCGGAACGCTTCGTCGAAACAGTCCTGCGACACCTGCCAGCCGAAGCGCGCTCGCTGTTCAGGCTCCGCGCTACGCTGGTAAGCGCCGCGCGCTTCGCCGCCGCATTTGATGATTACCATGCCGGCCGCCGGCATCGGGTCATCCCCCACCTTGCCACAGCCCTGCGCTACGACCCCTCAGGGCTGCTGAATCGCGGCGTCGTGGCAATTGCGGTGAAATCCTTGCCCGCCTTTCTGGGGCATCAACTGACAATCGGGCGTTGATAAAAACCCATGCAGATTCATCATACAATATCGGGATGAAAATGAGTTTTTTCTGGAAGGGGCAGCCCTCCCAGACCCTCCCGCCGGGCAGGGAGTTGGAGAAACCCGGTTTCCCTGATGTTCATATCAGTCGTCCATGGGGCTGCGCCGCACAATGCTAGAATGAACATACGTGCTCCTCGGAAGGCGAAACCCTCCCAAACCCTCCCCTCAGGGAGGG
>JBDNDG010000301.1:0-5826 GCA_046719255.1 Chloroflexaceae bacterium
CTACCGGCGCAGCCAGCGCTTGCAGACAGCTCTGGAGAGCCGTGGCCTGGCCGGGCCGCTGCGTGTGTTGCCCCTCGACTACCGGTACGACCGGCGCGTGCGATGGCTCGGGGCGGCTCTTGCCGGCAGCCTGTTGCTGGCCGGAGCGTGGCGATGACCGCGCTGCTGGAACTTGAACACCTGCACTACTGCTTTCCCGGCAGTGCCGAGCCTGCCCTGCGTGGGGCCAGCCTGCGTGTGGAGGCGGGCCGGCGGGTCGCACTTGTGGGGCGCAATGGCGCGGGTAAGAGCACCCTGATGCTCCACGCCAACGGTTTGCTGCGCCCCTCGGCAGGTCAGGTGCGCGTGGCGGGTGAGCCCCTGGTCTACAGCCGACGCGGCCTGCTCGCTGTCCGGCGCCAGGTGGGGCTGGTGTTCCAGAACCCCGATGACCAGTTGTTCAGCGCCAGCGTGGCTCAGGACATCAGCTTCGGGCCGATGAATCTCGGCCTGGACGTTGCCGAGGTGCGTCGGCGCGTCGTTGAGGCCGCCGGGCTGTGCGAGGTGCGCGATCTGCTCGATCGGCCGACTCACGCTCTCAGTGGTGGGCAGAAACTCCGTGTGGCCCTGGCCGGTGTGCTGGCCATGGCGCCGCGGGTTATTCTGGCCGACGAGGTGATCGCGGGCCTCGACCCCTGGATGCGCCGGCAGGTTCTGGCGATCTTTGACCGCCTGGTCGCCCAGGGGGTCACGGTGCTCCTGGCTACCCATGACCTGACTGCGGCACGCCGGTGGGCTGATCAGGTGGCGGTGATGGAAGCGGGGCGGGTGGTTGCTGTTGCGCCGCCCGATGCGATCTTCGGCGATGCGGAGCTGCGCCGCCTGATCGGCGCTGATGAGTGGTAGGCGGGGAAACCAGGCTTCCCCACGCTCCTGCCCGGGTGTGAAGAAGCCGGGCTTCCGCTTCCCACCGGGGTGGCAAGCGCCCGCAACACCGGTTGGGAAGGGGGAAACCAGCGTTTCCCTACGCTTCTCCCCAAGGACAGGTGTGGGCGGGGGCAGCCCGCCCGCCCGGGCCTCTCGCGCAGGGGGCGGGCAAACCGGGTTTTCCCTCGCTCCTACCTGGGGACGGGGGCAGCCCGCCCGGGACAACTTCTCTTCATGTATAGGTATGATCCGGGTGGCAATGAACGCTTGCCTGAAGACGACCGGGATTCTTACTGCGCGCTGCCAGGCGCTGCTTGTCGCTCTGGCCGCCGATGCGCTGCTGGGCGATCCGCCCAATGCCTGCCACCCGGTGGCACTCCTCGGGGGTTGGATGCGTCTGGGTGAACGCCTGGCGCCCCGGGGTGCCGGGGCGCGCCTGGGGTGGGGCGCCCTCTGGCTGGCAGGCGGGGCGCTGCTCGTCGGTGGGACGGCCCGGCTGTTGCCGCGCAACGTTGTGGTCCAGGGGCTGGCGGCTTCAACCCTGCTGGCCTATCGCAGCCTCGACCGGGCCGTGGGCGCGGTGCAGGCCGCGCTGGAGGCCGGTGATCTCGACGAAGCCCGGCGCCTGGCAAGCTGGCACCTGGTCAGCCGCCCTACTGCCGAGCTGCGCGCCGATGAGGTAGCCGCAGCAGCGATTGAGTCGCTGGCCGAAAACCTCTCGGACAGCCTGGTGGCTCCGGTGCTGGCCTGTCTGGGTGGCGGCCTGCCAGCGCTGGCGGTCTATCGCCTGATCAACACTGCCGATGCCATGTGGGGCTATCGCGACGAGCGCTATGAGTATCTGGGCAAGGCCGCGGCGCGGCTCGACGATGCGCTGAACCTGGCGCCCGCCCGCCTGACGGCCGGGCTGATCGCCCTGGCCGCGCAGATCAGCGTCGGGCGCGGCGGCGCTGCCTGGCGCATAGCGCGGCGCGATGCCGGTCGCACGGCCTCGCCCAACGCCGGGTGGCCCATGGCGGCAATGGCCGGCGCGCTGGATACGACGCTGACCAAGCGCGATCACTACCGCCTGGGCGATGGCCCGCGGGTGCCCGATGCCGCGCTGGTCGGCGAGGCGCGCCGCATCGCCCGAACGCTGACGCTGCTGGTGATGGCCGGGTTGCTGCCTGGTGCCTCGAGCCGGGTCGCGTGGAACGCCGGTGACTCCGCCCCGGGCAAGCAGGTTGCGGGCCGGGGCGCGCGGAGGCCCGGCGTTTGTGCCCGGCTCAACCGGGTCGTGGGTTGGAGGGTGAGGAGAGCCGCGTTCCGCATCTTGCTCAACCGGATCGTGGGTCGGAGGGTCAGGAATGCCCGCTTCCCGGCGTTTTTCAACTGAATTATGAACAGAGGGGTGGGAACAGTGGCTTTGCCCACGCCCCGACACACGGAGAGGTCATTATGCACTTCCAACCGGACGCGCTCCTGCTCATCGGTCACGGCAGCCCGGATGCGGCGGGCAATGCCGAATTCTACCGCTTCGCCGAGGACCTGGGGCAGTACCTGGGCGTGGCGATCCAGCCCTGTTTTCTCGAACTGGCCGAGCCGTCCATTGAGGAGGGCTTCGCGCAGTGTGTTGCTGCGGGCGCGCGCCAGATCGCTGCCCTGCCGCTCTTTCTCGGGGCGGGGCGCCACCAGAAGCGTGATGTGCCCGATGTGCTGGCCGAGGCGCAGGCCGCCTATCCTGGCGTGATGCTGCGCTACGGCGCTCCGCTCGGCTCGCAGTTGCACCTGGTTGATGTCCTTGCCGCGCGGGCCGCCGCGGCCCTCGCTCAGAGTAGCCGGAGCTTCTCCTCCGAGGAGACGGCGCTCCTGGTGGTCGGACGCGGCAGTAAGGATCCCCAGAGCAATGCTGAGCTGCCCCGTCTGGCGCGTCTGCTCGCCGAAGTGTACGGGCATCCGCTCGTCGAGTATGCCTTCCAGGCGGTGGTTGCGCCGGATGTAGGGCAGGCGGTGACCCGCTGTGCGCGGCTGGGCGCGCAGCGGGTGGTGGTGCTGCCCTACCTGCTGTTCACCGGCTTCGTGCGTGACGACATCGCGCGGCAGGCCCGCGCCGCGCAGGAGCGCAATCCCGAGGTGGAGATCCTGGTCGGCGAGCACCTCTTTCCCCATCCGGGTCTGCTCACGGCTGCCGCGGCGCGCTACCGCGAGATCGTGGAGGGCACGGCCGCAATGACTTGTGACCTGTGCATCTACCGCCGGCGCGCCATTGACGCCGATGCCCACGCTCAGCATCATGACGCGCATCATCACCACCGGTACACCCACCACAGCGATGAGGAGGTTCGCCCGTGACGACCCATCCCCATGCCATTGCGGCTGAGTCCTTTGCGATTATTCGCCGCGGCCTGGCCGAGCGCGGTCACGCCTTTCCGCCACCTCTGGCGACGGTCATCGAGCGCGTTGTTCACTCGACCGCCGACTTCGAGTTTGCCGATCTGGTTCAGACCAGCCCTGGTGCGGTCGAGGCCGGGGTGCGCGCGCTACGAACCGGCTGCGCGGTGGTCACCGATGTGCACATGGTGCGCGTGGGCATCAACGCCGGGCGTCTGGCAGCGCTGGGAGGATCGCTCCACTGCCTGATTGACGATCCCGAGGTGCGCTCCTTCGCGGCTGCCAGCGGTGTCACTCGCGGCGCGCAGAGCATGCGTCTGGCGGCGGAACGTGGCTTGCTCGGGGGAGCGATTGTGGCGATCGGTAACGCCCCCACGGCGCTCGACGAGGTGATTCGTCTGGTTGCGACGGGGGAGCGTCCCGCACTGGTCGTCGGTGTGCCGGTGGGTTTCGTCGGCGCTGCCGAGAGCAAGGCAGCTCTCACGGCGGTGACGAGCGTGCCCTGGCTGATCACCAGCGGCCGCAAGGGCGGCTCGACCGTGGCCGTCGCGGTGATCAACGCTCTGCTGCGGCTGGCAGTGGGCGCAGATAATGATGCCCTGTGAGTCTCACGTGAACATATGGGGAAACCGGGTTTCTCCACGCCCCTCCCTGAGGGGAGGGTTTGGGAGGGCAAAGCCCTCCCAGGAATACGTATGTTCTTTCTGGCGTTGTGCGGCGCAGCCGCAAGACGTTCATCGGAATCGCATGTATGGATGTCCCCGTACCTCCGCGCAACCGACGCGGTATGCGCACTGGCTTCACCACTGGCACCAACGCTGCCGCGGCGGCCCGCGCCGCGACCATGGCCCTGTTCACCGGTGTCTGGCCCGAGACGGTGACGGTCGCGCTGCCCACGGGCGAAACGACCACGATGATCCCTCTGGAGCGGCGTCTCACTGCCGATGCCGCCTTCTGTTGCATGCGCAAGGACGGTGGCGATGACCCGGACGTGACCCACGGCGCGTTGATCTGCGCCACGGTGCGCCGGACGCCTGAACCCGGTCTGCGCCTCGACGGCGGTCCCGGCGTGGGCCGGGTGACCCTGCCCGGCCTGGGTCTGCCGGTGGGCGAGGCGGCGATCAACCCGGTTCCGCGCCGGCAGATCACCGAGAACGTCCTTGCGGCCCTGGGCGAGGTAACGGCGGCGGGGCCGGCCATCCTGGAACATAGCGGTCTGGAGGTGATCATCAGCGTGCCCGAGGGCGAGCGTCTGGCGCAGAAAACCCTCAACCCACGCCTGGGGATCATCGGGGGGATCAGCATCCTTGGCACGAGTGGTAAGGTGTATCCCTACAGCACGGCGGCGTGGCGTCACAGTGTGGCGCAGGCAGTGCAACTGGCGGCCTACCATAGCCCTGAGCGTGTCGTGCTCGCCACGGGGGCGCGCTCCGAGCAGTATGCGATGCGCCTGTTCCCCGAACTGCCCGAACTGGCCTTCGTCGAGATCAGCGTGTTCACCGGGGCGGCGCTGCGCGCCTGCATCGCCCATGGCGTGCGCGAGGCCGTTCTGGTGGCGATGATCAGTCGCATCATCAAGACTGCCCAGGGCCGTATGGTTACCCACGTCGCCGGCAACCCCGTGGATTTTGCCTTGCTCGCCCGGGTGTGCCGCGAGGCCGGCGCCTCGCCGGAGTTGATTGCCGCGACGGAGACCGCCAACACCGGCCGTCACTTTCTTGAGCTTTGCCAGTCCTATGGCGAGATGGCTCCCCTGGAGCGTCTCACCGCCATGGCCCTGGAGCAGATCCAGCGCTTTGTGCAGCGCTGGAGTGCCCCTCTGCGCCTGGAGGCGATCCTGGTGGATTTCGATGGCGCGGTCCTGGCGCGCAAACGGGCGGAGGGCGATTCGTAGCCTCCAACCAGTGTTGAGGGCGCCTGATACCGGTTGCCCGGCGGAGAGGGTTGGGGACGGTGCAGCCCTCGCAGGAGAATCTCTGTTCATTTCAGCGGGGTGCGGCGCAGCCGCGGGGGGCTAAGTTCACCACAGGAGAGACTCTGATGAACCAGGCGAAACCCAACGCTTCCCGGCGCATCCTGGTCGTAGGCCTGACCGGCGCCGGTTGCGCCGGTCTCCCTGAGGCCTTGATTGCCCGCGTACTGCACGCCGATCTCCTGGTCGGCGGTGAGCGCCACCTGGAGGCCTTCCCGGCTTACAGCGGTGAGCGGCTAAGTGTGCGCCCGGGGTTGCCCGCCGTGGCCCGGCGCCTGCGCGAGGCCCTCGAGAGTGGCGAACAGGCGGTCGTGCTGGCGTCGGGCGATCCGCTGTGGTACGGGATCGGCGCCAGTCTGCGGCGCTGGTTTGCGCCCGAAGAATTGGAGATCGTCCCGGCGCCCACCTCGTACCAACTGGCCTTTGCCGCCCTGGGCGAGCCGTGGCACGACGCCGCGCTCCTGAGTGCCCATGCCCGTCCCCTCGCCGAGGTGGTTCGCGGCGTGCAGCACGCTCCGAAGGCGGCCATCCTTACTGATGACCGCCACACTCCGGCGGTGATCGCGCAGCACGGTACG
>JBDNDG010000302.1:0-5789 GCA_046719255.1 Chloroflexaceae bacterium
CCCCGCGGGGCGCCGGCCACCCCCACGGTCGGCGCCGAGGCGCTCCGGTGGGGCGCGCCGGTCACCTGCATTGCCGCCAGGTTGCTCTGAATGGTGTAGGCAGCTACGACAATACGACCCGCCACCAGTCCCACTCCGACCAGCAACGCGATAGCCACGGCCCAGGCGGCATAGCGCCCCCAGGCTGGCCACACGGGTTTGCGGCGCATCCGCGGCAGCGGGGGCCGCAGCGGTGCGGGGGGGGCGAGCGACGGCGCCTCCAGCAGCAGCGCAGCGAGCAGCCCCAGGTCGCCCGGATGCTCTCGATAAGCGCGGCAGGCGGCACAACGAGATAAATGGAACCCCAACACCGCGCGTCGCGAGTCAGTGGACCCTGGCACCACCCCCGCATCGAGCAACTGCCGCGCCTCGGCGCACTCCATAGGTTCGCTGCCTTTGCGCCCCCCTGTCACGATAACGCGCCGGGGGCAACACTCGCCGGACATTCATGCGGCTGAGCCACGCCACCACCCGCTGGACAGAGGCGCTCCCGGTGGGGCAGCATCCTTCCGGGCCCGTCGGCCAGGCAGGTTCCCGGCGCGTCAGTGTCGCGGAACCGTAAAGACTATTCAAGGCACAGTATACCATTTTCCTCAAAAGTTTGATATGATTGATCCAATTCCGCTTTACACTGTGGCGCCAGGTAATGACAGGCCCACTCCAGCCGCTGTCGCGCCTGCGTCGCCTGACAGCGGAGATGAAACGGGGGTCTACCCGGGGGGGCTGCGCCCTCTCACATCTTCTCCGCCGCGGGCGTGCCACTCCCGTAGGCGGGGGGTTGGGGAAACCCGGGTTCCTCATCTTCGTATGCGAGCTTTTCCACCGAGGGCTGCGCCCTCCCAAACCCTACCGATGGGGAGGGCGTGCCACTCCCGTGGGCGGGGGGTTGGGGAAACCCGGGTTCCCCATATGTTCACACTAGAAGGAGCCATCACAATGCACCTCCGGCGGTGGTTACGGCTGTTGCTGATCCTTGCCTGCGCGACGGTTGTCGTCCCGGCCCAGGCCCAGCAAACACGGAACAACGTGGTCAACATTGACGCCTCGCGTCCTGGTCAGCGGCAGGATCTGTTGGAGCCGGAGGAGGTCAAGCGTCTCGAGCGCATCCAGACCGAAACGGTGCTGTATCTGCCCTTCAGCCCGCCCAGCCCCGATGACCAGACAATCTTCGTACTCTCGCAAGAGCAGGTGGGATTCCTGAACCTGAGCGATGGCACGATCAGGACTATCGACCCCGAGGCATTCGGCAGTCTGGTGCCCCTGCCGCTCGCCGGCTTCTCGCGTTTCGCCTGGCTCGACAACCAGCACGTGGGGGCGCTGGCCGTTGATGAACGCGCCAATACCGTCGAAGAAGCATTTGTGAAGGTGCGTATCAACCGTGCCACGCTGAACATAAGCGCCGAGCGGATCAGGCTACCGTCCGACGCTGCCATCGTGTCGGTTGCTCCGGATCTCGACCGCTTTCTCCTGGCGCTCCTACCGCCCGAAGCCGAAGAAGAGGCCGGGATGTCGCCGCCGATCCGCGTGCCGGTTACCCGCGTGGCTCCCGGCGTCACCTATGCCGCCGCAGTGCCCCTGCCGCCCGGGCTGGAGCGCGCCGTCGCGCGGGCCCGCGCCCACCCGGCTTTCCAGCGCCTCTGGATGCGCCAGGAGGGCGAGGCCGAGACGGGCGACGTCGCCGCCACACCCGAAACCCTCGACCTTGCGCTCTTCGGGCGCCTCGATGGTAGCCTGCGCTACGTGACCACCGTGCCCGCGGCATCGGTGCTCTTCGGTGATACCTGGACGCGCGACTCCGGCCGGCTTGCGATGTCAATCTTCGGTCTGCTCGACCCGGATCAGGAGCGCCCCCGCTTTGACGGGGCGTTGCTCTCTGAGCAGGTCTACCGCGATGTGACCGGCAACCTGGCCCCTGCGGAAAACCCTATCCTGCAATACAACAACACCTACATTGTTGATTGGGCCACCGGCGCGGTGCAGATCATCCAGCCGAGCGGGGTATTGCCGCCCATCCTGGCCGCTGAGGCCTGGTCGCCCGACCAGCGCACCCTGCTGGTGCAGGCCTGGCACCCGGCCCGGGTCAAGGGCCGGCGCTATCCGATTTACACCCCGCAGTTCTCCGAACGCACGTCATACCGGTTCTACGATCTTTCGGGCGTTGAGGTTGGGCGGCTGGAGAGTGATCTGTTCAGCAGCGGGGCCTTCTCGAGCGCCGTGGCCGAGTTTATCTCGCCCGACGAGATCATCTTCCGCGCCATGAAGGGCACCGACCGGCATCCCTACTACTACAACCGCGTCAGTGGCGAGTTGCGGAACCTGGCCGACCGGGCCGGCTCCTACTACAACGTCTTCGCCACCAACACCAGCCGCGAGATCGTCTTCATGTTCAGCTCCTACACCGAGCCGCCCGAGATCTACCGGCTCGGCTGGGACGGGCGCGGGCTGAAGCGCCTGACCTGGCTCAACGAGGAGTTGCGGCTGTTCGCCAATCTGCGCCAGGACCCGGTGCGCTTCACCCTGCGCAACGGGCAGACGCGGGTAGGGGTGCTCATCCAGCCTGCCGACGCGCCGTTCCCCCCGCGCAACGCGCCGCTGGTGGTATGGCAGGAAGGGGGACCGGGAGTGGCGATGGTGAACCGCTGGCTGGTCAACGTGGAAAACCCCTACGCGCTGCTGCCGGCCATGGGTTTTCCACTGCTGGTTACCCCGCTGGCCGGACGGGCCGGCTATACCCCGGCGGTCTTCAATGCTCTGGTTGATGGCGACAATTTCGGCGCGATTGACATTGACGAGCAGGCCGAGATCGTTCGCCAGATGATTGCCCGTGGCTGGACGCAGCAGGGCAAAGTCGGTATCACCGGCTGTTCGTATGGCGGGTACTTCACCCTGCAGAGCCTGGTGCGCCACCCGGATCTCTACGCCGCGGCCAACCCCCAGTGCGCCTTCATTGACCTGATTACCGACTGGACACGGGGCTACGACCGGCTGGTGCCATATATTCAGGGCCTGCCGCCCTACAACATCCCCGAAGAGTACCGGCGCGATTCGCCAGCGTACAACGCGAGCCGGATCAAGGCAGCGGTGCTGACCTTCCACGGCACTGAGGACTTCTTACCGATCACACAGAACGAGAACCTGCACCTGCAACTGGCTAACCGGGGCCTGCCGGCCCGCATGGTGCGCTTCATTGGCGAGGGGCACGGTCTGGAGGAGCCGGCCAACCAGCTCTATGCGGCGCAGGAGCAGGTGGCCTGGTTTCGCGCCCACCTGAAGTAGTAATCGCGCGTTCACGGCCATGGCGCCTGGCGCCGTGGCCCCACGAGGTACCCTGTATGTGCCACTCGACCACACCTGTGCCGCACACGCTACGATGGCGCATGGTATTGCTGTGGTGCGTAAGCCTGCTCCTCGCCGGTTGTGGAGCGCTGGGCCGCCAGCCCACCGCAACCCCCGCCCTGCCGACCGGCGCGACGCAGCAGATCACCATTATCACGCCATTGAGCGACGCCACCGTCGCCTCGCCTATCGTAGTAAGCGGCACGGTTGCCCAGCAACCCTTTGAGCGCAACCTCAATTACCGTCTCTTCGGCCCGGAGGGTACTCTGCTGACCCAGGGGTTCTTCACGACCACCGGGCCGGAGAACGGCCCTGGCGCCTTCAGCGGAACCATCGCCTACACGCTGGATAAACCAGGGCAGGGGCGGCTCGAGGTAGTGGAGATCAACGCGGCTGACGGTTCGATCCGGGCCATTGCCTCGGTGATGGTACGACTCAGCGCCGGGGAGGCGCCCACCCCCGGCGCCGAGACCGCCACACCTGTGGCTCCTTCGCTGCCTTCACCCTCGCCCTCGACGCAGCAGGAGATCCTGATCGACTCGCCGCCAGCGCGCACGGTGGTCGGCAGCCCGGTGGTGATCACCGGGCGCACCACGAAAGTGCCCGCCGGCAATAGTCTGAGCTACGCCTTCCGCGACGCCGCGGGCGGCCTGCTCGGCAGCGGCTCCTTCCCCGTCTCGGCCACTTCGAGCGGCACGGGCATCTTCAACGCCTCGCTAACCTTTAACCTGCCCCCCGGAGGCGGCGACATCACTCTGGAGCTGATCGAGCCGGGGGCCGCCGGCGCGCCGCCGGTGGCCCGCGCCACTCTGGTGCTGGTAGTGGCGCCGCCGCAGGCCATTCTGATCGACACGCCGCCACCGGGCACCACCGTGGGCAGCCCGGTGGTGATCACCGGGCGCACGGCGCGCTATCCCTTCCAGGGCTCGCTGGCCTACCGCGTGCTCAATGCCGCGGGCAACCAGATCGGCCAGGGTTCGTTCCCCGTCGCGGGAGCGCCCGGCGGCCCGGCGAGCTTCAACGCCAGCCTGACCTTCACGCTGCCCCCGGCGGGCGGGCGCATCAGCGTCGAGCTTGCCGACCAGGACGCCGCCACGGGCCAGGTTGCGGCAACGGCGCGCATTGATCTGAACGTGGCGCCGCAACAGCAGGCCATTATCATCGAGTCGCCGCCGGCCAACCAGCAGGTGGGCAGCCCGATGACGGTGGTCGGGCGCACTGTGCGGCTCCCCCAGGGCAGCCAGCTTACCTACCGGGTGCGCGACGCGCGGGGGCAACAGATCGGCGTGGGGCAGTTCGGGGTAGCAGGCACCCAGGAGGGGGGCGGGCGCTTCACGGCTCAGGTCTTCTTCACTTTGCCGCCGGGAGGAGGACAGGTAACTCTTGAACTCCTGGAGCTTGACCCGGGCAACGGCCAGGTGCGCGCCAGCGCCACGCTGCCGCTGGTGGTAGCCGGGCCACCGCCGACGGTTACTCCCACCCCGCTACCAGCGCGCCAGGCAATTACGATCGAAACCCCGCCCACCGACACGGTGGTGGGCAGCCCCGTGGTCGTCACCGGGCGCGCCGCCCTGCCGCCGCAGTTCGGGGAGCTGTACTACATTATCCGCACGCCGGCGCGCGAGAACCTCGGCCAGGGCAGCTTCCCGGTACGTCCGGCCCCTGGTCAGACCGCCAACGTACCCTACGTCGCCTCGCTCACCTTTGCCGAGCCACCCCAGGGTGGAGCGATCATCGTCGAGATCTACGACCGCGATGGCGTGGGCCAGATCATCGCCAGCGCGACGGTCCGGCTCCAGGTGCGGCCGCGGGCCACGCCCACCCCAACCACGGCGCCCGGCGGGCAGGGCGGCAATCAGCGCATCACCATCACCGCCCCGCTCACCGACACCCTGGTGGGCAGCCCGGTGGTGATTGACGGGCAGGTTACCGTCCCTCCCTACCAGGGCAGGCTCAAGTACCGCATCACCGATGCCGCCAACCGCGAACTGGGCGCTGGCGATTTCCCGGTCAACATCCCGCGGCTCATCGGCGCACCGATCACCTTCAGCGCGGAGATTACCTTTACCCTGCCGCCGCAGGGCGGCGCGATCGTGGTAACGATCTTCGACCGTAACGACATTACCAATGTCATTCTTGCCGAGGCATCGGTGCGGCTCCAGGTGGCGCCACAGCCGTACCCGCAGCCGCAACCACGGGCGCCGTAGTTGCCGCCCCGGCGCCCCGCCGCGGTGGCCTTTTCACGGGTCGCGTTGTTCGGGCCACGGCTGCTCCTCCTTATCCCCCGGCCCCCCCTCCCTGATCGGGAGAGGGGGGGGCGGGTGTTGGGACGCCAGCAGATGCACGCCGCGCCAGGAGCGCGGGCGTCCCGCCGGCAATGGTCTGGATGCGGGCAGGTTGCCCGCGCTCCCGGG
>JBDNDG010000303.1:0-5778 GCA_046719255.1 Chloroflexaceae bacterium
GCCACGCCCGTAGGCAAAAGCCCGGAGGGGCCTGCAGGCCCCTCCGAAAGCAATCCAGGTAGAGTGCCAGAAGCAATATGCGATTACGTCAAGGTCGCGCGCATCCGCTCGAGTTCTTCTTCGATAATCTTCTCATCGAGCTTCTTGAACAGCGGCTCAGGCTGACGCAGGGTCTGACCAATCGGCAAACGCGGCGGCTCCCAACGTCCGATCCAGCAGCTATAGTTACCCGTCAGCACCCGATGACTGCGCCCGTCTTCTTCGGTGTACTCTTTGAACTCCAGTGGTCCGGCAATGTACCCATCAAACCCGAGGTACTCGTGCAGGCGCTGGCTACTGAAGGGCAAGAAGGGCGTAAAGATGATCTTCAGACTATTCACGCAGCGCAGGGCCACATACCAGACCGTCGCGGCGCGTTCGGGGTCATCTTTGATCACCTTCCAGGGCTCCTGCTCGCTCAGGTAGCTATTAACCTGAGCCGCCAGGCGCATGGCTTCGGTCAGGGCGGCTTTGAAGCGCACATCCTCGATCATCGCGCCGACGCTGGCGAAACCGCCCTCCACCTCATCGAGCAAGCGCTGGTCACTCTCCTGCAACGTACCGGGGCGGGGCACTGCCCCGAAGGTGCGGTACACATTCGTAAGGGTGCGGTTGACCAGGTTGCCCCAGGTCGCCACCAGTTCGTCGTTGTTGCGGCGCACAAACTCGGCCCAGGTAAAATCGGTATCCTGGTTCTCAGGGCCAGCGATAGTGAGGAAGTAGCGCAGCGCATCGGCATCGTAGCGGCTCAAGAAGTCCTTAACGTAGATCACCACGCCGCGACTGCTCGAAAATTTCTTCCCTTCCATCGTCAGGAACTCGCTACTGACGACGTTATAGGGCAACTGCAGTGGCACTTCAGCGAAGGCCCCCGCGGCCATGCCTGCATAGTGTCCGTCGCTCGACACGCCCATCAACTGCGCCGGCCAGATCACCGTATGAAAGACGATGTTGTCCTTGCCCATGAAGTAATAGTGGCGAGCGTAGCGGTTCTGCCACCAGTCGCGCCAGGCATCGGAGGTGCCGCGGTTATGGGCCCATTCGATGCTGGCCGAGAGGTATCCGATCACGGCGTCGAACCAGACGTAGATCCGCTTGTCGTCACGGTGCTCGTACTCGGGGAGCGGAATCGGCACCCCCCAGTCCAGGTCGCGGGTGATCGGTCGCGGTTTCAGATCCTTGATAAAGTTGAGCGAGAAGCTGCGGACATTGGGTCGCCAGTGCTCCTGTTTCGCGATCCAGTTCTGCAGGCGCTCCGCAAATGCGGGCAGGTCGAGAAAGAAATGCTCGGTGGTCTTGAAGACCGGCGGGGTACCATCGACCTTGGAACGAGGATTGATCAGATCGGTCGGATCGAGCTGGCTACCGCAGTTATCGCACTGATCGCCACGCGCCTCGCCGTACCCGCAGAGGGGGCAGGTGCCCTCGATGTAGCGGTCAGGCAGGGTGCGGCCCGTGGTGGCCGAGAAGGCCCCCAGCGTCTCCTGGCGCAGCACATAACCCTTGTCAAACAGGGTTTTGAAGATATCCTGCGTGACCCGGTAGTGGTTGAGCGTGGTCGTGCGGGTAAACAGATCGTAGCTCAGACCCAGATTGCGCAGATCGTCGGCGATGATCCGATTGTAGCGATCAGCCACTTCGCGGGGCGTCAGGCCCTCTTTCTCGGCAACAATCGTAATCGGCGTGCCGTGCTCATCGGTGCCCGAGACCATCAGCACGCGATTGCCCACCAGGCGGTGGTAGCGGGCAAAGATATCTGCCGGGACGCCAAACCCGGCCACGTGACCAATGTGACGCGGGCCGTTGGCATAGGGCCAGGCGACGGCAACCAGAATATGCTGTGGCATAGGTCCTCTCTGCATCGTGCCCGCGGAACCAGGCTGTGAACCGGGGGATCCGGGTCGCTCCGCACGTCTGCCCGGTGCGAAGCTGCGTGAGGTACGCGCCCTCCCGTGAAAAACCCTTTCCAACCCCGTGGTGCGCGGTGCAGCCGCATGGGCAACTAATGCGATTATACCACGTTTGCAGAACGGCCATCCTTGTCATATCATAGTGGGGATGTGTCGCATGATACGAACACAGGGGCAACCGGGGTTCTCCAACCCCTGCCCGGCAGGGAGGGTTCAGGAGGGCCCAACCCTCCCGAAGCACGCCGTTTCATCAGGTCGTGGCGCAGCGAAGTCGCATGAGCGTCTCTATGGCGCACCGGCACGTCACAGGTCAATGCTGAGCGCAGCCGCTGCTCTGAGCGCAGTCGAAGGGGACGCATCTCGGCGGGGACCCTTCGCCGCGCTCGGGGTGGCATGGAACGTGCCAGACGCGCCACAGAATACAAGGACATTGTCGCTATGCAAGATCTGCTCAGCCAGCTCGATCTACCGATCATAATCGGGTTAATCGTTCTGGTCCTGGTCATTCTGGTGGCGGTTGTGCTGCTTGCGCGGCGCGCCCGCCAGGCACAGACTCCTCCGACAAGCCCCCCGTCGGTCAGCGAGCCGATCGACTATACTTCGCTGCCGATTGAGGAAGAACCAACCAGCATGGCCCAGCGCTTTGCGGGCCTCTCCCTTGCCGGGAAGATCCTGGTGATCCTGGTTCCCATTCTGGTGCTGCTGGGCGTCCTGGCGCTAGTGCTCACACTGCTTCCTGGCGGCGACCAGGCCGCGGTAGCGCCCACGCCGGTGCCGGTAACGCTCCGCGTGCGCGATGCGGCCCTGATCCGCGTCGATCCGCTGACCATCGGCGTTACTATCGAGACCACCGGTCTCGCCAATGGCGCCGTCGTCACCGCCGAACTGCTTGAAGATGGGCAGCCGTTTGCCTGGATGAACCCCGACCAGGCCCGGGCTACAGTCCGCAACAACCGGGCCGAATTGCAGGTCCAGCGGGCCGATGACGCGCCCACTCCCACCGAGGGCCGCAGCTACACCGTGGTCGCCCGCGGACCTGATGGCGCCAGCAGCGCCCCGGTAGAACTGAGCGTGCCCCCCATCGCCGGGTTCGCCGAGGCGTTCTTCGAGAAGACGGTGGCTGAGGCTCCTACCACGCCCCCGCCGACACCCACCAGTGCACCTACCCCCGCGCCTGCCGCCACACCCACCCTCGCCCCCACCGCCACCCCCGAACTGCCCACCGGTCCGGTGGCCACTGTGGGCAACGGCGGCAACGTGCGTCGGCAACCCATCGTTGTCGCCAACAACGTGGTGGCCGGTATCAATGCCGGTGAGGAGGTGCAACTCCTCAGCCGCACCCCCAATGGTGCCTGGTACCGCGTGCGTACGGTGCGCGATGAGATCGGCTGGGTCTCGGCGACGTTGCTCCGCATCCCGCCGGGGGTCAGCGTGTCCGTGGCCCCCGTGGTCACCGTCTTCGTGACCGGCCCGGTGTACGAGCGCCCCGACCGCGCCAGCACTGAACTCGACCGGGTCAACCAGGGCGAAGTGGTGGAGTTGACCCGCCGTACCGCCGCTGGCGACTGGTACGCGATTGTGAACCTGCGGGACGTGGCGGGCTGGGCGCCCGCCGACCTGCTCGGCATCCCCCCCGAAGTGGCCGCGGCGGTGCCGGTAGAAGAGTAGGTACGTGTTCAGCGCTCGGGTAACCACGCACACCCGGGAGCGTGGGCGTCCGGCCCCGTCAACGTTCGAGGGTACACCGCCCCCGCTCCCAGGAGACGGTGAACACGTACAAGAATAGGAACCTGTATGTCCTCTCAACTGCGTGACTTCCTGGAAATCCCCTACGACCAGCTCGAAGAACTCAACCTGGAGGCGAAGGCCCAGCGCCTGCGCCGCGTCCCCGCCGATACCATCCGCGAAGAACGGATGCGCTACCTCAGCGACGAGAAGCGCATCAAGGCGGTAACAGTCTGCTTCAGCGACCTCGAAGGCCGGCTGCACATGCTCGACTACGACAAGAAGTTCCTGCTCAAGTCAGCCGACAACCTGACCTTCGACGGGTCCTCGATCCGCGGTTTCTCGGTGCAGTCCGAGTCGGATCTGCGCCTGGCAATTGACTGGCCGGCCTTCTACTGGCTGCCCGCCGACATCTTCGGCCCCGGCAAGGTGCTGGTCTTTGGTGAAGTGCGCGCCCACGACGGCTCGCCCTACGAGGCCGATCTGCGCACCCGCCTGCGCACCTACACGGCGGACCTGTTTGAGCGTGAGGGGCTAACCTGCCACGTGGCCAGTGAGATCGAGGGATTCCTCTTTCAGGGACGCAACGCCGAGCAACACTACCGCGATACCGGCGAGTTCAGGTTTGTGAGCACCGGTGGGTACTACCACTCGCTACCGGGCGATCCGCTGCGCACCTTTATTGATAGCTGCGCCGAAGCGCAGCGGGCCATGGGCTTCGCCAACGAGAAGGATCACCCCGAGGTCGCCCCCTCGCAGTTCGAAATGAACTATAGCTACACCGAGGCGACCGTCGCTGCTGACCAGATCCTGCTCTACAAGTTGATTTGCCGGCAGGTGGCCAGCCGCCTGGATATGACTGCCAGCTTCCTGCCAAAACCGGTAACGGGCATCAATGGCAACGGCATGCACACGAACCTCTCGGTGGCCCGCGGCGAAGAAAACCTGTTCCACGACCCGCAGGGCGAAGAGCAACTCTCGTCGTTTGCCTGGAGCTTCGTTGACCGCATCCTGCACAGCGCCCAGGACCTCTGCCTGGTATTGAACTCCAGCGTCAACGCCTACCGACGCCTCGATCCTCACTTCGAGGCCCCGAACGAAATCAAAGCCTCGGCGGTCGATCGCGGCGCGATGATCCGCATCCCCATCGGCAATGCCCGTTCGGCACGCATTGAGGTGCGCGCTATCGCCCCCGACGCCAATCCGTACCTGGCGATCTACACCTTGCTCCGCACCGGTCTCGAGGGCCATACCCCTTCGAGCCATCTGCGCGCCGGCGGCGAAACACTGCCCGACAACATCTACGATGCCATCGCCCGTTTCCGCGAGAGTGCCCTGATGGCCAGCCTGCTCGGCGTGGATGTGCGCGACAAATACGCCGACCTGAAGCTCACCGTCGCCGATCGCTGCCCGCGCAAACTGGGCACGCTGATCAAGCGGGCTGAGGTGCAGTTCCACCACGAAGTGACCAATCAGTACCTCTGGAGCCGGTTCTGACCGACCGGAGCGTTCCCTGCCAGGAACAGCGGGGTAGCCGCGTTTCCCGTAGCTCTGCTCAGCCTGTGGTTGTTTCGCGATCAACGACTAGACAAATCGCTGGCTCGTGTGTATGCTAAGACCAGGACTGAGTAGATGCTAAAGGAGTATCCGGCAACCTTCGTTCCTGACATTGCAGGGAAGTGGGTTGCCGGGAGGGCTGCGCCCTCCCGGACGCTCCAGTTCGAGGGCGTACCGGGTGCACCCCTGGATCAAGGCCACAGGCTACGTGGCCGTGCGAGAGGTGACGGAGATGGGAACCTGGATCGCCTTTGCGCAGATCGCCCTGGCGCTGGTAGCAGGATGGACGGCGCTCATACCGCTCATAGCCTCGATGCGCGCGCGCCGTGGTCAGCAGCGCATGCCCGTCCTGGCGCAGCCCGAAGCGCCTGTGCGCCGCTCCGGGCCGCGGGCCGAGATGCCGGAGCGCGTGTACGGTGATTGAGATGCGCGCGCGACGTTGCGCGCAGGTGCGACGTACCGTTTTATCCGCGTGACGAGGCTCCTACCGACGATGATTCAGTAACGCCGCGCGGCGTTCTGTTCGCCCCATGGCCGCCACGCGGCC
>JBDNDG010000304.1:0-5767 GCA_046719255.1 Chloroflexaceae bacterium
GCGTGCGATAGGCCGGGTGGGCCGTGTAGCGACCGTTAGGGATCCGGATGCGGCGCTGACGAGAGGGAGGCGTCGTGCTGCGGTAGCTGCCATTACCGACGATGCGTGCTGGAGGCGGCTCATCGGGCGGTGGAGTAATGATGACTTGTGGTCCTGGTTCCCAGGCACTCGTCGGGAAATCTGGTGGAGCGGCCTCGGCGCCGCGCTCAAGTTCGAGCAGGTCCTCCAGCGTAATGCTTTCCGACGCAGGATTGGGTGAAGTGGCCGCATTGTCGTGGGCCTGGCTGGCGCTTGCCGGTGTTTCGCTTGCGGTCAGTAGCCGTGTGTTTGGAACGTGCGTCTGGGCGTGGGGTGAAGCTGATGTGGTGGCCTGATTGCCGACCAGAATGGTAATGCCACTACGGTTAACAGAGACCCGGACGCCACCTTGCTTCGCGCTGGCGGTGGAATGACCCTGGAAGGGGTGAGACACTGCCGGTGTGGCGATCACAGCGCCAAGAAAGCGCGTATCAGGCTCGCCAGTCAACCGTTTGCGAGCGTCAATCACCATCGAGCGGCTATCGGAACGGCCGTTGAGTACAAGTAAGACCCCGTCCACCAGGGGGGCCAGCAACCCGGCCTCGGGTCCCACAAGTGCGGCCGGGCCGTCGAAGATCACCACATCGGTTGTCTGGCGCAGGTGATTGAGCATTTCTGGCCAGAAGACCAGCGGAACCAGTTCGGAGAGGCGCGAATAGCCAGCCTCACGACCTGAGAGCACCAGCAGTTTAGGCGTACTGGTTTGGCGAACGTAGGCCCACAGGCTGCCGGGCACGCCAGCCGGTTTGCCGTTGGCATTGTTGCTGTTGCGCAGGTTGCCGCGCTGATCAAGCAGCTGCGGTATATGGGCCGTATCACCCTCAGTGTCGACCAGCAAGACACGGTGACCTGTGCGAACGTACATCCTGGCGATATCAATGGCGACAGAGCTACGCGCCGTAGCGGACCGGGGGCTACTGATCAGGAGCGTTCGCGGCAGTTTGCTGCGCGCCGCGTGAACTATATTCGAATAGAGTCTGTTCAGGGCCTCCTGGCGTTTGCTCTCGGCCCGCCAGTTCTCTGTCGTGTGTGGCAGGGGTTCCGAAAGTTCGCCGAGACTTCGAATGCCGGTGCGACTCTGCAATTCGCTGCTGGTGCGCCAGCGCTCATCGAGCCGATCAAGGACCAGAGCGGCCACAATCGCCATCAGCAACCCGCCGAGCCCGGCGGTCGCCAGGGTCTGGAGGCGTTTCTGGGGCAGCGGCCCCATGGCGGGGCGAGCCATCTCGAAGAGGGTGAGGCTGTTAGCCGAAGTCTGATTACTGAGATTGATCAGGCTCGTGTACTCATCGAGGTAGCGCTGGCGGGCCATCTGGAGCGCCTGGAGTTGTTGTTGAACGTCGGAGATATCGATGGCCGAGGTGAGGTTCTTGAGACGTTCTTCAAGCTCGGCGATCTTTACATCCACCGCCTGCATACCGGCCTGGGCCTCCTGTAGCCGGCGACCGATCTCGGCCTGCTGGGCCGCGATCTTCTCGGGAGCGTTGGGAGTGTAGGCGATCAACTCCTCGGCGATAGCGTTGGCAATGGCGGCGGCGCGCTGTGAATTGGTGTCGGTGATCTTGATTTCGAGCAGATTAGCGCCCCGATCAACGCGGGTGGCCAGCATGCGGTCGCGAATGATCTGCCACGGAAAGGTGAGTTGCAGGCGCTCGACGACGGGGGCGAGAATGACCTCGCGTTTGGCCAGGGCAGCGTAATAGTCGGCCAGCACATTACTCAAAGCCACCTGCGCCTCACTGGGCGCGGAGACCTCGAAGTTATTGCCCACCATCAGCGTGGCCTGCGAGAAGTAGATGTCCGGTTGCTGGCGCAACATGTACCAGGCCGTGCCGACAGCAAGTGCCACCGCCAGGGCGAGCACGAACCACCAGCGCACAAAGATCCGTACATATGTTAGAACATCTTGCCAGGTAAGCATGGGCCTGTTCCTGTCAGATTATTCGCTATGCATAGGCGCCGGATGATCCAGCGCGTACGGATCGCGTTCCTGTCGTACAGTCGAAGAGGGAACCCGCGCCGTCCGCGCGCACAACCAGCGCGCCGCATCGAGCAAGCTGGCTGCAATGTGCGTCGGCGGATGGTCCTGGACTCCGGGATGGTCGAGGGCTGTGCGCCCGCTCAGCACAAGGATAGTCCGGCAGCCTGCAGCCTGACCGGCTGCGATGTCGGATGGGGCATCGCCGATCATGTACGCCGCGGTAAGATCCACCTGGTGCTCCCTGGCCAGGTCCAACAACATACCGGGCCGAGGTTTTCGGCAGCCGCACGCCTCATCCGGGCGGTGCGGGCAGAAGCGTAACCCGGCGATCGTCGCGCCATGAGCTGCGGCAATGATTATCATACGCCGATGGATCTCCGCCAGATCAGAATGTGTGATCAGGCCGCGATTGACAGCAGCCTGATTGGTGACAATAAAGATACGAAAGCCGTGCTCGGTCAGCAAGCGCATCCCTTCGAGCGCTCCCGGCAACCAGCGAAACTCTGCCCACCTCTTGACGTGGTCAACGCGGTTCTCATTGATGACGCCGTCACGATCCAGGAACACGTTCCGCCATCGCGTCAAGGGTTGGTGGTTCATGCTGTGTCGATTACTCAGGCGCCGGCGTGGCGGCCGGACGCCCGACCTGGCCACAAGGGCTGCGGACGCTCTCGATTCGGATAGATCGTGCTGCCGTAGCGCGCATACCATAGCGTAGCGGGGGCTCCTAAATATTGTCTAAACGCACACTGCCCGGGTTTTACAGAAATGTTACAGCGTATCAGCATCGAGCCCGACCTGGTCAGGGTGCTGTGCTAACCTGAGCGAAAAACTCGACCCGGGTGGCCACCTGGCTGGTAATAATGGGAATGCTGATAGGCGCCTGGCCCCTGGCCGGCGCAAAAGGCAGCTCGACCGTTCCGCCGCCGATAATGCCGACATCATCGTAGGCGATCCCGACCACTCGAAGGTTGGCGAGATCGCGATTCAACGGATTGGAGACGATGGCAGTGATATTCGGCGGGTCGCCCTGAATAAAGGCGGTGTTGGACACAGGCAGCTCCTGGAGCGGTGGCGCCTGTACAAACTGACCGGGCCGGATCAAGACTTCGATGCGGGCAATGGCAAGACCCGAGGGCACGACCACTTGTTTGGCCGTGCCCATACGCTGGCCCGGGCCTATCTGGGCAATGGTGTCGGTGTCGGTCAGCAGCACGATGCCATCAGCGTTGTAGGCGGCAACCTGGTAGCGCACGTTCTGGGCAAGAAGGCCAGGATTGGGATTGCTGACCACGAAGGCGTAACTGACGGCAGCGGCACGTTGCCCGAACCCCTGGGCAACGACTACCAGCGAATTACGCGCCGGCGTTGGTTCGCGGGTAGGTGGTTGAAAGGGTGTAGGGGTGGGCAGCCGCGGGGTTGGCTGCGGAGAAGGAACGGGCGTATCGGTGATGGTGAAGACCGGGGTCAGTGTGTTGGAAGAGGGCGGCGTAGCCGGCGCGGCGGGGCTGGATGCCGGCAACGTGGTCAGAGTTAATGGCGCTGCCACAGTGGGCAGGTTCGTTGTCGCCGGGGTGGCGGCGACAGGGGTGAGAGCCAGGGTAGGGGCCGGGCTAACAGTCACGCCAGTCTGCGCCTCCGATGTCCAGAGCCGTAGGGCGGAGCGGAGCAGCAATGCCACAGCTATAAAAAAGATGACAACGGCCAGTAACGCTTTCCAGGAGATGTGGATCCGCATTGCTCTCAAGCCCGCCTGAAGATGGTTACCATATGCAGATTATACCTCAGAACCCCTTGCAGCTTCACCGAACACAGCGTTGAGGGGAAACCAGGGGAAGCCCGCTTTCCCCACCTCCTGCTGATGAGCGTGTCGAGCGCCCCCGATTCACCGATTGGAGTGGGAGGGGAAACCCGGTTTTTCCACGTCCCTCACTCCAGGGAGGGTGTGGAGAGACTCAGCCTCGCGCATCTACGCTTGCGGAGGGCTCAAGTGAAATTGGTCTAATCTGGGAACGCCCGTTGGTTGACAGTATTCTTACAATGGCGCTTCGGGGCTTCCAATTGCGGCACGAAGGACTATAATGCGAACGCCAGGAGTCTACCGGTTGGAAGCAGTCGGTGCGTCGCGCCACATCGAACCAGCGAGGAACCTCATCGGAGGGTGAAGGAAGAGGAGAGAAGATGATCATTTCTCGTACACCCCTGCGAATCAGTTTTGTCGGTGGCGGAAGCGATCTGGCCGCGTTCTATCGGCACGAACCGGGGGCCGTGGTGAGCGTGGCGATCAACAAATACATTTATATCACGGTTAATGCCAAGTTTGACCATCAGATTCGCGCGAGCTATTCGGTTACGGAGATTGTTGATGATGTGGACGCGCTGAAACACCAGCTCATCCGTGAGTCACTCAAACTGGTCGGTTGCAGGCGCGGCATTGAAATCACCTCGATCTCCGATATCCCCTCGCAGGGCACCGGCCTGGGTTCCTCCAGCACCTACACGGTTGGCCTGCTCAACGCCCTGCACGCTTACTACGGACGACACGCCGGGGCCGAGCGTCTGGCCCGTGAGGCCTGTTGGATCGAGATCGAGCGCTGTGGCGAGCCAATTGGCAAGCAGGATCAGTACATTGCGGCCTACGGCGGATTGCAGTTCATTCAGTTCAATCCCGACGAGAGCGTGTTTGTTGATCCGGTGATCTGCAAGCCCGAGACCAGGCGGCAGCTCGAGGCGCGTTTGATGATGCTCTACACCGGGGTGACGCGGCAAACTGCAGGGGTGCTCCATGAGCAACGTGCCAACACCGAGCGTGACAATTCACGACGCCTGGCCCTGCGCGAGATGGTGGCCCTGGCCCATGACCTGCGCGCCGCTCTGGTGGCAGATGATCTCACAGCATTCGGCGAGATTCTGCACGAGGGCTGGATGCGCAAGCGCACCCTGGCCTCGGCGATCAGCAACCAGCAGATCGATGTCTGGTACGAGCGGGCGCGCGAGGCGGGGGCGATTGGCGGCAAGATCCTTGGGGCCGGCGGCGGTGGTTTCCTGCTGCTCTACGCTCCGGAGGAGCGCCACGCGGCCATTCGCGCTGCGTTGCCGGGCCTCCGGCAGGTGCCGGTCCTCTTTGAACCGCAGGGGAGCAAGATTATCTACGTTGAAGAAACCTTTCCCCACTCGCATGGAGGCTCATCCGGGGGACGGTGACTCTGCTTTGCCCGACAGCCACCCTTGCGGCTGCGCCGCACAACGCCAGAATGAAACGTGTAGAGACGCAGTGCGGCTGCGTCTCTACGCCCAACCCCCCCGGTGGGGAGGGTGTTGTAGCCCTTCAAAGGGCTGCACCTGCTCTGGGATGGGCTTCCTGATGCGGGGGGAAATGCGCCAACGAATGGGAAACGAATAAACGAACAAACGAATGTGAACGGCGCGCCTGACGGCGGGTTGGTTCCCGGGAGGGCTATGCCCTCCCAAATCCTCTCCTCAGGTTGAGGCATGGGGAAACCAGGTTTCCCTATCCCTCAACCGGTGTTGGGGTGGCCTGGCGCCCCGTTGGACGGGGGCATGGGGAACCCCGGTTTCCCAGGGTCAATATCAGCAGCGTGAACATACGGTGGCCCTGGGAGGGCAAACGACCAGAGGTAGGAGGTTCGAGGACCAGGAGGTAGGTCACATCGCTCCAGCCTGCTTCACGCATGATCCGAGCTAGTT
>JBDNDG010000305.1:0-5757 GCA_046719255.1 Chloroflexaceae bacterium
CGAGGTGGGTCAGCGCGCCAACCAGCACAAAGCCGAAGTAGTAGTAATTGATGAATCCGCCAGCATGCCAGGGATCGTAGGGCGGGAAGGCGGCACTGCGCAGCACGGCATTGAAGTAGGCGAAATCCATCGGCTTTTCGCCGCCGCGGGCCGGGTGCCACAGATCAGGGTTGAGCAGGCGCAACAGTACACCGAGGAGGAAAAAGCCCAGGAACACCGCCTCGGCGCTGAGCAGCGCCGCGCGGCGCGCCCGGGCGAAAGCCCGTAGCGCGGCGCGCCCGCGCCAGGCCGCTACCGCGCCCCCGAGCAGCAGCGGCGCAGCGCACATCCAGAGCGTCGCCGGGGCAAAAGGCAGCGGGAATGGCCCCCAGCCCACCGTTCCGGCATTGCCGCGCCCGGGAATGCCCGGGTCATTACCCAGGCTCCCGGCAAGCCATGCCAGGTAGGCCACGAGCAGCAGTCCGAGGATCTTCGCCAGGCTAAAGCCTCGGTCGGGCAGGCGCGGTAGCAGGGGAAAGAGCAGGGCAAAGGTCGCCAGGCCCAGCGCCTCCAGCGCGAGCAGCCAGCTCAACGGCGCCAGGAGCGGCGGCAGACCGTCACGCGCCCAGTCCCCGCCGGCAGCATAGCGGCGCCACTGGCCGTCGGTCAGGCGCAGCGCCGCCGGATTCCGCTCAGCGATCAACACTGGCGACTTGTAGACCTCCTCCCAGAGCACGTCCGTGGTGATCAGCGCCTCAGCCCGCTCGCGCGAGTAGGCCGGGGTCTTCTCAAAGATCAGCACGCGGGGGTGGTCGTAGACATGGAAAGCCTCTTCAGCCACCTGGTCGGGAATCTCGATGCCCAGGATGCGCGGGTACGACGTGATCTCCGCCGCCAGTCGGAAGCCCAGTTCACCCGTGAACAGGGCGTGGTAGTAGCGCATCAGCGCCGGGTAGCGCATGCGCAGCCGCGAGGTGCTGTCGTAGATCCGATTGCTGGTGAGGGTGATATAATCGGCGCGGTCGAGTTGATCGAGCAGCCCCTCTTCATAGGCCCCACTCAGACCCGCGCCACCGAAATACTTGCGCGGCTCATCCTCGGCATACGGCGCCGACTGGATGCCCTGGAAGGTCACGCCCCAGGCAGCATCGGCGGCCTGCAACGGCAGGGGGTCATCCCAGATCTCCGACATCACCAGCGCGCCGGGCGGCGCGTGGTCGGCCAGCCAGCGCGCGGCCATCACCCGCGAGTGGGGCTGGGTGTAGATCCGCGAAAAGGCGTAGGCCCAGGCCAGCGTTGCCAGCACAACCAGCGGCAGCACCCACGGCCCGCCACGCGCGGCCAGCCTCTGCCAGGCCGGTCGCGCCCGCCGCTCCGACTCACGCGCCAGCTCGACCAGGCGCACCAACCCCCAGGCCCCGAACACCGTCAGCGCACCGTAGATCGGCAGCAGGTAGCGCAGCGTAATTGCAAACTGTCCCCCCTGCCAGCCGAAGTAAAAGCCGATCCACACCAGCAACACCCAGGCCGGGCTGAGCGGCGAGGCCGCGGCCGGCGGCCACAGCGCCCGGCGCGCGCCGGCCACGACAAAAGCTGCCGCGCCCCCCCAGGCCGCCAACCCCAGCGCCGGCCCCATGCCCCAGAGGACCATGTTCACCCAGGGGAACAGGTAAGGCGCGCGCCCCACCCATTGCTGCGACGGTGGATAATCGAGTTCCCCGCTCACCAGCGCGCGCACCGAGCTGATGTTGCTCACGAAGCGCGGCTCGGGCCGGATATCGAGAAACCCTGCCCCCTGCAGCCACCCCGCCGCCGCCTGCGATCTGCCCTCGATGATCAGCACCGGCGACGCAGGCGTTGAACCGGTGAACGCATCCGGCGCGAGGGTGCGGAAGCTGAGCAGCGTCAGCCCGCCGGCCAGGATCAGCAGCGGAAACTCGCGCCACACAAAACGCTCCCAGGCCAGCGCACCGACCGGCGCGCCCTCTGCGCGGCTGGCGCCCTGGGCCCAACGCCACGCCGCCACCACCGCAGCGGCAATCGCTGCCACCCCCAGGGTTGCCAGCGTAATGCGGTTCGCCATCGCCGCGCCAATAGCCAGGCCCAGCGCCCCGTAACTCAACCAGCCTCCACCCCGGGCCACCCGCAGCGCCCAGTACAGACTGAGCAGGCAGAAGAACGTCGAAAAGATAGGATCGACAAAAAAATGGGCCTGCTGGATCTGCATTACCGTGAGCGCCGCCAGCAGCGCCGCCAGCAACCCCACCCGCCGACCAGAGAGCCGACGCCCGATCAGGTAGACCAGCACGATCGAGCCTAGATCAAACAGCGCGGCCAACCCGCGCCCAACCTTCTGGATCTGGCCGTAGGCGGTCAGATCGCGGCCCTCCGGGTTGAACAGCTGTATCAACACACCGGCGCGCGGCACGGCCCGCTCCGGGTTCGCCACCGGGGGGCCGTAGTCGGTGCGCCGGTCGCCGGGATTCGTGGGGTCAGCGCCCACCCGTGGCGGCCCGTTGATCCGCAGCACCTGCGCCGGCAGTGCTTCAGCGGGCGTGAGCATCACCGCCGCGACCCTCGCGGCAATCACCGGAAATGGTCCGTAGACGTACAGCGGGAAACGGTCGTAGTTACGCGGGTTAAGCGGGGAGCGCGAGGAGTCGTACAACTCGCTCAGGCTGCCGGGCAGCCGCACCGTGGAGGCCACGTCGGAGAAAAAACGCTCGTCGGGATGCTGGCCGGTATCGCTATCCCAATCCGTCAGGCTGAGGATGCGGAAGTATGCCCCGAGCAAGAGGATCGCAACGAGCACGAGGCGCGGCGCCCAGACCGAACGCCAGGATGCCGGCGAGATGGTACGGCGCGAAGCTACGCGAGGCTGTTCGATATCCACACTGGCCGCCTGTGATGCAGCGCGCGAGAGCGCGCCACCCGACATAGAACGGGGGCCCGCGCCCCCGCTGCATTATACAGAATCGCTCCGCCAGGGGGCAAGGCAACGTTGTAACAGCCCGGCGCCAGGGCTGTTGCAACGTCTGCGTCCGGCGATAGAGTATGGCGCGGCGCAGCCGCCCCACGAGCGGTTTCTGGCTCGTGTTGGCGGTGAAGTCGCCACAACGAATCAGAAAACCGGGTTTTGAGGCTTGTCCCGACGTCGTTGCATTAGCCCTGTGCGGGCGCGCCAATGCCTTGACACTCCAAAAAAATGCGTGTTATACTCACCATGCTTTTAAATAGTACCACCTGACAAAAGCATAACCATGGCCGAACGCAAAGAGCAGGGTTCGACTCGCTACAACATTCTGCACCTCATTCGTCGCAACGGCGAAATGACGGCGCAGGAGATCAGCGATGTGCTGGGGATCGGCGCCGTGGGGGTGCGGCAGCACCTGGCTCTGCTCGAGCGCGATGGTCAGGTTCAGGTTGTCGGAGTGCGGCGAAACGTCGGGCGGCCCTCCCATCTCTACGCCCTCACTGCCCAGGCCGAAGCTTGCTTTCCCAAAGGCTACGACCGCCTGGCCCTCGATCTGGTGACCTACCTGGAGGATATCGGCGGCGCCGCCGCGATTGAACAGGTCCTGGCCCGTCGCCGCGAGGCCCTGGTACGCGAGTTCGTGCCCCGCCTCGCCGGCAAGGATCGCGCTGCTCAGGTGGCTGCCCTGGCCGAGCTTCTGGCCGAGCAGGGCTACATGTGCGAGTGGGAGCAACACGAAGACGGCTCGTTCACCCTGACCGAGTACAACTGCCCGGTTGATTGCGTCGCACGTCGGCACCCGCAGTTCTGTACGCAGGAATTGCGACTCTACGAAGACCTGCTGGGCACGCCAATCGCCCGCGAGAGTACCATCGCCGCCGGCGCGCACTGCTGCCGGTACCACATTCCCGCCTGACGCCTGGTTCATTTACAACCGGCCTCATTGCTGAGGCCCGCAGGAATGATGGAGGGGCCAACGGCCCCTTGTTTCATGTCACGCGCTGTAGCGAAAGAGGAGGTCTCCGATGCCGTTCGAACTCCCGCCACTTCCGTATGCCTACAACGCCCTCGAGCCTCACATTGATGAGGCGACCATGCACTACCATCACGATAATCATCATCAGACCTACGTTACCAACCTGAACAACGCCATTGCCAAACACCTGGAGCTGAAGGACAAGCACCTGGAAGAATTGCTCCGCAATCTCGATGCCGTTCCTGAAGACATCCGCACGGCGGTACGCAACAATGGCGGTGGTCACTGGAACCACACCTTTTTCTGGGAAATTATGACCCCCGGTGGCGGCGGCGAACCTGCCGGCTCGCTTGCTGCAGCCATTATCAGTGATTTTGGCAGCTTTGCCGCCTTTCAGGAGCAGTTCAAGGCCGCCGCGCTGGGGCGCTTCGGCTCCGGATGGGCCTGGCTCGTCGCCGACAAGAACGGCGCCCTGAGCATCGTCAGCACGCCCAACCAGGATAACCCGCTGATGGAGGGCAAGACTGCCATCCTCGGCGTGGATGTCTGGGAACACGCTTACTACCTGAAGTATCAGTACCGCCGCGCCGCCTACATCGACGCCTGGTGGAACACGGTCAACTGGAACAAGGTTGGCGAACTTTACGTAGCCGCCAGAGCGTGAGGAATGTCGCAGGGGTGGTAGGGAAACCAGGTTTTCCCACCACCCCTGCAATGTACCCTCCCCTCAGGGAGGGGCGTGGGGAACCCCGGTTTCCCCATATGGTCATCTCAACAGGCCGCCTCCTGTATTCCCAGAAAGCCCTGCTACCCTAACCGGATGCGCGGGTTCAAGAACGCGTAGATCACATCCGCAGCCAGGTTAGCCAGCGCGAAGATCAGAACTGTGATCATGCTCACCGCCTGCAGCAGCGGCAGATCGCGCCGATCGATAGCGAAGGTTAGCAGGCGGCCTATTCCGGGGTAGTTGAAGACGTTCTCGACCACGATCAGGCCGCTGATCAACCACCCCAGGCTGATCGCCACCACCGTGACGGTTGGCAGAAGGGCGTTCCGCAAGACATGGCGCATAATCACCACCCTGCGCGGCAGGCCCTTCAATGCGGCGGTTCGCACATAGTCCTGCCGTAATTCCTCGATCACACCCGCGCGCGTCAGGCGAATGATGTAGGCTAGCAGGACCAGGGTTGCCGTTAGTGCCGGCAGGATCAACTGCGGCAGCGCCGCAATGAAGCCGCTGTCCGGCGCAATCGAAGAGTTCGCGGGCAACCAGCGCAAGCGGAAGGCGAACAGGTCAATCAATACCAGCCCGGTGACAAACTCGGGTAACCCGACAACTGCCAGTGCGCCGATGCTGATCACCTGGTCAGCCGGGCGCTCCTCACGCAACCCGGCGATCACCCCCAGGGCCACCGCCAGCGGCACGGCGATCAGCAGGGTCAAACCGGCCAGCATCAACGAGTTGCCCAGCCGCTCCAGCACCACCTCGCGGATGGGCAGGCGCGTACTGTAGGAGCGCCCCCAGTCCCCCCGCACAAAATCGCCCAGCCAGTCAACGTACTGCACCACGGCCGGGCGATTGAGCCCCAGTTCTTCGCGCAGCGCCTCCAGGGCTTGCTCGCTCGCCTCGCGCCCCAGGATCACCCGCGCCACATCACCCGGCAACAGGCGTGTGATCACGAAGATCAGCGCTGACGTGAACAGCAGCGTCAGCGCCAGAAATCCCAGGCGACGCAGGATGTAGCGTGTCATCATTATCTTAACGAAACATATGGGGAAACCGGATTTCCCCGTACCCCTGAAGCGCCTCCACGCGATCTTTGCTCAG
>JBDNDG010000306.1:0-5756 GCA_046719255.1 Chloroflexaceae bacterium
CCCCGAGACCAAACCGGTACACCAGTTGCCCTCCCAACCAACCGCCCACCACCAGCAGCAGCGCCCCGACGGCATGGAGCCGCAGATAGCCGCGACGGGCCATGGCATCGGCGAGCAGATCGGGCCGTCGCCGCCGCTGCAGCAGAGCTTGCCCATAGACGACCAGCGCCGCAAGATTGACGAACGCGTGGGCGTTGACCCAGCCAACCAGGGCCCGGGGCGCTTCGGGGCCAATCAACTGCCGCGCGGCATCGAAAGAGCCGCTGAGCGCCGCAACCACCCCGGCCAACCAGCCGACCAGCAGACAGTGGTAGGCACTGGTCTCCCAGGCTGGCTCACCTCGACGCAGGGCAATCACGGTGAACAACCCGCTCACCAGGAGCAGTGCGATGGGGAAATGGACCGTGAACGGGTGCAACGCGCTCATACACCAGGGATTATAGCACGCCGCGCTCGCTCTGGCCGAACGGCACCCATGTCGCACGGCATAGTCGTATCACTCTCTCATAGCTCTTCGATCTGCGCGCGCCCCGCCGTAGCCGTTTCCAGCGCGGCCACGATCATGGGGTATGCCTCGGCAGGCGCCTCGATGTGCAACCGCACATCAACGCCAAGCTCCTCACCGCTAATTCGCGCTCCTGCCCGCTCCAGGGCGCGCCGGGCCGCGCTGTAGGCGTCATAGCCGATCTGTGCCGTCAGGCGCCGCACGGTGATGTGCTCACCGCGTGGCAGTACCGCCAGCACAGCCTTCACTGCATCGCCGTAGGCGCGCACCAGGCCGCCGGTACCGAGCAGCGTGCCGCCGAAGTAGCGCGTCACCACCACAATCACATCGCCCAACCCGGCTCCCCGCAGCACGGCCAGCATCGGGCGCCCGGCTGTGCCCGCCGGTTCGCCATCATCGCTCATCCCGGCAGTGACACTCGCTCCATAGCCTACCAGAAAGGCATAGCAGTAGTGACTGGCGCCCGGCAGTTCCTGCCGAACCGCGGCAATGAACGCCTTTGCCGCCTCAACACTGGACGCAGGCCCCGCTGTCGCAACAAACCGCGAATTGACGACCAGCAGTTCGGCGCGCGCCTTTCCCGCTGGAATAGGGTAGCGTGAACTCATACTTCATCTCGAACATAACAGCTGCACCCTCCTGGAAAGGGGGCGCGAGAGCGGCTCGCCCCGATGAACCAGGCGGATCGCCATCACCGGGTCTCACTTGTCGCAGGTCCATCCAGTATACTACTACCTGATCTGGTGATGGGGAAACCGGAGTCCTGCCCATCGCTCGGCTGGGGAGGGGGTGAGGAGACCCGGTTTCCTCCCCCGGGCAGGGGGATGGGGAAATCCGATTTCCCCGCTCTCCAACCGGTATTGAGGTCGCTTGCCGCCAGGTGTAGAAACGCAGGTTTCCTGTGTTCAACAGCTTGCCGGATGTACTACTAAAGGGGATAGCCATGCCGATACTTGCAACGTTCTCGGTCGTGGCCCGTGATCCCGCCAATGGCGACCTGGGGGTCGCCGTGCAGTCGAAATTCCTGGCCGTCGGATCGGTGGTGCCCTGGGCGCGCGCCGGGGCGGGCGCCCTGGCGACCCAGGCGCTCGCCAATGTGCGCTATGGCCCCGACGGACTGGCGCTTATGGCTCAGGGCTTGAGTGCGCCCGAAACCCTTGCGCGCCTGCTACACGAGGATTCGGGCCGCGACCAGCGCCAGGTGGGCCTGGTTGATGCGCGCGGCGGAGTGGCGGCCTACACGGGCTCAGCCTGCATGCCCTGGGCCGGTCACCGCCTGGGCGCGGGATACGTCGTGCTGGGTAACATTCTTGCCGGGCCGCGCGTCATCGAGGCGATGGCCGAGCGGTTCGAGACCGCCCGAGGCGAACTCGCCGAACGGTTGTTGCTGGCCCTGACCGCCGGCGAAGCGGCCGGCGGCGACCGGCGCGGTTGCCAGTCGGCGGCCCTCTATGTCGCGCGCGCCGCCGGCGCCTATGGGGGCAACTTCGACCGTTATGTCGATCTGCGGGTAGATGACCATCCCGATCCCCTTGCCGAATTGGAACGCCTGCTCCGGCTCCACCGGTTTTATCTTACTGCTCCTGACCCGGCAACACTTGTGCCGCTCACCCCAGAATTGACCCGCGAGATCCAGCTCTTCCTGAATACGATGGGCTATTACAGCGGCCCGGCCGATGGTCATTTCGAAACCCTCACCCGCATCGCCCTGGAAACCTACGGCGCGATCGAAAATCTGGAGGTGCGCCTCACTGGCCTCGATCGCAAGCTGATCGATCCCCTGGTTGTAGAGTATATGCGCCGACAGCGCAGCGAACGCGCCGGGAGAACCTGAGCGATAGAAAGGCCGTGTCCCCGCATACCACCCGGGGCCTCTCAGGGCGGGGCACGGCCAACCCCGGTTTCTTCATATGTTCACATTAGAATGAAAACAATATATTCCTGGGAGGGCTACGCCCTCCCAGTCCCTCCCCTCAGGCAGGGGCGTGGGTAAACCCGGTTTCCCCATTCATTCCGTCGGCGACTGTGCCCCGCGCCTACATCGGGTATAATCCAGCTACAGCCCTTTGCGTGAAGACTCAGGGAGGAGCGTATGCTGATTCAAGCCCTTGGCCAGGCCATGGCGCTGGGTATGCACATTCCAGACGGCTTTCTCTCCGCCCCCGTGGCCTTGCTGTGGTGGGTGCTTACCGTTGCCGCGCTGGCTGTCGCCGTGCAGCACGCGCGGGGATTCGACGAACGTCGGGTTCCCTTAATGGGGGTGATGGCCGCCTTTATCTTTGCCGCTCAGATGCTCAACTTTCCCGTGCTCGGCGGCACCTCCGGCCACCTTCTCGGCGGCGCGCTCGCGGCGCTGCTCCTCGGCCCCTGGGCCGGGATGCTGGTGATGACCTGTGTGATCGCCTTGCAGGCCTTGCTCTTCCAGGATGGCGGCCTGCTGGCCCTCGGCGCGAATATCTTTAATATGGGCGTTGCAACGGCACTGGTCGGCCACGGCGTGGGCATGCCCCTGATCCGCGCCGCGGGCGGCAAACCCTGGGGCCTGATCGTCGCCGGCTTTGTGGCCGCCTGGCTCTCGGTGATGGTCGCCGCCTTCCTCACCTCGTTGCAACTGGCCCTCTCGGGCCTCGCCCCCGCGGTGGTCTTCCCCGCGATGCTCTTCGTCCACGCCTTCATCGGTATCGGCGAGGGTCTGATCACCGTCGCCGCCCTGGCCTTCGTTGCCACCACCCGTCCCGATCTTGTGCCCACCCTTGCCGGCAGTGTTGATGCCGGCGCGCTGGGCCGGGCTATGAGCCGCGGCGCCATGCTGACCGTCACCCTGATCGGGTTGGCGATTGCCGTCGGGCTGACCCTGATCGCACCGCTTGCCTCGGCCCACCCCGACGGCCTGGAGCGAGTCGCCGAGGACCACGGGTTCATTGAGCGCGCTCAGGACCCGCTCTATAACCTGCTGCCCGATTACACCGTTCCCGGCCTCGATGGGCCGCTTTCGACCATTCTCTCCGGTGTGATTGGTTTGCTGATCGTCTTTGCCCTGGCCTACGGTATCATGCTTCTGATCCGTGGTCGCCGGGAACCCGACCCGGAAACGCCCGGCTAGCGGTTCCTCAGATGCCTCTCTGAAGCTGATTGCCGGATGGGAGGGTTTGTGCGAGGGCGCGACCCTGCCAGATCTTCCCTTCGGACAAGTACGGTACTGCTATGGCGCTCACATCATCGCTCGATCCATATGTTGATCGAGACAGTCTCGTTCATACCCTCGATGCGCGCGTGAAGCTGCTGCTGACCCTGGCGCTGGTGCTGGCCCTGGCCCTCATCCCCGCCGGGCGCTGGCCGGCTATGCTCGCCATCGCGGCGCTGCTCTGGTGGGCCGTCCTGCGCTCGGCAGTCGGCCCTGGCCTGATCCTGCGACGCGCCTTCATCGCCGCGCCCTTTGCCCTCGCTGCGCTGACCCTCGTCTTTACCCGTCCGGGCGCGCCATTGCTCAGGTTGCCCCTCGGCCCTTTCACGCTCACGGCCACCGACGCGGGCCTGATCGCCTTCACGTCGGTTATCCTCAAAACCTGGCTGTCGGTACAGGCTGCCCTGCTGCTCATGGCAACGAGCCGCTTCACCGAGATCCTGGGCGCTCTGCGTTCCCTCGGCCTCCCCGCGGTGCTGGTTGCAATGCTCGGCTTTGCCTACCGCTACCTGTTTGTGCTGGTTGACGAGGCCGAGCGCCTGCTGCGCGCCCGGGAAAGCCGCGCCGCCGCGCTGCCGGGGCGCCGCGCTGGCGGTCCCATCGCATGGCGCGCCGGGGTGCTGGGAGGCATGGTCGGCACGCTGTTTCTGCGCGCCTATGAGCGCAGCGAGCGTGTCCACGCCGCCATGCTCTCCCGTGGCTACACCGGCGAGTTCCGCGGCTTGCCCCCGCGCCCCCTCACCACAAGTGAGCAGGGGTTGCTGATCGCCGGCGCTGCCCTGCTCGCCGCCATCGTCTGGCTGGCCCACTGGCGTTGAAAGCTACCCCCGTGCGCAGGACCATCGAAGCCCAATCTCACCCATCACCGATCGGCACGCTCCCTCCCCCGCTCCTCGAGCTGCGCGACCTGCGCTATGTCTATCCCGACGGCACCACGGCCCTGCGCGGCGTCTCTCTGCGCCTCACCGAAGGCGAGAAAGTGGCCGTCGTAGGGCTCAACGGCGCGGGCAAGAGCACCCTGCTCCTGCACCTGAACGGCGTGCTGCGCTCCACTTCCGGCACCGTGCTGGTTGAGGGCGCCCCGGTCAGCAACGCCACCGTCCGCTATATCCGGGCACGGGTAGGGATGGTGTTCCAGGACCCCAACGACCAGCTCTTTTCCCCCACCGTGTTCGAAGACGTTGCCTTCGGGCCACTCCACATGGGGCTGGCCGAAGCCGAGATCCGGTTCAGAGTGAGCCGGGCGTTGGAGCAGGTGGGTATGAGCGGGTTCGAACAGCGCATGCCTCACCATCTCAGCCCGGGGCAGCGCAAACGGGTTGCCATTGCGACCGTTCTGGCGATGGACCCGGTGTTGCTTGCCCTCGACGAGCCTTCCGCAGGGCTCGACCCCCGCGCCCGCCGCAGCCTGATCGCCCTGCTGCGCGCCCTGCCCCAGGCGATGCTCGTCGCCACCCATGATCTGCCCATGGTCGCCGAGGCCTTCCCGCGAGTGGTCGTGCTCAGCGAGGGTCTGGTGGCATATGATGGGCCGAGCGCAACCCTGCTTGCGGATACCGCCCTTCTAGAACGGTACGGCCTCTGTTGAGTCGGTTCCACCCTGCGCGCCGGTGCGCCAGATAGAGACGCGACCGCCCCTGTGCTCACGCGGCTGATGGTGGGCCCGCCTCCCTGGAAGAGTCAGGCACGCCTTTCGCATTCGTTTATTCGTTTATTCGTTTCCCATTCGTTGGCACAATTCCCCCCGCATCAGGAAGCCCCCATCCCGGAGCAGGTGCAACCCTTTGAAGGCACAGCCCCCCAGAACCCTACACGTGAGAGACCTCGCCCCACCGGTTTCAGGTGTAGGGTTCCGGGCGGAGGGCGTCCTGATGCGCTGCTGATCTTCCCCCCTTCCTCCCTCTCCCTGAGCGGGAGGGGAGAGAGGGCGTTGGGACGCCACATGTAGACTCCCCTCTCCCTGGCGGGCTATCCATTACCCATAACTTTGCCGATGGCTTCCTGAGGTGAAAATAGGCCGTACGTGGGAGGGTTTGGAGCGTACCGCCCCCCTCCCAGCCTCCCCCC
>JBDNDG010000307.1:0-5738 GCA_046719255.1 Chloroflexaceae bacterium
GCTGCGGGGCGCGCCGACCGAGATCGCCGCGATCAACGGCGCCGTGGCCCGGGAAGGCGCGCGTCTGGGGGTGTCAGCGCCGGTCAATGCTCTCCTCGCCGCAATGATCGAGGCGCTTGAGGCGACGGACGGGCAGCGGGTGAGGGAGTGACGCCATTAGCTCACACCTGACACCTCCACAGCTCCACCGCACCACACCCCCCTCACGCGGCCCGCTCGACCCGGGTGAGGAAATCGCGGACGGCCTCCTCCAGGCTGATGGCACCGGAGAGGATGCGTTCGTGGTAGGCGGGGATGAAATCAAACAGAAGCGACTGCCCGGTGCGGAGTTCGCGCAGCATCAGGTGGGCGTAGGACCCCACCGCTTCGAGCATGCCGCTCTCGGCGAAGGCCCGTTCGGTGACGCCGACATCGTAGCGCACACGTGTAATGCGCGCCTGCCAGCCATGGCGTTTACGAGTGAGCCGGGCATACGAGGCGCGAGGATCGCCATCGAAGGGGAGACCCACCGAACCGGTGTTCACCACCAGGGTTGAGTCCACCCGGCGCACCAGCGGAGTATGGGTATGGCCGGCGCAGAATACTGCTGCCGAAGGGTCAATCTGCGCGCGCACTTCGTCGAGTGGCGCGCCGCGGTAGATACCGTCGCGGTCGTGGCGCACCGAGGCGTGGTAAATCGCCAGGCGTTCCCCGTCAAGATCCAGGGACAGGTGTTCGGGCAGTTCCGTGATCTGGGGGATCATATCGGCAACCTGGCTGTGGGTCCAGGCTGCCATACGGCTCACTTCATACTGCGGGCCGCTGGTTGGGAAACCGGGGCGCTGGCGTTCCTGTTCAAAGAGCAAGACATAACGCTCGTGGTTGCCGCGGATCACCTGCCAGCCGCGCTCGTCGCGCATGCGCAGCACCAGTTCGAGGCAGGTGCGAGGGAGGGGGCCGCGCCCGACCATATCACCGGCGACGATCACGAGATCGGGTGACCAGGACTCGACATCTTCGATCACGGCATGCAACGCTGCAGGGTTGGCGTGAATATCAGCAAGGACCGCGATGTTCATGCGAGGTTATGCAGCTATCTCGTTGCCTTCGGGTGCGCGGCTTATTTCGCGCAGGGTAGCGAGGTCGCGAATGCGTTCCGTAAACAGAATACCGTTGAGATGATCAACTTCGTGCTGAATGGCCCAGCCGAGCAGTCCGTCGGCGCGCCGCAGGCGGAGGAGCTTGCCGTTGAGATCCTGAAACTCCACCGTCACCCAGGTTTGCCGGGGCACCTGGCCGTACCAGCCGGGCAGGCTCAGGCAACCCTCCTCGCGCAGCACCTCTTCGCCGCTGCTCTTGACGATCCTGGGGTTAATCAGCACAAACTGTTCTGCCGGGGTGACCACGACGGTGGTCCCGTCTTCGCGTTCTTCGAGCTCGGGCGGCAGTTCGATCACGCACAGGCGGATGGGCAGCCCGATCTGCGGCGCTGCCAGGCCCACGCCGTTGTTGGCGTGCATGGTCTCGAACATGTCCGCCACCAGGCGCTTCAGGCCCGGATCGGGCAGTTTCACCGGGCGGCAGTTCGTTTTGAGGATCTTCTTGTCCTCTTCGTTGTCAATGCGAAAAATGCGCCGTATGGCCATAATTGTTCTCTTTTCTGGTGGAGAAGCTGTGTTACTCCACGTTAGATCTCCGGGCGGCTTCGCCGCCCAACGACATGATGAAAAGAGGTTTTTCCCGGGAGGGCCAGGCCCTCCCAAACCCTCCCCGCTGGCGGGTGGTTTCCCGGGAGGGCCAGGCCCTCCCACATCCTCCCTGTGGGGAGGGTTTGCCGACCCCACAGGCAGAGGGATGGGGAAACATGGCTTCCCCATATTTTTACATCAGGATTATAACATACCGTTGAGAGAGATTACAGAACGTGCACCGGGTCAACATCAACGCTCCACCCATACAGCGGCTCCAGCGCATCGAGCACGGCGTTAAGCGTCCGTTCGTCGGCTGGTGGGGCGGCGCGCAGGATCAGGTGCCAGCGCCAGCGCCCGCGCACGCGCTGGATGAAGGCGGGCGCCGGCCCGATCAGACTCCAGCCTGCCAGGTCGCGCTGCTCGAGCACGAGGCGCGCTCGCCGGGCCAGGTGTTCGGCTTCGCGCTGCGCGGCGCGCGGGTTCTCCGCGGCGTACACCAGACGCACCAGCCGGCTGAAGGGCGGGTAGCCAGTCACATGGCGAAAGGCGATCTCCTGGGAGAAGAAGCGCGTGTAGTCGTGCTCCTGGGCGGCGAGCAGGGCGTAATGCTCAGGGTTGTAGGTTTGAATGAGCACCCGGGCGCCTTCGGAGCGCCTCCCGGCCCGTCCGGCCACCTGGGTCAGCAGTTGAAAGGCCCGTTCGCCACTGCGAAAGTCGGGCAGGTGCAGGCCAGTATCGGCGGCCACGACGCCAACCAGGGTCACCATGGGCAGGTCGAGGCCCTTGGCGATCATCTGGGTGCCGACGACGACATCGGCTTCGTGGTGCAGCAGCGCATCGAGCAGGCGCTCGTGGGCGCCCTTGCCGCTGGCGCTGTCGCGGTCCCAGCGAAGCACGCGGGCAGTGGGAAAGAGCGCCCGCACCTCTTCGGCTACGCGCTGGGTGCCGATGCCGAAGCTGCGCACGCGCGCGCTCAGGCAGTGTGGGCAGATCACCGGCAGCGCGGCGCGCGCGCCGCAGGCGTGGCAGACCAGCACCGTTGCCCGGGCCGCGGCGTTCCCGCTTTCCTCGGCGTCGTAGTGCACCGTCAGCGGGCTGGAGCAGGCGCTGCAACTGGCCACGTAGCCACAATCGCGACACATGACGAAGGAGGCCGCGCCGCGGCGGTTGAGGAAGAGTAGAGCCTGCTCGCCCCGCGCCAGGGTAGCGGCGAGGGCCTGGTGCAGCGACTGGCTGAAGATCGAGGCGTTGCCCTGCTGGAGTTCGCTGCGCATATCCACGATTCGCACCGTTGGCAGCGGCAGGGCGCGCGAGCGGGGCAGCCCGTCGGCGCCGGGCGAGCTGCCCACGCGCTCGGGGAGTTCCAGCAAGCGGTAGCGGCCCTCCCGCGCGGCGTGGTAGCTCTCCACCGCCGGGGTCGCGCTGCCCAGGAGGGTGACCGCACCGCTGAGGGCCGCAAGCTGTAACGCCGTGTCACGGGCGTGGTAGCGGGGGCTGCCCTCGTGCTTGTAGCTCAGTTCGTGCTCCTCGTCAACGATCACCAGCCCCACGCGTTCCAGGGGGGCAAACACGGCCGAGCGCGAGCCAATCGCCACCAGCGCCTCGCCCCGGCGCAGGCGGCGCCAGGCATCGTAGCGCTCGCCCAGGCTGAGGCCGCTGTGCAGCACCGCCAGTTGACCCGGAAAGCGCGCGGCGAAGCGACGCACCAGTTGGGCCGTCAGGGCAATTTCGGGGACCAGCACCAGAGCCTGGCGGCCCAGCCGCAGGGTGCGGGCAATCGCTCGCAGGTAGATCTCGGTTTTGCCGCTGCCGGTGATTCCGTGCAGGAGGAAGACCGGCGCGCGCGCGTGCTCGGGGTCGGCTGCTTCAGCATGGATTGCGGCCCGCTCGAGGGCCTGAACGATGGCCTCGTAGGCCGCGCGTTGTGCCGGGGTCAGCGGCGGAGGCTGGTCGGGCGGCACGGCGACGGTCAAGGGATCGCGTTGCACCTCGCGGGTTTCGAGCGTCACCAGGCCCCGTCGCTCCAGGGTGCGCAGCAGCGCGGCACTTGCGCCGGTCGCGGCGTAGAGTTCCGCCAGGGGGCAGGCAGGGGGCGGATCGATGTGGGCCTCCGCGTGGCGCGCGGCCAGCCATTCAAGCACGGCGCGCTGGCGCGGCGCACGACGCAGGGCCTCCAGCGTCTCCGGCAGCGCCGCCAGCGGTACTTGCAGGCGCGCCAGGCGCTCGACGCGCGGGCGGACCCTGGGGGGCGTCGTGGTCGCGCCCGCGACGATCAAGCCCCGCTCAGCCAGCGCGGTGTAGGCGGCGCGAAGCTCGGCGTCGCTGCCACGCAGCGCCCGGCGCAGTGCCGCCTCGTCCTGTTCGCCGCGGGCACGCAGGTAGTACAGGATCGCCCGCTCGCGTTCGGGGAGGGCCCGCAGCTCGGCATTGAGCCCGGCGGGGGTGGCGCGCCAGGTGGTCGCGCGTTTCTGGCCCACACCGGGGGGCAGCAGCAGGCTCAGCACGGTGTGGAGCGGCGCGCGGTAGGTGTCGGCAACCCACGTCGCCAGGAGCAGGCCGGTCCCGGTGATCACCGCCTCCGGGTCGGCCAGGCCGGCGATCTCGCGCAGGTGCGCAGCAGGCGCGGCGGGCGCCGTCAGACGCAGTACCACCCCCTGCACCTGGCTGCGGCGCAAAGGCGCCCAGACCAGTTGCCCGGGGCGCACGAGGCGCTGGAGGTGCGGCGGCACCCGGTACGAGAGCACCGGCAGTGTTCTGCCACCGGCGTTCAGCACGATCTCCGCGATGACTTCGGCTGGCATAGGCAAGTTCTCGTGCGGGAGGGTCCGGGGTGCGGCGCCCTCCCTGGAGCCCTCTTCGCCGACTATGCTACAATCCCTGGCGCAATCAGCTTGTTCCATCCGCTGCCCCGGCGCGCGCCAGTTCCGCATTGTACCGTCTGAAATTGAACGAGCTGCATCTGCGCTGCCCGCGCGGGCGCAGGGTTCTGGAACACCGTGAGGCGGGGCGGCCTGGGAGTGCGGGCAAGGCCGGGGGGAGGCCCGCGCTCCCGAAACTCCATCCAGCCCGGCACAACCTGGTCCTGGAACGCCAGTGCGGCAACCGGCAATCCGGCATTTGCAACCTGAAAGGGTAGCATGCCCTATCACGAACCTATCGTCGTGGAGCGACGCCAGATCGGCGCTCTGACCCTGGCGCGCTGGCACGTTCCGGATCTGGCGCGCGCCATTCGCCCCGGGCAGGCCGTGCTCGCGCGCTGCGCGCCGCCCGAAAGCGACGATCCGCTGCTGCGGCGAACGCTGTTCCCCGCCAGCGCCGACCCGCACACCGGCGTGGTGGAGGCGCTCCTGGTGCCCGAAGAGCGCGGCCTCGCCTGGCTTGCCGCCCAGCCACCGGGCGTGCGGCTCGACGTCTACGGTCCGGTTGGAAACGGTTTCACCCTCACTGATCAGACGCGCAATCTGCTGCTGGCCGGGGCCGGCCCCACTGTGCCGGCGCTACTCTTCCTTGCCCGCGCTGCAGTGGCGCGGGGCGTTGCCGTGGTGCTGCTGGTGGCCGCTGCCGGCGCCGACGTGTTGCCACCGCCCTTCCTGCTGCCCTCGGATGTCGAGTATCTGACCGAGACGAGCGGCGAAGCAACCCTGCCGACGCTGCTCGCCGGCGCCCACCTCGCCGGTGGCCCCGCCCTGAGCGGAGCGCCGCTGGGGTGGGCCGATCAGCTCTGCCTGGGGCTGACGGCGCCGCTGTTGCCGCCGGTGATCGAACAGGTTCGCGCAGGCACATTGCGCTGGGAACGGGGATTCGCTCAGACTGCGCTGGCAGGCGTGATGCCCTGTGGCGTGGGCACGTGCCAGAGTTGCCTGGTCGAGACCCGCGACGGCGCGCGCCTTCGCTGCAAGGACGGGCCAGTCTTCGACCTGCGCGATCTGCGAAGCTGACGGTTCAGCGGACCTCGCCCTGGATCTCGCGGTAGCTCTTGAGGAACCAGCGCGTCACATTACGGTAGCGATCCTCGCGCCCGATGAGCAGCTGGTGCAGGGTGCTCTCAGGATCGTCAAGACCCGTGCC
>JBDNDG010000308.1:0-5658 GCA_046719255.1 Chloroflexaceae bacterium
TCGGCGCCAGCGCCGCAGAGGATGCGCTCGACCGGCTGGCCCGTGTACGCGCTCAGGGCCGCACGCAGGCGCGTGTGACCCGGGTCGGGGTAAATGTGCAGGAAGGGCTCGCGCGCTAGCGCCTCCAGCGCCCGCGGCGAGGGGCCGTAGGGGTTCTCGTTGGCGTCGAGCTTCACCAGGCGCTCGATGGGCAGGTTCAGACGCGCTGCCAGCACCTCCAGCGGCAGGATGGGCGTGTAGGGTTCCAGCTCGGCAATCTCGGGGCGGATCAGATTGGTGAGGAAGGGCATGGATTCACACCAGTGTGACGATGCGCCACAGAGGCGCGCAGATCACCAGGGGTCGTCAGGCCCGGGTCAGGCTGCACCCCGCTCCGGCAGGCAGAGTCCGGTCTACACCCGCCCGCGCAACTCGGCATCCCGGCAGTCGGCGCTGATGCTGACCAGGCCCAGCACGAGCAGGCCGCTCAGAACGCATGCCAGGGGCAGCCAGGGAGCGGCCAGCAACGGCAGCGCACCCTGGAAAGCCGGGTTCTGGGCGTAATGGAAGAGTAGCGCGCCCACGGCTTGCAAGGCCAGCCCGCTCACCTGCAACGGTCGCAGGCGCGGGCCGAGAGCGCAGGAAAGCACCTGCCCGCGGATGTGCCGCAGCAACGCAACCGCAGCCCCACCCAGGACCACGGTCAGCGCCAGCCAGATCCAGCCGGCGCCCGGCGCCAGGCGCCGCTCGAGCCATGCGATGATCACCCCGGCCCCGAGCACTCCTAATCCGCCCGCGAAGAACCACGGGGCGATCGAGCCGGTTGTGCTACGTCGGACGTGCATAAACCCCTCCCTTGCGGAGTATAGCACACAGCGAGCCGCTTGTGTGATCCGTGTACACCCCCCGCGAAGGCTGGCAAGTTTATACCGAAGCAGATTCGGCCGTCAGGCCGGAGTAACAAAGCGCCCCATCGCCGGAGCGCGTCCTATTCACTCGGCGCGGACCCTACCGTGTATCGGTGTCCGTGTGTTCACCCCCGGAGTGAATGCAAAGATACCGCTGGCGAACCCGGTTACGCGGCCCCCCGGCCCGCGTGCGGGCGGGCCGCCCACGCACCCGGCGCGGACAGAACGGGGTTTGTTAACGGTACCACGCAATGTCGGCAAGTGAACGCATCCTGAGCGGGCCGAAGCCTCTCCTGTGCGTCGCGAAGGCCGAAGCGCAGACCGTAGCGAAGCGGCGTTCGCGCCCGAGGAGCTTGCAGCCCGTAGCGAAGGGCGCGAACACCAGGACGTTGCAATCGCCCCGGAAGGGTCAGGCCCTTCAAAGGGTATCACGAGACCGTCGCGTTCACGACATGCGCCGATCATGACGCCTGTGCTCGCCCGGCTGCCGGGTTGACGCGCCTTGAGCATGCGTTGATCAGGTTGGCGCGCATCCCTGGAAGAGTCAGGCACGCCTCAAGCGTTCGTTTATTCGTTTCCCATGCGTTGGCGCAGAGGCGTGTTGCCGAATCGGGAAGCCTATCCCAGAGCAGGTGAAACCCTTCGAAGGGTCAGGCCCTCACAGGAGGCCCGTGCGGCAGTCTGGTACAATAGCCAGCATACGTCCCCGACCTGCAATCGGAGGAGGAAGAAGGAGTACGGAAATGTCCGAACCCGTAGACCTGTTACTGACCGGCGGCACCGTTGTGACGATGGACCTTGCCTGGAACGTCGTTCCCGAGGGGGCCGTGGCAGTGCGCGGGCGCGAGATCGTCGCCGTAGGGCCGGCGCATGAACTGGCCCGGCGCTACAGCGCCCGCGAGACGATCGATTGTGCCGGCTGCGCGGTGATCCCCGGCCTGATCAACGGCCATGCCCACGTGCCTATGAGCCTGCTGCGTGGCATGACCGCCGACCAGCAACTCGATGTCTGGCTCTTTGGCTACATGTTTCCGGTGGAAAGCAAGTTCGTGGACGAGGACTTCTCCTATGTCGGCACGCTGCTCTCCTGCGCCGAGATGCTGCGCGGCGGCACAACCACGTTCGTTGACATGTACTACTTCGAGGAGCAGGTGGCGCGGGCCGCCGATGAGGCCGGCATGCGCGCCATCTGCGGCCAGACCGTGATGCGCCTGCCCACACCCGACGCCGCTTCGTTCGACGAGGGACTCGAGCGCGCGCGCCGCTTCATCGAGGAGTGGTCCGGGCACGAGCGCATCGTGCCGACCGTGGCGCCCCACGCGCCATACACCTGCACTGACCGGATCTATCAAGAGGCGGCCGCTCTCTGCCGCAAGTACGGCGTGCCGTTGATCACCCATCTCTCCGAGACCGCTCGCGAGGTCGAGGAGAGCATTCGCGAGCGCGAAGTAACCCCCATCCGCTACGCCCGGCGCGTCGGTGCCTTCGATGTGCCCTGCATTGCCGCCCATTGCACCCACGCCACCGAAGACGACATCCGCCTGCTGCGCGAGTCCCGCGCCGGAGCCGTGCCCTGCCCCACCAGCAACCTCAAGCTCGCCAGTGGCATCGCTCCCTACAAGCGGCTGATTGACGCGGGCGTGCGCACCGGTCTGGGCACCGATGGGCCGGCATCCAACGACGATCAGGATATGTTTACGGAGATCCAACTGGCCGCCCTGCTCCCCAAAGGCGTCAGCGGCGACCCGACCGCGGTGCCTGCCCGCGAGGCCCTGGCGCTGGCAACCTGCTGGGGGGCGCGCGCCGTGCATCTGGAACACCTGGTCGGCTCGCTGGAACCGCACAAGCGGGCCGATATCGCCGTGGTTGAACTGGGCAAGCTTCACAGCGCGCCACGCTACTTCTACAACCCCGAGGCGATCTACTCGCACCTGGTCTACGGCGCCCGCGCCGCCGATGTGCGCCATGTGATTGTTGATGGACGGGTGCTGGTGCGCGACCGCGCCCTGCTGACCCTCGATGAGCAGGCGATCCTGCGCCGCGCCCAGGCTATCTCGGCGCGCATTGACGAGTTTCTGGCCTCTCGCGAGCGCAACCTGATGGCAAAGATCCTGGCCCTCGGCGGGGTGCAGCAGGCTGAGATCTTCGAAATCCAGGTCAAGGCGCGCCTCGGCCCCGATAGCGAGGACAAAGTGCGCCGCATCCTCGAAGATCCGCGCGTCACGATCACGAAAGCCAGTATTCGCACTCAGTACGATACCTATTTTCTGTTCAAGAATCGCGAGCGCATTCGTATTCGCGAGGATCACCGCACCGATCCGGGGGCGCGCCCTGAGCCGAAGTATACGATCACCCTGATGGCCGAGGCCATCCGCGGCGAGTATCCCCACGCCATTGTGCTCTCCCGCGCCCGCTATACCGCACCCGCCGACCATACCGTGCGTTTCTACCGGGAGTACTTTCAGCCCGACCAGGTGCTGGAACTGGAGAAGCGCCGCCGGCGCTGGCGAATTATGTACAAAGAGCACGATTTTGCCATCAACCTCGATACCCTCCTGGGCGGCAGCGACTCTGGACCCTACCTGGAGATCAAGAGTCGTACCTGGAGCAGTCGCGACGCTGCCGACCGCGCGGCGCTGATCGGTGAGCTGCTCGCCATCGCCGGCGTAGACGAGCGCGATCTGGTGAAGCAGGAGTATGTGGAGATGGTGTGACATCCAAGCCGGACGCCGCATGCCGACCGCCCGGCTCATCTCAGTGGTATGCGTCGGAGCGTACCGCGTTCATCTGATGTGAACATAACCCGCGCGCGGGAGGGTTTGGAAGGGCGCAGCCCTCCCAAGACGAATGAATATGTTCATTCTGGCGTTGTGCGGCGCAGCCACATGGACGGCTGATGTGAACATCGGGGAAACCCGGTTTCCCCATGCCCCTGTCCGCCCGGGTAGCGCGCCTTCCCCACCGGGAGGGTTTGGGAGGGCGCAGCCCTCCCATGAGAATCCCTTTGCATCCCTGGAGGGTGCGGCGCAGCCGCACCGGCCCTTATGCCCACAGCAGATTTGCCATGAAACACCCCAACGTTTACCTGATAGGCCTGACCGGTGGCATCGCCTGCGGCAAAAGCACCGTGCTGGCGATGCTTGAGGCACTGGGCGCACACACGATTGACGCCGACCGTGTGACCCATGAATTGCAGGCTCCGGGCATGCCCGTCTATGAACAGGTCGTCGCGGCCTTCCCCGAAGCGGTGCCGGAGCCGGGCGCCCCGCTCGACCGGCGCCGGCTGGCGGCGCTGGTCTTCACCGACTCGCAGCGCTTGCGCCAGTTAGAGCAGATCGTGCATCCGGCGGTACGGATCGAACTTGGCAACTTTATCGAAGCGATAGGCCAGGCCGCCCGGCCCACCGAACGCCCGGTGGTGGTAATTGACGTGATCAAGCTGATCGAGTCGAGTTGGGTGCAGGTATGTGACGAGGTATGGGTGGTAACCGCGCCTGAGGAGCAACAGGTGCAACGGCTCGTAGCCACGCGGGGCATGAGCGAGACCGAGGCGCGGCAGCGCATCGCCGCGCAGCTACCCCAGGCGGCGCGCCTGGCCCACGCCACCGTGGTGATTGACAATGGCGGCCCCCAAGAAGCCACCCGCGCTCAGGTCGAGGCAGCCTGGCAGGAGATGCTGCGGCGCAAGGACGCGCGGGGATAATGGACGCCGCTGTGCGCCCTGACGTTCTGCGGAGGTGTGAGTTCACACTCCCCCTGGGAGCGAGGGCAGTGTGAATTCCAACCCCGACGAGGGCGGAATGCCTGCGCACCCCGGCTGCCGTGGTTGGTTACCCCAACGCTGAACACGCATCTGCGGAGATGGGCAGATGGAGAGTTGTGAACAGTCCGGGCGATCCGGCCTCGCCTCCCTCTACTTCGCCCACGCGGGGGCACGCTTCTCCAGAAAAGCGCGCAACCCCTCCTGGCCCTCGGGGCTGGTACGGGCGGCAGCGATAGCGCCAATCACATACTCACGGGCCTCGGCAGGAGGGAGGCTGGCGACGACAGCCACCAGGGCCTTGGATGCGGCCACAGCCTCTGGCCCGCAGGCGAGCACGGCCTCGATCACCTGCTCGACCGCTGCATCGAGGCCTTCGGCGGGGGTCACCTCGTGGACCAGGCCGATCCCCAGGGCGTGCCGGGCGCTGAAGCGGCGCGCGGTGACAAAGAGCGCCCGTGCCTGACCGGGGCCGATCTTCGGCGCCACATAGCGAGCAATCACCGCCGGCAGCAACCCGAGACGCGCCTCGGTAAAGCCGAAACTGGCGTTCTCGGCAGCCACCACCACGTCGCAGCAGGCCGCCAGTCCCACGCCCCCGCCCAGCGCCGCGCCGTGTACTCGCCCGATCACCGCCACCGGCAGCGTATTCACAGCCTCCAGCATCGCGTCAAGGCGCGCCGCATCGGCCAGGTTCTCGGCGTGCGTGTAGTTCAGGCTCTCGCGCATCCAGTGCAGGTCGGCCCCGGCGCAGAACGACGGCCCTGCGCCCCGCAGCACCACGGCGCGCAGCCCGGGCTCGCCGCGCAGCGCGACGCACGCGGCGTGGAGTTCGGCGATCAGGTGCGCGTTGAAGGCGTTGTGTACCTCTGGACGGTTTAGCGTCACTGTTGCCAGCGGCCCGTTGCGCTCAATCAGTACGAGATCGGTCATGGTCAGGTCCCTTCTCAGTCCCCTGTCATCCCCTCGCTGCCGGGCCGGGCCCCGTCGCCCGGCGGCGTCCCGGCCCGC
>JBDNDG010000309.1:0-5629 GCA_046719255.1 Chloroflexaceae bacterium
CCCCTCCCCGGCCCTGCCCCACCGGGGGCGGAAACCGGGCCCCTCCTCCCCCCGCGGGGGGAGGCTGGGAGGAGGGCAGAACGCTATGTTCACGTCAGGAAAAACCGGCGTTGCCCACGTTGGTATAGTCAGATCACCCGACCTTGCCCCTACCACTTCGAGACCCCCATCGCCGACCAGGAGCGGGCAGCGCCAGAGGTACGTCACCATGTCTGAAGTACCGTTTGTCACGCTTTACCTCGTCCTGGCAATTGCCGCCAGCCTGCTCGCCGCATACGCCTGGAGCCGGCGGTACTACCGGAGCAGCCGCCCCTTCACGCTGCTGATGGGCGCGCTGGCATTCTGGTGTAGCGCGCGGACGCTGGCGATTGCCGATCCCAGCTTCGAGGGGACGGTGTTCTGGGCCTTACTGCAGGTCGGCGGGATCGTGCTGATCATGCCGGCGTGGCTGCTGCTGGCCCTGTCGTACACCGGGCAGCAGTGGCGACGCCATCTGCCGGTGCTTACGGCGATCTTCGTGCCCGCCGCGGTGTTCTTTGTTCTGGCAATGAGCAACAGTCTGCACCGGTTCTGGTGGATAGACGTTGTCCCGGACACGAGCCGTGGCTTTATGTGGCTGCGGCCAACCTGGGGACCGATGTTCTGGGCGCACTCGGTCTACGCCTACTGCTGCTTCGCGGCAAGCCTTGCGTTCCTGACGCAGGCAGCCGTGCGAGCGCCAGCGCAGGAGCGCCGCCTGGCCTGGCTCGTGCTGTTCGCATCGCTCCTCCCGGCAGCGGGCAACATAGCCTACCTGGCCGGCGCGCGACCCATCGGTCTCGATGATCCGACGCCGATCCTGCTCTTCTTCAGTGGCTTGATCGCCTTCTACGCCACCGTACGCTCACGGATCGTCGATCTCGCACCGCTGGTGGCGCGAGAGGCGCTGGCGGCGCTGCCCGACGGGATCATCGTCCTCGACAACGAACAGCGTGTGGCGGAGATCAATGGTGCGGCGGCAGCCATGCTCGGCACGGAAGCGCGGACGGCCCTGGGACGGACGTTGCCGGCCCTGCTCGACGGCATACCCCTTGGCACAGCCTTACGACCCATCCTGGGCAATCTGAGCCAGCCCTCCACCCATCTGGCAAGCTATACCGAGACGGACAAACACACCATCGAGGCCCGCGTCCGTCCGCTGAAAGCGGCCAATGGCGCCGTGGCCGGGGCGCTGATCCTGTTGCGCGATGTGAGCGAACGGGTGCAGGCCGAGCAGAGCCGCGTGCAGCATCTGGCCGAGTTGAGCCTGATCAACCGGGTGGCTCGCGTCACCAATACCGCGCCCGACGCCGAAGGACTGGTGTGCGCCGCCGCTGCGACCATTGCCGCCGCCGGCGTCTGGGAGCGCGTGACCGTCGGGTTGCTTGCCCCCGATGGCTCAGGACTCGACGTGGTGGCCGACATTCTCAGTGAGGGTGAGGGACGGAGCTACGAGGGTCAGCGGATCGACGGCGCGGAGGGTGAGGCGCTGATCGCTCTGTTACGCTCCGGTGAAAGTCACCTCCTCGACCTGAACGACCCGGCGACGGCTGCGAGCACCCTGGGCCGTGCCGTTGCCAGCGAAGGGATCGGGCGGATGTTGCTGGTGCCGCTCTTCCACCAGGAAGCGCCCCTGGGCATGCTGGCCCTTGGCACCATTGCGCCGCATCCAGGGAGCGCCGCGCTGCCCCGCGTCGCCGAGACGATTGGCGAGCTGATCACCGACGCCGTGGTGCGCGCGCGGCTCTACGACGAGGTGCGCCAGGCTGACCGCCTGAAGACCTCGTTTCTCGCCAGCGTCAGCCACGAGCTGCGCAATCCGCTCACCTCGATCATCGGCTACATCGAATTGTTCCGGCGCGGAACCTACGGGCCCCTCGATGAGCGTTTGCTGGAGCCGCTGCGCTATATGCACCTGAGCAGCACCACCCTGCTGCGCATGATCAACGACATTCTCGACTTCACCCGCGCCGAGGCTGGCCATTTGCACGTCGAGGTGCAACCGGTGAACGTGCGTCACGTCGTCGCCAATGTCATCGGGCAACTCCAGCCCCAGATCCGCGAACGCGGGTTGGCCCTCGAACTCGAGATCGCCCCCGATCTACCCCTGGCGCAGGGCAACAAAACGCGCCTGGAGCAGATCGTAACGAATCTGCTCAGCAACGCGATCAAGTTCACCGAACATGGACAGATCACCATCCGCGCCTGGCAGATCAACGACCGGGTGCGCCTGAGCGTCGCCGATACAGGCATCGGCATTGCCCCCGAGCACTTCGAGGTCATTTTCCAGGAGTTCCGCAGGGTTGAGACCGCGACCCGGCGGGCGAGCGGCGCCGGGCTGGGCCTGGCGATCAGCCGCCGGCTCGTCGAATTAATGGGCGGGACGATCAGTGTGGAGAGCGCGCCGGGCGTCGGGTCAACCTTTACGGTGGATCTGCCGGTAGTGCAGACGGTGCCGCACGATCTGTCAGGCAGCCTGGCCAGAGCCGGCGACGCCGAGGCGCCGCCGGAACAGGAACGGGCCATAGCGGGATAATCGCCGTGCAGGGACAGTACCCCGACAATGATCATTTCGCTCGGCGATGCACCGCTGTGATAGTCGCCGTGCGGGGCGCGTGACGGTACCCCCGATTCTGTCGCGTGCCGCCATCTCTCTCTCCGCGCTGCGGAGGCCGCTTGTAGCGCGCCGGGTATTACCCGGGTTGCCCGCGCGGCTGCGATGCGAGCGAGCGGGGTGGTCCAGGCGTCGCGCTGCGACTTCCACCGATGAGCCCGCCCCACGCACCTTGCTCCCCCTCAGCCGGCGCAGTCGCCTGGCCGCCGACATTGCTGCCGGCGCCGTTGGTCTCTTACACCAACCGTTTCAGCCCTTACCTGAGCCCGTACGGGCCATCGGCGGGAATGCTTGCTGTTGCCGTCTTGCGTCACGCGCAGGTCACCCCGCGCGTGCCCCCGCTTCCTGTTTCGCGGGGCGGCTTTCCACGCAATGGTGGGCGAGGAGTCGGGAAGTTCCTCTGGGGGATCACCCCAGCGGCGGCATGTCACGCGCCTGCCATGCTGATTATACCACGCCCTTCAAGGCGCGACGCGCCACGGCGCCGAGACGGCGCGCACCCTCTTCGAGCTCCGCTGGCCCGAGCAGGCTGAAGGCCAGACGCAGGTAGTTATGCCCGCCGCTGTCGGCAAAGAAGCGCCTGCCGGGCACGTAGGCCACGCCCGCCGTTTCGGCCAGGGGCAGCATGGCCAGCGTGTCCAGCCCGGGCGGCAGGCGCACCCAGACAAAGTAGCCACCCAGCACAGGGTTCCAGGTGCAGCCGGTGGGGAGATGCAGCGCCAGGGCGGCCAGCAGTGCGTCACGTCGCGCGCGCAGCCCCTCCCGCAGCCGGGCCACGTGTGCTTCCAGGCGCCCCTGTTCCAGCAACGTGGCGACAATGGTGGCCGTAAAGTGGTTCACTCCGCCGCCACTATCGAGCATACCCGAGCCACAGCAGCGCCGCACCAGATCGGGGGCGGCCAGCATCCAGCCCAGACGCAGGCCGGGGGCCAGGAGCTTGGAAAACGTGCCCAGACGGATGATCGGGCCACCGGGCGCCAGGTGGTACAGCGGCGGCGGTGGCGGCGTCTCGTGCCAGAGTTCTCCGTAGGCGTCGTCTTCAATCACCGTCAGACACTCGCGCGCAGCCATCGCCACCAGCGCCTGCCGGCGCTCGGGCGCCAGGGTTCCTCCCGTGGGGTTGCTGAAATTGGGCACCAGATAGAGAAAGGCCACCCGTTCGTTGTGGGCCCGCAGCATCTGCACCAGCGCCCCGGCGGTCTCCACGTGCATACCCCGGGCGTCACCCGGAACGGCCACCAGGCGCAGGCCGTGGTCATGGAAGATCCGCAGGGCCAGGTGATACGTCGGCGCCTCCACCAGCACCACATCGCCGGGGCGGCTCAACAGAGTGCACAGCAGCGCCAGGGCCTGGGAGACACCGCCGGTGATCATGACCTGGTCCGCGGGTGGCGCGACGCCCTCCAGGCGCTTTAGCCGCGCCTGGAGCTGAGCGATCAGGCGCCCCGGTCCCTGTTCCGCGCCGTAGGCCAGCGCCTCCACGCCGTGGTCCCTCAACGCCTGCTCCGCCGCTGCCGCCACGATGTCCACGGGCAGCGAGTCGCGATCCAGATGGCCCCAACCCAGCTCGATAATACCAGGACGCAGGTGTAGTTGAATCTCGGGGAGTGCGCCCATAGCCGTCCTTCCTGAGACAAATTGCAGATCGAGGCATGCAGAAACCCATGCATCTGCGCCTCGTCCTGCAAGGATGAAAACAGGTTTATTTTTTGACATTGAGTATAGAGAAACCCGGCTTCCCCATACTCCGGCAAGATGAAGACAGGTTTTCTTCCCTGGGAGGGCGCAGCCCTTCCAAACCCTCCCCACTGGCAAGGGGATGGGGAAACCCGGTTTCTCCATACTCCGACAAGATGAAGACAGGTTTTCTTCCCTGGGAGGGCGCAGCCCTTCCAAACCCTCCCCACTGGCGGGTTGTTTTCTGGGAGGGCTGCGCCCTCCCAAACCCTCCCACGCGCGGGCCAGGTTCACATCAGGTGCTCCACAAAATCGCCGGTGGCAATCTCACCTTCGCTGATCACCCTGGCGTAGAGGCGACTCCAGCCGGGGTGCAGCCGCTGCGACATACGCGCAACCCGCCCCCCGGTAAATGACGCGGCAATGGTGTTGCACGGCGTCACATAGTCCGTCAGTTCCAGCTCGACCCACTCGCCAACCCGCAGCCGGTCACCCGGACGGAGGCGCTCCCAGTCTAACCCGGCAATGGTGAGGTTCTCTCCGGTGCTGCCCGGCGTAATCGGGTGGCCCTCGGCCCGCAGGGCTTCGATACGCTCCAACGCAAAGAGCGACACGGCCCGGTCAGGGCCGCCGTGGGCCTCGCGGTCGCGCTGCGCATCACCGAGGATCCCCTGGCGGGTGACGCTGGCTGCGGGCACGGGAAATTTGGGCACGCCGCCCCGTGGGTTGACATTGATCTGGACCAGGCGCCCGATGCGATTGTGTGTGTTCATGCTCCTTGCCTCGTAGACGCCAATGCGGCTGCGCCGCAGACTGACAAGATGAAAAAAGGTCGATTCCTGGGAGGGCTGCACCCTCCCAAACCTCCCATCAGGGAGAGGGAAGGGGAATCCCGGTTTCCCCAGGTTCACAGCAGAATATCAGTTCTGCGCGAGGGCATCGCGCTGAGCATTTCCGGCTTTGCATCACCCATCAAGGAACGTATAATGAGATGACCATATGAGGGCACCCGCCCGGCGCGCGCTGACAAGGAAGTCACGAAAGGGGGCAGCGATGCTGGAGGCCGAATCTTCCCCGGTCCTCGAATCGGGCGACGCGAAGGCTCCGATGATGCAGCGGCGACTCCTGACGATGCTGACGCGCGCGGTGCTGTTCGGCGCTAGCCTGTTTTTGTTCATCCTGGCCCTGGAGTCGTTGAAACGTGGCGCCGGGGCCTACGGCTCGCTGGCCTCGGGCCTGTTCCGGGTCGACTCGCCGGCCGGGGCGCTGGGAATGGGCTGGTTGCTCGCCTACCTCTTCCTGAGTGGCTCGCCCGTGGCG
>JBDNDG010000031.1:0-19903 GCA_046719255.1 Chloroflexaceae bacterium
ACGCCGCCCGGCGATGACCAGCAGGGCATCGTCGGGCCCGGCGTGCGCAAAGGCTTCGATCAGCCGTGTCAGGTTCTTGCGTGGCTGGATCGTGCCGATGTAGAGGAAGTACGGCGCTTCGAGAGCGTAGCGGGCGCGGATGGCGGCGATCTGCCCGGGATCGTTTGGCGGACGAAAGAAGTTGCTGAGACCGAGGTGCACCACTACGATGCGCTGGGGATCGGCCCCGTAGTGGCGCACCAGGTCGTTTTTTGTGGCTTGCGAGATGGCGATGACCTGATGGGCAGCGCGCAGGCACCAGCGGGTACTCAGGTCGAGCTCCAGGCGGCGGCGGGCGGTGTGGGCCTCAGGGAAGGCCAGATAGCCCAGGTCGTGGATGGTGACAACGCTGCGTGGCGGGTGCAGCAGGGGAATAACATGGGCCGGCACAAAGAGCAGGTCGGGCCGGTCGCGCACCAGGGCCGGCCCGAGGCGGGCGTGGGTCCACAGCCGGGGCAGCGGGAGGCTACGAAGGGTAAAGTTCGAGCCGACGGGTGGCAGGGCCGGGGGCAAACCGTTAATATAGAGGGTGTAGGTGTTCCAGCGGTCGATGCGGGCCAGGGCGGCCAGCAGTTCGAAGGTGTAGCGTTCGGTGCCGGTGCGCTCGGCGACACTGATCCGGCTGGCGTCAATGGCGATGCGTCGGGGCTGCATAGCGCCTATTGTATCAGACGCCTGTGCGGCTGCGTCGCACCGGAGTGCAAAGAGATTCTCCTGGGAGGGCGCAGCCCTCCCAAACCCTCCCCCGCCAGGAGAGGAAACCGTGCTTCTCCCCCCCCCGGTGGGGAGATTCTGGGAGGGGGGCGGAACGCTCAAACCCTCCCCCGGGAGAGTTTGGGGAAACCCGGTTTCCCCATCACATCAGAAGGGGACCTATGCTGCGAGTCTTGATCCTCTACGCGTCTCTGGGCACCGGGCACGGCAGCGCGGCCAACGCCCTGGCCGCCGCGCTCAGCCGTCTCGGGGCCGAGCCGCGGGTGGAAGATGTGCTGGACTACGCCAGTAGCGTGGTGCGCGCCACGATCACGCGCGCGCATCTTGAAATGGAGTTAAGCGAGCGGGGCCAGCAGTTCTACCGACTTCTCTATGAGCGCAGCAACGAGAGTGATATCGCTGCAGCCTTCCGCCAGAACCGCCTGCTCGGGTTGCTGACCCGACCGTTTCTCACGCGCCTGGATCGACTGTTCGCCGAGGCACGGCCCGACGCAGTGGTTTCGATACACCCCATCGCCGGGTACATCCTGGCCCTGCGCCGACAGCAGGGCCTGCTGGACGTGCCGCTCTACGTGGTGATTACTGACTTTCTGGCCCACAGTAGCTGGCTGGTGCCTGGCGTGCAGCGCTATTTCCTGGCCAGCATCTTTACCCGCTGGACCCTGGAGCGGCGCGGTCTCGCGCCGGAGTTGCTGGAGGTCACGGGCATTCCGATCAACCTCGAAGGTGCCGAGCCGAAGCAGCGCGCCGAGGTGCGCGCCCGGCGCGGTCTGCCGGTTGACCGGCCGGTGATTACCCTGTTTGGGGGCGGGATCGAAACCCGGCGGGTGCGTCTGGTGGTTGAGGAATTGCTGATGAGCGAGATTCCGGGCACGCTGGTGACGGTAGCGGGGCGCAATGCGGAGCTGAACCAGGCACTGGGCGATCTCGGCGATGGGCCGGCTATGCGCCTCAGGCGCCTGGGGCGAATTGATTATGTGGACGACTTGCTTGTGGCCAGTGATGTGGTGATCACCAAGGCGGGCGGGCTGATCGTCAGCGAAGCGCTGGCGCGCCGCGCGCCGCTGGTCATCGTTGACCCACTGCTCGGCCACGAGGAGTGGAACGCGGACTTTGTGGCCGGCGTGGGCGCGGGCGTGCAACTGCGCTTGCCGGAGATGGCCGCACGGGCCACCCTGGTACTGCTGCAACAGCCCGAGCGCCTGGCCGCGATGCGCCAGCAGGCTGCCCTGGTCGGCTTCCCCGAAGCAGCGCTGACCATTGGACGCAGCATCGTTGGAGATTCGGGTATGATTGACGGGCCTCTCAGATGATACGAAACTCCTGCCGATGGAGTTGGTGTGGGTGGGCACAGCCCGCCCACACCCTCCCCGCAGGGAGGGGCATGGGGAAACCCGGTTTCCCCATATGTTCACATCAGAGACAGATGGTAAAACTCGTCTGCGAAGCTCCTGTATGAGCAAGAAGGAAGAACCTGGCTTCGGGGAAGCGCCACGGATCGCCCTCTGGGCAGGCATCCTGCTGACGCTGATCGGTCTGGTCACCCGCTACTTTATCGGAGCGAGGGGCGTCAGCTCAGTTACTCCGCTCCTCTTCGGGATGCCGATAGCCATGCTGGGCGTCGTCGCTCTGGAGCCACGCTATGCCCGGCGCGCTATGCAGAGCGTGGCCATCCTGTCGCTGCTCGGCGTGCTGGCAACGCTGCACGTGGTACCAGCGCTGCATACGTTGCTCCGGGGACAATCTTCCTCCGGCAATGTGGCGGTTGTACTGGCCAATGGCCTGATGCTGCTGCTCTGCGCGCTGCTGCTGGTGGTCTGTCTGGGTGCGTTTCTGTACGCCTGGTGGAAGCGCATGCGCCGGTGAAGCCCCGCCGCCGGGGGTGATGGGAAACCCCGGGGGGCCGTGTCACCCCGGAGAGAGCCTTCGGAAGGCTTTCCCCCAAAACCTCCCGATGCTGGCGGCGTTCTACCTCGAGAGGGCTGCGCCCTCCCTAACCCTCCTCGCTGACAGGTTGTTTCTGAGTGGGCGTCGCCCGCCCACACCCTCCCCGCAGGGACTTTCAGGGATAGCGTTGTTTGCAGAGCGCATCAGGAAGCCATGGCTGCCGCGAGTCCTCACCACCCGGCCCCCCCTCCCACTAAGGGAGAGGGGGAGTCTACGTGTGGTGTTCCAACGCCTGCTCCCCTTGTGCGCGCACCAGCGCCACCACTTCACGCAGCGAGGCGACCCGCTGCGGCGGGGCGCCATCGGCAAGCACCTCCCAGCAGGGCCGTCGCTCATCCCCGGCGATCGTAACTCGCAGGGCCGCCGGTTCATGATCAGAGACGACCAGACACCCGGCCCGCACGAGGGCGCGGGCGGTCCATTCGCCGACCAGGCCGTTGCCAGTCAGTGCCACGCGCCGATAGGCCGGGGGGTGAACGCGAAAGCTGCCCCGGGCGCGGTCGAAGCTGATACCGTGACCGGCAAAGGTGGCTTCAAAGGCCCCGCCGAGCACCAGGTCTTCCGGCGCACCCACGCGCATCGTGCCCCCCGGCGCCAGCAGCCAGAGGACGTCGGCGCTGTGCAGGGCCAGGTCCAGATCGTGGGTGGAGAGCAGGAGCGCCCGGCCGGTCTCGCGCGCCAGGCGGCGCAACAGGTGCATTATCTCCACCCGCCGCGGCAGATCCAGGAAGGCCATCGGCTCATCGAGAACCATCACCAGCGGCTCCTGGGCCAGGGCGCGGGCGATCATCACCCGCTGACGCTCGCCGTCGCTCAGTTCGTGGACGAGCCTTCCGGCAAGGCTTACCGCATCAACCGCTTCCAGCGCCCAGCGCGCAATCTCCTCGTCCCGCGGCGTCAGTCGCCCGGTCCAGTCGGTATGCGGATGGCGCCCGAGGGCAACCAGCGCGTAGGCGGTCAACTGGCCCACCTCGATGCGCTCGGTCAACACCACGCTGAGGCGGCGGGCCACCTCGCGCGGGCCGAGGGCGGCCAGATCGGCGCCGTCGAGGAACACGCGCCCATCCAGGGGCGGCTGCATGCCCGCCAGCGTCCGTAGCAGGGTAGACTTGCCAACGCCGTTCGGTCCCAGCAGGCACACCACCTCACCGGTGTGGAGGGTCAGGTCTAAATCGCTGGCGATAATCCGCGGTGGCCCGCGCCGGGAGGCGTAGCCGATGCTCAGGGCTTCAGTTGCCAGTGCAGTGGCACTCATAGGCTTTGAGATGGTTGGATTGGAGATTGAAGATTGCCGCCACGGCGCCTCCTGGCGTTCGGGTATGACCATGATAAACCCCGGGTTCCCCATGCCCCCCTGCCCATCGGGGCGGCCGGCGCCCCTGGCGCCGGCTGGTTGGTGTCATACGCCAAAGGCGCCCCTCCCGACACCCCGTTGCAGAATGATCCAGACCACCACGGGCGCGCCGATCAGCGCCGTGATGGCGTTCAAGGGTAGCACCACACGCGCGCCGGGAGCCTGGGCCACCAGGTCGGCCAGGAGCGCGGCAGTAGCACCGAGCAAGGCGCAGGCGGGGATGAGGACTCGGTGGTCGGCGCTGCGGAGTAAGGCCCGGCAGAGATGGGGGATAGCGATGCCCAGAAAGGCGATCGGCCCACAGAAGGCCGTTACTGTCCCGGCGAGCAGGGCGCCGCTGGCAACGATGCCCACCCGCGCCCGGCGGATGTCCAGCCCCATACTGCGGGCATAGGCTTCACCCAACAACAGCGCATTGAGCGCCTTGGTCAGCACAAAGGCCAGCAGCAGGCCGAAGCCGATCGTGGGCGCCAGCACGCGCATCTGGGTCCAGGTTACGCCACCGAAGCTACCGAAGCTCCAGGCGACATACGCCTGAATGCGCTCGGCAATGCTGAAGTAGAGCAGCAAGCTGACAATCGCGCTGGTCAGGTAGCCGATCATCAGCCCCAGGATGAGCAAGGTCACGCTGCTGTGTACCCGCCGGGCCAGGGCGAGCACCAGGACGAGCACCGCGCCTGCGCCGAGACTGGCTGCCGCTGCCAGGCTCAGGTTGCCGAGCAGACCCGCAACGGCGAGCAGGGCGCTGCTGGCCGTACCGACGGTCAGCACCACCAGCGCCACCCCCAGACTGGCCCCTGAGCTGATCCCCAGCACAAAGGGGTCGGCCAGCGGGTTGCGAAAGAGGGTTTGCATCTGCAACCCGCTGACACCCAGGGCGGCGCCAGCCAGGGTTGCTGTTAGCGCCCTGGGGAGGCGAACCTCGTAGAGGATGGTTTTCCACGTCGCGCGCTCAGGCTGGCCGCCGAGGAGGATCGTCAGCACCTGCTCCAGGGGGATGCGTACTGACCCGAGACTCAGGCTGAGCGCAAAGGCACCAGCAAGCACGCCGAACATCACTCCCAGTACCAGGGGGCGCAGCCCCAGTCGCGGCCAGGGTGAGACGGCAGCGGAGGCTTCGGTGGTCGTCCGGGTCATTTCGGCCATCGGTACCTCTCTTTCTGGAATGACTGTGGGGAAAACCGGGTTTCCCCACGCCCCTGCCCGTGAGGAGGGTATGCGCCTTACTCCAGACGTTGGTAGAAGAACAACTCATGCCCTGGCAACAGATCGGGATGGAAGATCGCGATCAGGTCGGCCAGCACCAGATCGGGATTGGTCACACCCGTTTCACTGTAGTCGTTACCGCCGTTGGCATTCAGGCGCTTGTTATTGTTATAGACCTGACCATCCTGGAAGGCGCGGAACCGGGCGAAGCGATCATCGGCGGCCAGTCCCTCGGCCAGACTCTGCCACGAACCCGGATTGACCCAGATGTCGGCATCTGCGGCGCGATCGAGCACCTCCTCAAAACTCAACGGCATGCTGCCAGTCGAAGTGTCATCGTCCCAGAGGTAGACCGCTCCCGCATCGGCCAGGAGCCTGGCCGCATAGCTATTGCCACCGGGCATGTACCAGGTGCCCTGGAACGGCGCACTGGAGAAGACGGTTGGCTTGTCGGTTACCGCCTGCGCTTTCGCCGCCATGTCGGTGTAGCGCCTGGCGATCCCGTTGTAGATCTCGGTGGCCTGTGCTTCACGATTGAAAAAGGCCGCCGTAAACTTGATCCACTCCGCCCGTCCCAGCGGCGCCAGTTCCATGTACTCGCTGTTCATCGCCACCTTCAGCCCCGCTTCGAGCAACTTCGGATGCGAGTCGAACTCGGGATTACCTACGCCATAGGTCATCACCAGATCGGGTTCGAGATCAATTGCCTGCTCGACATCCAGCGCGGGGCCGCTCCCAATGGCCTTCAACCTGCCGGCCTCGATCAACTCCACCACTTCAGGCGTGTTGATGTACTGGAAGGCGTCAACACCGACCAGCCGGTCCAGCAGATCCAGCTCCTTCAGGTGCGGCAGGTGGGTCGTAGACATCGTGATAATGGACCGCACCGGGACCTCGATCACCTGGGCATCACCCACATCGGGCGGCGTGGGAGTTCCACACTGCACCAGCACATAGCGAAACTGCACGTCCGCGTCGCGCCAGGGGTTGAGCACGGTGATCAGCTTGTAGTTGTTGAAGTACTCGATGCTCCAGCCCCTGGCGTCCTGGAGTGTGACCTTCTCGGGGAAGTAATCCAGCGTCGGGTCATAGTCGGTGACACACCCCTCGGTCAGATTGGCGACAGGGGCCTCAAGCGTCGCCACTGTCGGCCCGGGGCCAGGGGACGTCGGCGTGAGCAGGGGGGCTTCGGTCGGCGCCTGAGTGGTGGGCGGGCCGGCGCAGGCCGTGAGGGTGGCCACCAGCAGCAGACCCGCGATCCAGCGGAGGGGAAAACGCATCGCGGTTTCCTTTCCAATGCTACCTGTCGGCCCGGACGGTGGCGACAGCGACGGTAGTCAGGGTCACGTTTGTCGAGGCGTGTCCGGGCGCAACAGGCGCCGGAGCAGCCAGGCGTGGCGGGCGCGCTCGTGACCCAGTCGTTCGAGCGTGGCGCCTGTCGCCGATGTGGGCAGCCAGCCCAGGAGCGTGAGCTCGTGCTCGGCATGCTGGAGGCGCTCGAGACTATCCTCCAGCTCGCGCAGCAGCATTTCGTCCAGAGGTAGAGCCATCGGCGACCTTTCAAAAAAAAGGGCATAGTAAACCATGGCCCCGCGTCGCTGCGCGAGCGAGAGCCTGCTGATCGTGGCAACGGTGTGCATGTTCCAGCGTCGTAGCGCTGGTATAGATCAGGTGACGGGAATAGCGCGCGCTGATCGCAGCGTCACAAAACACAAAACCCCGGCCTCAATCAAGACCAGGGGCGACACAGTGGCAGGGCGCTCAGGGGAAACGCGACATGTCCACCTCCTTGGCTCGAGAAGGGCAGAACACGAACATCGCGGCAGGCATCCTGGCTTCCGGCGTTCCTGGTGAACGACCGGTTACAGTTGCGGCACAGCGCTGGACTTGCACCAGCTTCCACCTTTACGCCCTAGCATCCGGGCTAACGGGTCACCGCGACGGTATTTAGCTGAGTAGGTGCTGTGACGCCGATTATACCACAGGCTGCAGCGTTTGCAATAGAGGCATGGTGCGGGTATGCTCATGTCAGCGAAGTCCGTTGCAGCTTTGACAGCCATCGCCTGGCCGGCATACACTGCACCAGCCTGAAGCTGTTAGAGGTTCATCCGGTGCGTCACATAGGTCATGCTACGCGAAGCCGCCGCCCTGAGCGCGGTCGAAGGGGCAGCATCTCGGCGGGGACCCTGAGCGAAGCGCAGGGTGACACGGAACATGCCGGATGCCAGTTCGTACTCTGAGGTCACAATGCCTCCACACCAGACATCCCCAACGGATTATGAGGTAGAACGCGCCCTCCTGCGTCAGATCAGTCAGCGGATTACGGCGCAGCGCCTGCAGATCCTGCACGCGCTGCGCGCCGCTGAACGACCACTCACGGCCGAAGATCTCGCCGCGGCCTTGCGTCCAATGCCCGTTGACATCACAACAGTCTATCGAGTGCTCCATTTTCTGCATGAGCATGGGCTTGTCGCTCAGCTCACGCCGGAACAGTGCCGCCAGCGCTACAAGTATCGCGATCCCGACGACCTGCACCATGGAGGCCGCTGCCCTGACCAACCGCGCCGAGCGCGCTGCGATCTACGCCGTGCTGCAACGGCAGATCGTGGACGATCTGCCCTACTTCTGGCTGGTCGACTCGGCGGGCTACCGGGCCTACCGCGCGACCTTCGACGGCTTCCGGGTTTCGGCCGGGCCGTTCCTCGAAGAGGCCCCACCTGATCACGGGTGACTCGTGAGTGGCGCGCCACTCAGCTTCGGGCGCTATCTCGCCCGGCGTGCGCTCCAGGGTGCGTTGCTGGTGCTGCCAGTGCTGGTCTTCAGCTTCATGCTGATCCTCCTTGCGCCTGGCGACGCGTCTCAGCGAGTTCGTTCAGATCATCCCGCGCTTTTTCCTGGCCCTGGTGATCGTTGCCCTGCTGGGCAGCAGCCTCTGGCTGATCGTGCTGATGCTCACGCTTACCACCTGGCCAGGCACGGCGCGCCTGGTGCGCGCGCAGATCCTGAGCCTGCGGACACGCGACTATGTGACGGCTGCCCGTGCGCTTGGCGTACCGCACAGACAGATCCTGCAGCGTCACCTGCTGCCCGCGGCGCTGCCACCGGTGATCACGCTGGCGGCGCTGCACATCGGCGGGGCGATCCTGATTGAGGCTGGGCTGAGTTTCCTGGGGCTGGGGGATCGAAGCGTGATGAGCTGGGGGCTGCTGCTGAACGATGCGCAGCAGTTCGTGCGCCGGGTATGGTGGATGTCATTCTTCCCCGGGCTGGCGCTGACGCTGACGGTGCTTGGCCTGAACCTGCTAGCCGACGGCCTGAATGAGGCGCTCCGCCCGCACAGGTCATAAGGCGACTTGCGCCGACACCAGCGCGTGGCGCACATAAACGCTGCCTGGTCGATCCAGGCCAGCGCCTGACCGCCAGACAGCGTTCGGTAGTGAGCGGGGGGCCAGGCTCAAGCGCCAGTTGCCTCCTCGAACGCCTGGGCCAGCGCCCGGGCTCCCGCGGTTACGGGGAGCGTGCCGGCAACGACGGCTGCCTCAATGGCCGGCAGACGCGCCTTGACCGCCGGGTGGTTAAAGAAGCGCGACCGCAGGTAGTCTTCGATGAGCGCGTGGAGCCAGTCGCGGGTTTGCTGGCGACGCCGCTCCTCAAAGACGCCCGAGGCGGTGGTTGTCTCACGAAAGCGCTCGATCTCGGCCCAGATCTCGGGGATCCCCTCACCGGTCACCGCCGAGCAGATGCGGGCGCGGGTCTTCCAGCCGGGCGTGGCGGGGGCCAGGTAGTGCAGGGCCTTGTTGTAGTCGGCCTGGGCGGCCATGGCGCGAATACGGTTCTCGCCATCGGCTTTGGTGATCACCAGGGCATCGGCCAGTTCCATAATCCCCTTCTTGATGCCCTGGAGTTCGTCGCCTGCCCCCGCCAGCATGAGCAACAGGAAGAAATCCACCATCCCGCGCACCGCGGTCTCGCTCTGGCCGACGCCAACGGTCTCCACCAGGATCACGTCGAAGCCGGCCGCCTCGCACACGAGCATGGTCTCACGGCTCTTGCGCGTGACGCCACCGAGGCTGCCGCCGGTGGGTGAGGGGCGGATGTAGGCATTGGGGTGCCGCGCCAGGGCCTCCATGCGCGTCTTGTCTCCAAGGATGCTGCCGCGGGTGACGCTGCTGGAGGGATCCACTGCCAGAACCGCCACGCGATGACCGCGCTCGCAGAGCATCACCCCCAGGGCCTCGATGAAGGTGCTCTTGCCCACCCCGGGCACACCGGTGATACCGACGCGCAACGCTCCGCCGGTGTAGGGCAGGAGGGCCTGGAGCACCTCCTGAGCCTGGGCCAGGTGGGCCGGGGCGTTGCTCTCGATCAGCGTAATGGCGCGGGCCAGAATGGTGCGGTCACCACCGCGCACCCCTTCGACATAGTCGGGCACCGTCAGGTGGCGCCGCCGCGCCACCGGTTTTGAACCCGCGCCACTGCTCTGACCGGGAAGCCCATCGTGGCCGCCGGTCACCCCGTCCATCACCGACGAGGCGAAGACCGCGTCCTGTGCCGGTTGGGCCGGTTGCCACTCGGGAGGATGCCTGCCGCTGGTCATGGGTCGTTCCTTGCCTCTGTGCTTGCCGAGAGCGCCGCATCGCCGGTTGTCGGCTCACTCGCGTGGAGCCGGCGGCGCAGTTCGTTGAGCAGCTTCTCGGCGGCAACCGGGATGATCGTGCCAGGTCCGAAGATCAGCGCGGCGCCGTGCTCGCGGAGGAAGGCGTAATCCTGTGCCGGGATCACCCCGCCGATGATCACGACAATATCCTCGCGGCCCAGCTTACGCAGCTCCTCAACCAGTTGCGGCAGCAAGGTCTTGTGGCCGGCGGCGAGCGAACTGATCCCGACCACATGGACGTCGTTCTCCACCGCCTGGCGAGCCACCTCATCCGGGGTCTGGAAGAGCGAGCCGATGTCGACGTCGAATCCCATATCAGCAAAGGCGGTGGCGACCACCTTGGCCCCGCGGTCGTGGCCGTCCTGGCCGATCTTGGCCACCAGGATGCGGGGGCGTCGGCCCTCTTCGTGGGCGAAGGCATCGGCCAGGGCGCGCACGCGGTTGATCTGGTCCGCGTCGCTGTACTCGCTGCTGTAGATGCCCGAAATGGCGCGGATCGTGGCCTTGTAGCGACCAAACACGCGCTCCATCGCCATCGAGATCTCGCCCAGCGAGGCCCGCGCCCGCGCCGCCTCGATAGCCGCTTCCAGCAGGTTGCCCTCGCCGGTCTCCGCTACCCGGGTCAGCGCGTTGAGGGCTGCCTGCGTCCGCGCCTCGTCGCGCTCGGCGCGCAGCTTCTTCAGACGCTCGATCTGGGCCTGGCGCACGGCGGTATTGTCTACCTCCAGGATCTCCAGCGGCGGCTCGGCGGCCAGACGGTACTTGTTGACGCCAACGATCGTCTCCTGGCCCGAGTCGATGTGGGCCTGGCGCCGGGCGGCGGCCTCTTCGATCCGCAGCTTGGGCAGGCCGGCCTCGATCGCTTTGGCCATCCCGCCAAGGGCCTCAACCTCCTGAATGTGGGCCCAGGCGCGCCGCGCCAGAGCGTCGGTCAGGCTCTCCAGGTAGTAGGAGCCGCCCCACGGGTCCACAATCTTGCAGATCCCCGTCTCTTCTTGCAGGAAGAGCTGGGTGTTGCGGGCAATGCGCGCCGAGAAGTCGGTCGGCAGGGCGATGGCTTCGTCGAGCGAGTTGGTGTGCAGCGACTGGGTATGGCCCAGGGCCGCAGCCATGGCCTCGATGCAGGTGCGAGCCACGTTGTTGAAGGGGTCCTGCTCGGTGAGGCTCCAGCCGGAGGTCTGGCAGTGGGTGCGGAGGGCCAGGGACTTGGGGTCCTGGGGGTTGAACTGCTTGATAATCTTGGCCCAGAGCAGGCGACCGGCGCGCATCTTGGCCACTTCCATGAAGTAGTTCATGCCAATGGCCCAGAAGAAGGAGAGTCGCGGAGCGAAGGTGTCAATCGACATGCCCGCCTTGATGCCGGCGCGCACATACTCCAGTCCGTCGGCCAGGGTGTAGCCCAGTTCCAGATCGGCGGTGGCCCCGGCCTCCTGCATATGGTAGCCAGAGATGCTAATACTGTTGAACCTGGGCATGTGCCTGGCAGTATAGGCGAAAATATCGGCAATGATGCGCATCGAAGGCTCAGGCGGGTAGATGTAGGTGTTGCGCACCATGTACTCTTTCAGGATATCGTTCTGGATGGTGCCGGTGAGCTGATCCTGGCGCACGCCCTGCTCCTCGGCGGCCACGATGTAGAAGGCCATAACCGGGATGACCGCGCCGTTCATCGTCATCGAAACCGACATCTGATCGAGGGGGATGCCGTCGAAGAGGATCTTCATATCGAGGATCGAGTCGATCGCCACGCCGGCCTTGCCCACGTCGCCCACGACCCGCGGATGGTCCGAGTCGTAGCCGCGGTGGGTTGCCAGGTCGAAGGCTACCGACAGGCCCTTCTGGCCGGCGGCCAGGTTGCGCCGGTAGAAGGCATTGCTCTCTTCGGCAGTCGAAAAACCGGCGTACTGTCGCACGGTCCAGGGCTGGGTGACGTACATGGTCGGGTACGGCCCCCGCAGGTACGGCGGAAGGCCGGCAGTGAAGCCCAGGTGCTCCAGGCCCTCCAGATCGGCGGCGGTGTAGAGCGGTTTGACATCAATGTGCTCCATGGTTCGCCAGACCAGATTCTCGAGGGGCTGCCCCGCCTCCTGCTCGGCCAGGGCGCGCCACTGCGCCAGATCGGGCGCAGGAGCATCGTCGCGGTACGGGATCCTGGTAAAATCGGGGGTGGTCACAGGGCCACTCCTTTCAACTGCTGAAGCCGGGCCAGTGTCGCGTAGCAATCGGCGCGAAGATGGATAAACTCGTCAACCCCTGCCACTCGGTGGGCTTCGACCTGGTCGGCCGGGTAACCGGCCAGCACCACGGTCATGTCGGGGTGTCCGTCCTTAAGTAGCCGGACGAGCGGCGGCACCAGTTCAGGGTAGGTCTCATCGGTCGAACAGATGACCACAATCGAGGCTCCCGAAGCGTGAGCGGCCCGGGCAGCCTCTTCGACGTTCTGGAAGCCAGGCCCGGCGACGACCTCGAAGCCGCCGGCTTCAAAGAAGCCGGTCGAAAAATCGGCGCGGGCTTTGTGCTGCGAGACCGGTCCCATTGTAGCAAGAAACACCTTCGGGCGCGAGCCGGTGCGGGCGGCAAATTGAGCGGCGGCGGCTTGCAGGGCCTCGAACTGCTCGGCGCCGCGGTGAGCGGGGATGGGTTCGACCGAAATACCGGCGGCGCTGCCGGCGCCGATGGCTGCGCCGAGCGCCCCCAGGGTCGCACCGGCGCGGGCCGCGGCGATGGCCGCCGGCAGCACCTGGTCGGGCGCAGTTGCTACTGCCCGGGCCAGGGCCTCGAGCGCCGCCTGAACACCGACGGCGGCGCGCAGGCGCTGGAGTTCCGCGGCGCGCGTGGCGTGCAGTGCGATGTGGTCCACCGTACGGGGGGTGAAGGACCGCTCCCTGGGATTGACGTACATATTGGCGCCGACAATCACCTCGCGGCGCAGGGCGATCTGGTTCATACGCTCGGCGCGGACGGAAGCCACCCGGGCCTGGGGGAATCCGGCGGCGAGTGCGGCGGCCATGCCGCCCTGCTCTTCGATGCGCTGGAAGAGCGTCCAGGCCTCGCGAGCGATCTCATCGGTCAGCGTCTCCACTGCCGCCGACCCGCCGGCAGGGTCAACCAGACGGTAGAAGTTGCACTCCTGTTGCAGAATGATCTGCACATTGCGGGCGATGCGCCGCGAGAACTCATCGGGCAGGCCGATGGCCTCATCGAAGGGGCTGACGTGGAGGCTGTCGCAGCCGCCCATCACACCGGCAAAGGCCTCGGTGGTGGCGCGCAGCAGATTGTTGTAGGCATCGGCGCGCGTCTTGGTCCAGGCTGAGGTGCGACCGTGCAGGCGGAGCTTCTGGGCCCGGGCATTGCCGCCGAAGGCGGCGACCACGCGCGCCCAGAGCATGCGTGCGGCGCGGAGCCGGGCGATCTCGATGAAGAAGGGCGAGCCGAGGGAGAAGGCGAACTGCATGCGTGGCGCCACGGTGTCAACCTCGAGGCCGCGGGCCTGCATAGCGCGCAGATACTCCGCGCCGGTTGCCAGGGCGAAGGCCAGATCCTGCACCGCGTTGGCGCCGCCATTGTGATAGGGGTGCACCTCGACCTGAATCGTCCGTAGCTCGGGAGCACTGGTTGCGGCCCAGGCCGTCAGCCAGGCCATGGCGTCGTAGCAGCGCTCGAGCGCGCAGGGCAGCGTGCCAGCCCCGGCCAGAGCGCCGAGGGGGTCGGCTCCGATGCACCCCTGCACCTTGCTGAGCTTCAGGCCCTGGGCCTCGGCGGCGGCCAGGATCAGCGCGGCCAGGGGCAGGGCATTGGCCCCCGCGGCGAACAGCAGCGGGGTCTGCGCCAGCGGGATCTCGGCGAAGAGCGTGGCCAGATCGTCGCGCGAGGCGAGTGACGTGCCACCCTGGCCGACAAGCTCGGGCGGGGCCTGGTCCGGGTCCTGACCGAGCAGGGTGGCCCGATCGAGCCGCACGTGGAGCGTGGTCAGTCCCCGCGGCAGATCCTCACGGGCGGCCTGGTTGACCTCGGCAGCGGTGGGGTACGGCAATTCCTGGGCCACTTCCCAGGGATGCAGGCGGTAACCGAGGGCGCGCGTGCCCCGCACGTAGGAAGGCAGGCCAGGCAGCGAGGCGGTATGGGGCAGGCTGGCCGTATCGGCGATCGCGTAGATCGGCTGCAGGGTGATCCCTTCGTAGGTCCGGGTGAGCAGCCGCTTCTCGAACGGGGCGCCCTTGAGCGTCTTCTCGGCAGCAGCGCGCCACTCTTCGGCACTGGTGGGCGGAAACTCGTCGAAGAGGCGCTCCGGGACGTCGGGGTTCGGCACGCGGGTTTCCTGGGTCATGGAGGCACTCCTTAGTGCGTTTGCAGATTGCAGCGTCGTATCGCGGATTGGGCGCGGCGTATCTGGACGCGGCGGATGTCGTGCTGGATCTCGAACCGGTCGCCTGGAACTGTGTCAGGGATGGTCTGCTCTCCTTAGAAATGCCCTCTCCCTACCGTAGTGCTGCCGCATGGGCAGCTCACAGACGTTCAGGACCCGGCATGCGGGCCGTCGGGTTGCCGCGACGGGTATGCGGGTGGTATGGGTACAGGGGTTGCGGAATTATACCACGTGTAGCCCCGCAGTGGGAGGGGAAAGTATTTTAGATTACAGATTTTATGTTGCGCATCCGACGCGTTCCATATCACCCTGCGCGAAGCGGCGGGTCCCCGCCGAGATACTTTGCTTTGCTCGGCATGACCAATGACGTGCCGGATGCACCATTATATACCCATTGGAATTGAACAGGCCGCATCCGCACTTGACCTGCTGGCGATGTGCGACTATCCTCAGGTAAGGCATGGTTCGACCCGGCCTGACAGTTTGCGGCAATGATGCCTGATGCTGCGGAATCTTGCCGGATGCATCACTAAACCAGGAAAGCACCTTATGAGCAGTGCCACAACCAATGGAGCCATCAGCCGGTTTTTGCGCCATCACTTTCGCCATTTCAATGCAGCCGCGCTGATTGACGCCGCCGAAGCCTACCGGACCCACCTCGATCAGGGCGGGGCGATGCTGGTCACCCTGGCCGGCGCCATGAGCACCGCCGAGCTGGGGTTGTCGCTGGCCGAGATGATCCGCCAGGATAAGGTGCATGCCATCTCATGCACTGGCGCTAATCTCGAAGAAGATATCTTCAACCTCATCGCTCACGATTTCTATGAGCGGGTGCCGCATTACCGCGATCTCAGCCCGGCGCAGGAGCAGGAACTGCTCGAGCGCCATATGAACCGGGTCACCGACACCTGCATTCCCGAAGAAGAGGCCTTGCGTCGTCTGGAAGGCGCCCTGCTCAAGGAGTGGCTCCGCGCCGACCAGGCTGGTGAGGCCTGCTTCCCGCACCAGTTTATCTACCGGCTCCTGCGTTCGGGCGCTCTGGAGCAGTACTACCAGATCGACCCGCGCGATTCATGGGTCTACGCGGCCATGGAGCGTGACCTGCCGATATACGTGCCGGGTTGGGAAGACTCGACCACGGGCAACATGTACGCGGCGCACTGCATCGCCGGGGAGATCCGCAATGTGCATACCGTGCGCGGCGGGATCGAGTACATGATCGAACTGGCCGACTGGTACACCCGAACCTCGGCCCACCGCTCGATCGGCTTCTTCCAGATCGGCGGCGGCATTGCCGGCGACTTCCCCATCTGTGTGGTGCCGATGCTGCACCAGGATCTGCGGCGGACGGATACGCCGGTCTGGGGCTACTTCTGCCAGATCAGCGACTCGACCACCAGCTATGGCTCGTACTCGGGTGCGGTGCCCAATGAGAAGATTACCTGGGGCAAGCTGGCGGTAGAGACGCCGAAGTTTGTGATCGAGTCGGATGCGACCATCGTCGCGCCGCTGATCTTTGCGATAGTGCTGGGCTGGTGAGGGATGTGGGGGTGGTGAGGGAGCGGCCCGTGCCCCTGCCCACGGGGTGGCAAGCCCTCCCCACCGGGAGGGCCTGGGAGGGCGCAGCCCTCCCAGGAGAAACTCGTTTCACCCCTCCAGGGCGCGGCGTAGCCGCGCGAGCAACTCGCGCAACATCCCCCTCCGGTGGTGGGGTGTGGGACCTGCCCCAACGACGTTGCCTCAGCCCTGTGACCCGTGCTGCGCCGTTTGACGCTGAAGAAGGAAAGCCGTATGATCACAAGAACGATCTAAGAACCCGCGAGCCGCGCCTGGCAAGGGGCGCGACAACCGTGGTTTCCCTCCCCCTTGACCTGATGGGCGGGTTTGGAAGGGCCAGCACGTCCCGGGAAAACCTCTTTTACACCGGAGTTGTGCAGCGAAGCCAGAGTATGCAGATTATCATTGTCAATACCCAACCCGAGCACTTCCCGCAACTGGTCACGCATCAGCAGATTTGCTTTCCGACCATTCCGGCTGAGGACTGGATACATGCCGAGCACCTCGCGGCCCACGTGCGTATCTTTCCCGAAGGGCAACACGTAGCCCTCGATGGGCAACGGGTGGTTGGTCAGAGCACGACCCTGCGCATCAGCGCTGAACGCGCCTTTGCGCCCCACACCTATCGCGAAATCACCGGCGCAAACTACCTCACCACCCACGACCCGGCGGGCGAATGGCTCTATGGCGTGGATATGAGCGTGCATCCCGACTACCGGGGCCGGCGTATCTCCTCGATGCTCTACGATGCGCGCAAGGCGCTGATCCGCCGCCTGGGGCTGCGCGGTATGGTCGCGGGCGGGGCGTTGCCCGGTTACCATCACTACGCCGGGCGTATGCGGGTTGAAGAATATGTCGCCGAGGTGGTGGCCGGACGGCTAGTTGATCCCACGTTGACGACCCAGTTGCGGAATGGGTTTCAGGTGCGAGGTATTCTGTATGGGTACCTGGGGGGCGGCGATCTGGTCGAAGACGCGACGCTGCTGGTCTGGGAGGCCTGATGGTCTTTCGGTGGGGAAACCCGCTTTTCCCACACCCCTGCGCGAGAGGCGCGAGAAGGTAGCGCTCTCCCCAACCCTCCTCCGCCCAGGGAGGGAACCGGGCTCCTCGAGAAGGGCAATGGCAAACCTGGTTTCCCCGATCTTCACATCAGATTATGCATCAACTACACGTTTGCCAGGCCGGTGATTTCTGCGCCGTTACCGATGTTGACGCCATAAGCCAGCATCTCGAAACGCCGGAAACGGTCGTCTGGCTCGATCTGGAGTCGCCCGGTGAAGAGGAGATTGCGCTCCTGCAGCGCGAGTTCGGCTTTCACCCCCTGGCGATTGAAGATGCGGTGCGTGACCACGAGCGCCCCAAGATCGAGCGCCATAGTACGTACTACCTGCTGATCTTCTACACAGCATCGTACAATGGAGCCAATGGCGGTTCAGGCGGATCCGCCGGCGCGAAAGGCGCTGGCGGCGCTTCACGTGAGCCGCAGATTGACCTGCGACAGCTGAGTGTGTTTGTTGGCAAGAACTTCATTGTTACCATCCGGCGCCAGCCGATCCCCCAGGTCGCCGAGACGATGGCGCGCTGGAAGATGCCGACGATGCCGTTGGGTAGCACGGTTAGCGGTATTCTCTATGGGCTGCTGGATGCGATTGTTGATGATTATTTCACCCTGATGGATCAGGTCGCCGAATGGGTCGAGGATCTGGAGGATCTGATCTTTAGCCGCGAGCGTGAGGATGCCATTCAGGAGATCTTCGGCTTGAAGAAAGATCTGCTGCTGTTCCGCCGGGTGGTGGCGCCCGAGCGCGATGTGTTGAACGTGCTGTTGCGCCAGGAGGTGCCCTTTGTGCAGCCCGGCGAGCTGGTCTATCTCCAGGATGTGTACGATCATCTGGTGCGGGTGACCGATAGTATCGATCTGTACCGCGAGTTGCTCACCAGCGCCTATGATAGCTACCTTTCGATACAGTCCAATCAGCTCAATCAACTGGTCAAGGCGCTGACCCTGGCTTCGATCATTTTGATGAGCGCCTCGTTGATCGCCGGTATCTACGGGATGAACTTCGAGAACATGCCTGAACTGGCCTGGCGCTGGGGTTATCCTATGGCCCTGGGGATCATGCTGGGCGTCGGGATCGGGCTTGCGCTCTTTTTCCGCAGCCGAAACTGGTGGTAAGGCTGTGCAGCGACACGATGAAACGCGATCGTCCGGGGGGCTTCACGTTCCCGGGCTCTCTCGCCGGGAGAGGCGCGAGGAAACCGGGCTTCCCCTGTTGCCACATCAGCCGTCACCGGCGGGGCCTACAATGCCAGATGCACATACCCGGTCCTGGGCGGGCGCAGCCCTCCCAACCCCTCCCGCGCATGGGCTGTTTTCACACCAGGAAGTGGATCTGTTCGTGAATGGGGAGCCGTGTGCCGCGGCGCTGGAACTCGCCGAGGGCCAGGGGGTCGAGTTGGGTGCCACACCCCCGCCCGGCGCGGCGCTGGAGCTGTGGCTCGGCGCCGAGTTGCTGGAGCCGTTCCTGCGCCCCGGTGAGCTCACCTGGCGCTGGCGTTGGGTGGCGCCTCAGGCCGCGGGCGTGTACCCGGCTCGCCTGCGGCTCGCCTGGCCCGATGGGCGGGTGGAGGAGCGCCAGTACAGCCTGCGCGTGCTGCCGCGCAAGATTGACCAGGAGCGTTACGAAGCTCTGTGCGCCGATCTGCAGCGCCTCGGGCGTGCCCTGGTGGTCGCTCTCAACGGTGGGGCCGAGCCGGTGGTGGCGCGGTCCGGGGCGCCGCCGTGGCCCGCCGACCCGGTTGAGGAGTATCATCGTCTGTTTGGTGCCGGGTTCGAGCGCTTCGCCGCCGCAGTTGAGCGTCTGGCCGCTCGACCGCCTGACCGGCTGTGCCCCGCGCTGCGCCAGGTGCGCCTGGGGCAACTGCGTTCCGCCTCGCGCCTGCGCGCGCTGCACCCGGAGCGCGATACGGCGCTGGTCGCCGCTTCAACGCCAGGCTACGATAGCTATGAGGCGCGCCTGCTGCGCCGGCTCCTCGATGATCTGACGCGCCGCCTGGAGTTCCTGACGTCCGCCTTCACCCTGCCCGCCGCGCTGGCGGAACGCGCCGCTGCCGTTCGCGCCCGGCTGCGCGCCCTGCGCGAACGGCCCTTTCTGGACGGCGTGCCGCCGCTGGATGCCTATCGCGGCCCGACACCGCGCTTGCTGCGCGATCCGGAGTACCGGGTCGTGTACCGGCTCTGGCGGCTGGCGCGTCAGCAGGGCGAGGTGCGCTGGGAGGAGACGCCCCTGAGCGCTCCGGTTGCCGATCTACCGCGGCTGTATGAGCGCTGGTGCGCGGCCCGCGTCGCCCTGGCGTTGCTGGAACTGCCCGGCTATACCCTGATCAGCCAGGCCCTTCTGAACCCGGCTGATGGTGAGGCGCGCCTCGGCCTACCCGAGACGGAACCGCTGGTGGTGCTGGCCTCGCCGCAGGGCAGCGAAGTGCGTCTGCGCTACCAGCCCCGCTACCGGCCCGTTGCCACGATGGATCAACCGGCTCCCGCGCCGGTCAACGAGTGGCAGGGGCCGTCGTCGCTGACCATCGGCTCGCTCGACCGGCATGCCCGTGTTCCGGACCTGGGAGTGGAGATCTGGCGCCCGGGCGCGACGCCGCGGCTGCTGGCGCTCGATGCCAAATACCGCCTCGACGCCGCCGGGGGCCTCCCCGCCGAGGCTCTGGCCGAGGCCTACAGCTATCTGGGCAGCCTTGGCACGTCCGATGGCACACGTGTGGCTCTGGGTGTAGCATTGCTCTACCCCGGGACAGGCACGCTCGAGTGCTACCCGAGCGGTGTCGCCGCATTGCCGCTCCTGCCAGGCGCGACTACGACCATTACAACGTGGTTAACGGCATTCCTGATGGGCCTCTAACGTGAACATAGCCCGCCCGCGGGGGGTCTGGGAGGGCTGCGTCCTCCCGGGAACCAACCCGCCAGGGGGGTTCGGACCGCGCGTGCGTCTCGTCTGGCTGCTGAGTGTACCGCTGCTCGGAGCGCTGGCGACGCTGGTCATCCCCACCGTCC
>JBDNDG010000310.1:0-5626 GCA_046719255.1 Chloroflexaceae bacterium
GCGACGCAGCGCCGGTACACGGATGACCCGCACATTGCCGGATATTTCGCGCCATGGCAAGTTTTGGAACCCCATCGCCATCGCATTCTCGAGCGCTTCCTGGCCGATGTTGTGGGGGTGCCCTGGCACATGGTGCATGAAGAGGCGGTCCATCTGGAACATGCCCTGTCGCCGGCGCTGGAGGACCGCATTACCATTCTGGTCGGCGATGCCACTACGTGCCCGCACGGCAATCCCATCCCCGGCAGCGGCGCGAGTTATACCCCCGCGGTCCGGCTAGATATGGCTCCGGTAGGAACCCTGTTCACCATCCGGCGAATCGAGGAGGAGGCCGAGGAGCGCACCGATCTGCTGCGCTATCTGGAGGCTAACCGCTTGCTCCCCGGCAACCAGTTCTTTATCCCCGATGCCTCGCCGACCTACGGCGTCACCCTGCGGAGTTGCAACCGCGATACGACTCTCTCCCCGGAGGTTGCCGGGGTGATCTGGGGTGAAGTGGCAGTGCTTGAGCCTCGCTCATCTGGTGAATAAGGAGGCGGTCAACGAAGGTTTCTGCCAGCTGCGTGCTCCCTCCCCGGACCTCCATCTTCAGGGGCAGACAGCCCATCCGAGCCGCCGCAGCCTCTGCCGCATTGGGACGCCCCGGCGCACGGCTGTGGTCTCCGCTCGCCCGTGCGGGGGCGCGCGGGTGCGGGAGGGCGACGCCCTCCCGGGGAGAGGCGCTACACTGCTGCGCCTCTCGGTGCTTCACCGTGTCGTTGAGCGGCGCAGCCGCCCGGGCGCCTGATGGCAAGCCACGCTCAGCAGCGTGGACGTCCTGGAGGATCAGCGGTGCGCCAGGGTGTAGGCTATGCCCTGTTGGAGCGTGCCTAGCGCGATGACCTCACGTAGTTCGGCCCCGATATGGACCAGGGTCTGAGCGATCACCGGGCTGATGCCTGTGAGGATCACCCTGGCGCCGAGCAGGCGGGCAGCCTGGGCCGAACGGATCAGCGCCGCTGCCACCTGCGTATCTACCACCCTGACACCGGTGATATCGAGAATAGCGAACGAGGCGTTGTGGCGGGAAATGCCTTCGAGCAGTGTTTCCATCACCTCTTGCGCGCGAGCAGTATCAATAGTGCCAATAATCGGCATCACGACAACGTGATCCAGGATCGGCATCAATGGAGTTGACAATTCGCGCAGGGCTGCCTGTTGGGCTTCGATGATCTGCTGCTGCAGAGCCAGGCGCTCCTGTTCGGCGCGTAGTTGTTCGGTCAGATCCTTCACAAAACTGGCAATGCTCACCGCCTGACCCTGATCGTCATAGATGATATTGGCGGTAATGTAGGTCGGAATTGTAGAACCGTCCTTGCGACGACAACGCACCTCGCCGTGCCAGAAACCCTGGGTGATGGTCTGCTGAAACGTTTCGAGAACGAAAGCCTCCGTTTCATTAACCAGGTTGCCGAGTGGCATGCCGATCAACTCGGTGGCCTCATAGCCGAAGAGGCGACAGTAGGCCTGGTTGACATAAGAAAGCTCTCCTGTCGCGATCGCCGTATTTGAGATCGCTACGGGCGTGTTTTCGACGATTCTACGAAACAGACGTAGCTGATCCAGGCGGTTCCGCTCAGCGCTGATGGTATCGCGAAGGGCCTGGATTGTCCGCCGCGCCTCGGCAAGCTCCGCTTCCAGTGTGATGACGCGCTGGTGTAGACTGTCAGTAGTCATAATCTCGTTTTAGTTACGCCAACAAGACGCCCCATTGCCGGGAGGCGTTGAGGGGCTGCGCCGCGTCACACTGTCTTCGAGGGACGCAGGCTTCCGCACCCCTTGTCAGGAAAGAGACTTGTTGGAGCGCCCGGGAAAGGCCTGCCTGATACTCCACCGTTGGCCTTTGTTACTGATGATAGCAAATCACAGGCACCCATGCCTTACACCGACCATGAATGACTCGCAGGGCCGATGCAGCGCTGGCCTCGGCAAACGAGTCCCGGGTGGTCCCCAGCAGGGCCAGCGCCTCTTTCGGCCCCGGGCTGAGCCCGCCAGCCGCGACCTGGAGGCGCTGGTCAAGCGGGGCCTGTGGTTCGCCACAGTGCGGGCAGGCATAGCGGGCCCGCTCCACTGTGATGCGCCCGAGCACGGCAGTCACCGTGGCGCCGCGCATGCGTTCGTAGCGTGCCGTTTGCCCGCAGGGACACGGAAGCTCCGGGCTGGAACGCGCCGGGGCGACCCCGGGGGGAGGAGCGCCGCAAGCACGCTGTTGCCCGGGTCGTGCAGAACGCGCACCATCTGCGCTTCGATCTCCTGCAAGGGGGCGTGCTTCGCCCTGCGCCCGGTCGCGCAAGCTTCGCGCCACGGCGGCCATCCGGTCCGTCGGTTGCTGCACGACCATCTTCCCGCGATCCGTCGCTGTGGTACACTCCATGGTGCGCTCCTTTCGAGTGGTACGACTTGTTGTGATACCCGGATCGTACTCGCTCTGCGAGGAGTGCTCAAGCCCCTGTCAACTCATGCCTGCACCCTGAACACATCCCGGCGTTGCATCTTTTGTCCCATGTGCTATAATCCACACTCAGACGAACTCGAATAACTTGTATCGTGTCGCGGCGCCCCGACGGCCCGGATGCCAGGGCGTAAAGGTGGAAGCTGGTGCGAGTCCAGCGCTGTGCCGCAACTGTAACCGACTGTTCCTCACAACGGTCGGAAGCCAGGACGCCTGCCGCGACGTTGTCGTTCACCCCTTCTCGAGCCAAGGAGGGCGAACGTGACCTGTGGCCCCTGAACGCTTCCGCGTCAAGGCCCGCCCGGAGCACTTTCGCCCCGGTCCTCGAAAGAGGCCGGGGTTTTTTCGTGGCAGGGCTGCGCGCTTCCACCTCCTCCCCGCCGGCGGGTTGTTTGCAGGGGCTGCGCCCTCTCAAACCTGCCCGGCGCGGGGGGCGCGCCAAGCCGATGGGCAGGCGGATGGGGGTAGCCCGGTTTCCCCATGTTTACATCGAATTGCAGGGCCATGCATCAGGAACTGTTATGACTGCTGAAACGCCGTTGGACTCGAGTGGAACCCGGATCGACTCCACCCCCGAAGCGGCGGAGCGCCGTAAGGTAGCGCGCGCCAACCGCGTCCGCAAGGGGTTGCTCATCGTCAATACGGGTAACGGCAAGGGCAAAACCACTGCCGCCCTGGGTATTCTGCTGCGCGCCTGGGGGCGCGATCTGCGCGTTGGCGGCATCCAGTTTCTCAAAAACGAGAACGCGAACTACGGCGAACTGCGCGCCCTGGAGCGTATGCGCATTACGCTGACGCCAATGGGCGATGGCTTCACCTGGACCAGTCGTGATCTCGATGAGACGCAGGCGAAGGCGTTGCATGGTTGGGAGACGGCTAAAGCGAAGATCGTCTCGGGTGCTTACGATGTCTTCTTGCTCGATGAGTTCACCTATGTGATGCATTTCGGCTGGCTCGATACCCACGCGGTGATCGCCTGGATTCGCGAGCATAAACCCCCTATGCTGCATCTGATCATCACCGGGCGCGATGCTCCCCAGGCGCTGATTGATGCCGCCGATCTCGTTACCGAGATGCGTGAGGTTAAGCATCCGTTTCGTGACCAGGGGCTTAAGGCTCAGCCGGGGATCGAGTTTTGAGGTGAGCTGTGGCCGCGGGGCAATCGGGTTGCCCTGGTTTTCATAGCCTGGCTCCGCCGCACAACGCCAGAATGAACATATTCATTATTCCTGGGAGGGCGCAGCCCTCCCAACCCCCCCCGCCGGCGGGTTGGTTCTGGGAGAGCCGGGCCCTCCCACATCCTCCCCTCGGGGCGGGCGCGGCAACCCTGGTTTCCCCGCTGCTCACATACCGAAGGATACCGCTATGAACGAACGTGTGAAGCGCCGGGCGCTCGTTGCTGTGGCAGTGGTGCTGCTGGTTGTCTTCGAGGCCCGTCCGGCCCATGCTATGCACATCATGGAGGGCTTTCTGCCGCCGCTCTGGGCCGCATTCTGGTTCATCGTCACCCTTCCTTTCTGGGTGCTCGGGCTGCGCCGGGTCAACCGCCTGATTGTCGAAAAACCTGAGACGCGCCTGTTGCTGGGTCTGGCCGGGGCCTTTACCTTTGTGCTCAGCGCGCTGAAGATCCCCAGCGTTACCGGGTCGAGCAGCCATCCTACCGGCACGGGGCTGGGAACGATCCTCTTCGGGCCGCTGGTGATGAGCGTGCTGGGCACGGTCGTTCTGCTCTTTCAGGCTCTGCTGCTGGCCCACGGCGGCCTGACTACCCTGGGGGCCAATGCTTTCAGTATGGCGGTAGCCGGGCCGCTGGTAGCCTGGGCCATCTGGAAGGGGTTGCAGGATCGCGTGCCGCTCTGGTTGACGGTGTTCCTCGCTGCGGCCCTCGCAAACCTGTCCACCTATGTCGTCACGTCGGCGCAACTGGCTCTGGCCTATCCCGATGCGGCCGGCGGGTTCGTGGGCTCGTTCGTCAAGTTTGGCACGATCTTCGCCGTGACCCAGGTGCCCCTTGCGATCAGTGAGGGCATGCTGACGGTGGTGATCTTCAATGCCCTGCACAGCAATGCCGAGGCCGAGTTGCGAACCCTCGGGGTGCTGAAAGGAGCGTAGCTATGCAGCCAAAACCTTTCGGGTGGGGCGTGTCGCTGCTGCTGCTCGGTAGCGTGATTGTGCTTGCGATAGTCCCGCTGCTGTTCATTCGCGACTCGGAGTTTGGTGGGGCCGATGCCGCGGCGGAGGAGGCTATCGGCGAGGTGGCCCCCGGCTACGAACCGTGGTTCACGCCGTTGTTCGAGCCGCCCGGCGGTGAGACCGAGAGCCTGCTCTTTGCTGTGCAGGCCGCCCTCGGCGCCGGGCTGATCGGCTACTTCTTCGGACTGAAGCACGGGCAGCGGATGGCCCGCCCGCCGGCCTCAGGAGAGACGGCGCCAGCCCCATCGTCCGTCGGTGAGCGGATGGGGGGCTGATCTGGTGTGGAGAGGTCTCCCACCTTGCCCGAAGGGAGGGTTGGGGAAGGCCAGACCTTCCAGAAACCCTGGTTCATTTCCGCAGTGTGCGGCGCAGCCCCCCGGGCAGCCGAGCAGCGATGCATCTCATTGATCGCTACGCCTACACGAATGCCATCCGCGAGCTGGACCCGGCCCAGAAGGGCGGCCTGGCGCTGATCGCCATCATCCTCTGTCTGACGCTGGACCAGCCGGCGGTCGGGGCGCTCACGCTGGGCTGGATGTTCACGCTGGCGATCCTCTGGGCGCGGGTGCCGGCCCTGGTGTTCGGGCGCGCCCTGCTCGTCGAGGCGCCCTTCCTGCTCCTCTCGCTGCTCGGAGTGGCCCTCAGTGTGAGCCTGGGGCCTCTGGAGGCGCCGGCAATGCAACTCGGGCCGCTGTGGATCGGCAGCAGCGCCGAGTCACTGGTCCTGGCGCTCCGGTTGTTTGCCCGCGCCCTGGGTTGCGCGGCGGTGCTGAACTTTCTCATTCTTACCACGCCGCTGCTCGATCTGATCGAGTTGCTGCGGCGCCTGCGCGTGCCGGAGACGCTGATCGATCTGATGAGTTTGACCTACCGGGCAATTTTCGTGTTGCTCGAAAGTCTCCAACGAATGACCACCGCGCAGGACGCCGCCATCACTTCGGT
>JBDNDG010000311.1:0-5600 GCA_046719255.1 Chloroflexaceae bacterium
GATCTCAACGCCAGAACGAACATACTTACTCCTGGGAGGGCCAGGCCCTCCCAAACCCTCCCGCCGCGTGGGGGGTATGGGAAAACCTGGTTGCCGCATCCCCTTGCCCGCCCGAACGGAGTTGTGAGGGCGCGGTAGCGGTGCAGCGGCGCTGCGCCTCTCCGTGGTTCATCCAGGCGTTGCGCGGCGTAGCGGCATAGCCTTCATAACATTATAATATGAGCGAGTATCTGGCCTCTCCGGGCGTCAGTTGCGCGTCCAGCACCGCATGGGTCTTGCCGAGCGCAGCCGCCGCCCTGAACGCAGTCAAAGGGGCAGCATCTCGACCGGACCCTGCGCTGCGCTCAGGGTGACAGGAACCGTGCCAGATGCGCCAGTACGTATGATTGCGCTTGATGATCTGCTCGCGGCGGGCGGGCGCCTCCACGGTGCGCCCCATGCAACCACCTTCGCCGACTGGAGCTACGACTCGCGCCTCACCACCCCCGGGGCATGTTTCATCGCCCTGCGCACAACACGCGCTGACGGGCACGACTACGTTCCGGCGGCCCTGGCCGCCGGCGCCACCGGCGTGCTCTGCCGCTGGCCCCCTGCCGACCCCGGCACCGCCACGGTAGTGCTCAGCGCCGATCCCCAGGCTCTGCTGCAACGCTGGGCAGCCGCCCGCCTGGCTGCCGTTGCTCCACAGGTCATTGGCGTGACCGGCAGTGTCGGCAAGACCACCACCCGCCGCGCCATCACAGCGGTTCTAGCGACACTGGCCCCCACCTTTCAGAGCCGGCGGAGCTTCAACTCGCTGCTGGGTCTGCCTATCGCCCTGGCGCGCCTGGAGACGCGCCACCGCTTCGCCGTGCTGGAGTACGGCAGCGACCGCCCGGGGGAGATCGGCCGTCTGGCGGCCCTCTTTCCACCCCGCATCGCCGTGGTCACCAGCGTGGGCGAGACTCATCTGCGCGGCCTGGGGGATCTGAACGGCGTGGCCGCCGAGAAGGGCGCCCTGGTCGCCGCCTTGCCCTCCGACGGCGTGGCCGTGCTCAATGGTGACGATCCCCGCGTGCGCGCCCTGGGCCGGGGCGCACCGCAGACGTTCCTCTACGGCCTCACCCCCGGCCTGGATCTGTGGGCCGAGGCGCCGCGGTACGCGCTCGATGGAACGCGCCTGCGCCTGCAACGGGGCACCGAGACGGTTGAGGCGTGGCTGCCGCTCCTGGGCGAGCCAGCGGTGTACGCCGCGCTGGCCGCCACCGCCGCCGGTCTGGTCTGTGGCCTGGACCTGGCTACCTGCGCGGCGGCCCTGGCGCAGATCGATCCGCCTGCCGGGCGGCTGCGACCCCTGCCGGCCAGCGGCGGCGCCGTGGTGCTCGACGATACCTTCAGCGCCACGGCCCCATCGGTGCGCGCCGCCCTGCGGGCCCTCGGCGCGCTCCCCGCCCGTCGCCGCCTTGCCGTCCTGGGCCCCCTCTCCGACCTGCCGCCGGAGGCCGGACTCGCCGTGGCCCGCGAGCTGGGCGCCCTGGCCGCCCGCTACGTTGACGGGCTGATCTGCAAGGGCGACTGGGGCGTTGTTGCCGCCCAGGCTGCGCGGGCCGCGCGCCCCTGCCTGCCTGTCAGCGTGGTTGACACGAGCGCAGCCGCCATCAACGCCCTGCCGGACGACCTCGGGCCGGGCGACCTGATCCTGGTCAAGGGCGGCGCCGAGGCGCGTATGGAGCGCATCGTCGCCCGGCTCGTGGCGACGGGCGCCGGCGCGCCACCGCCTCTGGTGCGCCAGGAGCCGGTCTGGCACAGTGTGCGCGTCGGCGCTCCCGACCGGCCGACCTGGCTCCGCATTGACCTCGATGCCATTGCGGGCAACGTGCGGCGGCTCTGCGCCCTCGCCGGCGTGCCGCTCATGGCGGTGCTCAAAGGCGACGGCTACGGCCACGGCGCCGTGCGCGCGGCGCGGGCGGCCCTGGGGGCGGGCGCGGCGGCGCTGGCCGTCGCCACCCTGGGGGAGGGGCGGGCGCTGCGGCAGGCGGGCATCGGCGCGCCCATTCTGGTGCTGGGCTACCTGCCGCCCTGGCAGGCTGAAGAAGCCGTGGCCCTCGGCCTCGAATGCGCCCTCTTCGACGCCGACGCCGCCGAGGCCCTCCACGCGGCGGCGCTGGCCCGGGGCCGCCCCGCGCGGGTCCACGTCAAGGTTGATACGGGAATGGCCCGCCTGGGCCTGCCGCCGGCAGAAACCGGCCCCTTCCTGGCGCGACTGCGGGAGCTGGCGGGCCTGGAGGTGACCGGCATCTACACCCACTTTGCCGGCGCCGAGGCCCCCGATCTGCAACGGACCGAGGCACAACTGGCCGCCTTCACCGCCCTGCTGCGCGAACTGACCGCAGCCGGCCTGCGCCCGCCCACGGCCCACGCCGCCAACAGCGCTGCGCTGCTGCGCCTGCCGGCGGCGCGTCTTGACATGGTACGCCCCGGCATCGCCTGCTACGGCCTGGCTCCCGGTCCCGCCGCTCCTCTCCCGGAAGGCTTCTGCCCCGCCCTGAGCTTCCACAGCGAAGTGGCCCAGGTGCGCGACCACCCTCCCGGGACACCCATTTCCTACGGTGGCGCATTTGTCACCGACCGGCCCTGTCGCATCGCTACCATCCCCGCGGGCTACGCCGACGGGCTGCGCCGCGCCCCGCCCTGGCGCGAAGTGCTCATACGCGGACGGCGCGCGCCGATTGTCGGGCGCATCTGTATGGATTATGCCATGGTGGACGTGACCGACATCCCCGGAGTGCGCCGGGGCGACGCGGTGGTGCTCATTGGCGCGCAGGGTCCTGAGACGATCAGCGCCGAAGAAGTGGCTGCCTGGCTGGGCACGATCAACTACGAAGTCGTTACCGGAATCTTGCCCAGGGTTCCCCGGGAGGTTGGGGAGAGATGACGGGACGCCTTGTGATCGGTGGAGGTGTGGAGCCGTGGAGCTGTGGGGAGTGTGGAACGTCAAAGGGTATCACCAGACCGTCGCGTTCACGACATTCGAGGATCAAGGGCGCCCGTGCTCGCCCGGCTGCCAGGTTGGCGCACATCCATTATGTATGGTCGCGCGCATTTGCAATCGTTTCTTCGTTTCCCATTCGTTGGCGAATCTTCCCCTCGCGTCCCCGAGGCATTTTGCGGCAGCAGCCGTCTATGCGGCTGCGCCGCACAACACCAGAATGAACACAACTATTCCTGGGAGGGCTGCGCCCTCCCAAACTCTCCTCTCAGGGAGGGGCATGGGGAAACCCGGTTGCCCCATCCTCTGACACGATGAAGGCACGTTTTTTCTCAGAAGGGCGCAGCCCTCCCACACCCTCCCGCGCGGGGGCTATTTTCACGTTAGAGCAAGTGAAAAACCCTTTGAACTTCTCCACCTCCACACCTACTCCAGCCCCAGGTAGGCCTTTTGCACCATCTCATTCTCGCGCAGGGCTTGGGCGGTATCTTCGAGCACAATCTCGCCGCTCTGGAGCACATAGCCCCGGTGGGCGATCCCGAGGGCCTGGAGGGCATTCTGCTCTACCAGGAGCACCGTGGTGCCCTGAGTGTTGATCGTCTTCACAATCTCGAAAATCTGCTCGACCAGCACCGGCGCCAGGCCCATCGAAGGCTCGTCGAGTAACAGCACCTGCGGGCGGGCCATCAGCGCACGCCCGATCGCCAGCATCTGCTGCTCACCGCCGGAGAGGGTGCCACCTTTCTGCGAAGTGCGCTCGCGCAGGCGCGGAAAGAGCGTAAAAACGCGCTCGAGATCGTCGTGGTACGTCTGGCTGCGGGTATCGTGCAGGTAGGCGCCCATTTCGAGGTTCTCCAGGACGGTCAGCCGCGGAAAGATCCGGCGACCTTCGGGCGCCTGGGCGATACCCAGCCTGACGATCTCGTGGGCCGGGAGTCTGTCGATCCGTCGGCGATTGAAGTGCACCTCGCCGGCCCGTGGCGTCAGCAACCCGGAGATGGTGCGCAGGGTCGTGCTCTTCCCCGCGCCATTCGAGCCGATGAGGGTCACGATCTCGCCCTTTTCGACGGTGATCGAAACACCCTTGAGAGCGTGGATCTTGCCGTAGTAGGTATGGACGTTTTTTAACTCGAGCAGGGCCATGCTGTCTTTCTATGAAGCGTGGAATTGTGAAGATCCTGGCATTACGCTGCCGCGCCAGCGGCGCCCTTGCCCAGATAGGCCTCGATGACCCGAGGGTTGCTACGGATCGCAGCGGCATCTCCCTCGGCGATCTTGGTGCCGTAGTCCAGCACACTAATGCGTTCAGAGATAGCCATCACCAGCCGCATATCGTGCTCGATCAGCACCACGGTCAGGCCCAACTCATCGCGCAGGCGGCGGATCAACTCCGTGGCCGCGTCGGTCTCGTGCGGGTTCATCCCCGCAGTCGGCTCATCGAGGAGGATGAGCTTCGGCTGACCGGCCAGTGCGCGGGCGATCTCCAGGCGGCGCTGGTCGCCGTAGGGCAGATTCTTGGCCAGATCATCGCGCTTCTCATCCAGCCCCACATACGCCAGCAGTTCCCGGGCTTTCTGGCGCGCCCGGGCCTCTTCACGGCGCACCCCGGCGGCCCGGGTGATGATCTGCCAGAAGGGCGCATGCAGGTGGGTGTGCATCCCCACCAGCACATTCTCCAGCACGGTCATATTATCGAACAGGCGAATGTTCTGAAACGTGCGGCGCATCCCCAGCGCGGCGATGATGTCGGGGCGACTGCCGGCAATAGACGTGCCGTCGAAGATCACCGTGCCTTTGTCGGGTTTGTAGATCCCGGTAAGGATATTGAAGAAGGTGGTCTTCCCTGCGCCGTTAGGACCGATCACGCTGATGATGCGGCCTTTTTCCACGGTCAGGGTAACATCGTTGACCGCAACCAGGCCACCGAAGGATTTGGTTACGTTGCGCGCTTCGAGGATGTTCGAGGTCATACGCTCTCTACTGTGAGGGGAAACCCGTGGGGTGTATAGACCTGGCGCCCGCCCCTGCCCACAAGAGGCGTTGCGACGCGCCAGCGCCCTTACGTCGACTCGGCTGCCGCGCGCGTCGCCGGTGGCGCCTCTTCTTCCGACGGCGGCTCATCACCGGCATGCAGTTCCTCGCTCCGCCGCTCGTCGGGCAGGATGCCCTGGGGTCGGAAGATCATCATCAGCACCAGCAGGATCCCGAAGAGCAGGCGCTGGTACTGGGTCGGGTCAAAGGCCGCGGGAATAGGTACGCCGGCTCGCTGGGCATCGCGCAACACGGTGGCCATGCGCGGCAGGATCTGCAGGTCAAGCAGGGTCACGATCACCGCGCCGAGGATGGCCCCGGGAATAGACCCCATCCCTCCGAGGATGACCATGGCCAGAATATTGATCGAGCGCAGCAAGTCGAAGGTGGGCGGATTGATGAACAACTGCTTCGAGGCGAACACCACCCCCATTGCCCCGGCAAACGACGCTCCCACCGCAAAGGCCATGAGCTTCATGCGCACCCGGGGAATGCCCTGGGCCACTGCGGCAGTCTCATCCTACACTCTAACGATCACGGTGCCGGAAGGCGCAACAATCACTGCTACGCTGACCGATACCCTCGACGCGGGACTGGCATT
>JBDNDG010000312.1:0-5590 GCA_046719255.1 Chloroflexaceae bacterium
TTGCGGCGAGGAGAGCATTGACCGGCGTTGACACCCCCAGACGCGCGCCTTCCCGGGCCACGGCGCCGTTGATCGCGGCGATCTCGGTCGGCGCGCCCCGCAGCACGTCTTGTAGCGTTGAGGAATGGTTGGCGCCCGTGGCACGGGCCACCGCAAGCACATGGTCCACCGGGTCAGAGTAGGGTAGGGTCACCCCCCTGGCTGCTGCCACGGCTGCGGCCTCGCGCACCGCAGCGGCGAGCAGTTCACGCGCAGCAGGTGTTTCGGCCAGCACGCCGTTGGGTACGCGCAGCAGCGCGGTCAGCGCATTGATCCCCGCATTGACGACCAGTTTGCCCCACACCAGCCCCGAAACATCATCGCGGACCTCGGCAGGCAGGCCGGCTCTGGTAAAGAGTTCCACCAGCGCCCCGGCCACGGCCCGGTCGGGCACAGCGCCAAAGAGCGTCGGCCCCGTGCCGGCATGGCGTACTCGTCCCGGCCCCAGCAGCGTGGCGCCCAGCGAGGTGACCCCCTGGCCCACCCGCTCCTCACCCAGCGCCGCAGCCAGGATCTCGCGATTGCCCAGGCCGTTCTGCAGCGTGTAGGCCAGGCCGTCGGGGGCGAGCAACTGGCGGGCGGCCGCGGCAGCCCAGGGTGTCTGTCGCGCCTTGACGAGGATGAGCGTGACCTCGGCCGGGCCGGCCTGCACCGCGTCGGTCACGGCGCGCACCGGGCGCACGGCCTCGACCCCATCGCGCTCGCAGCGCAGACCGTGGACAGCCATCGCCGCCACGTGTTCGGCCCAGGGGTCCACCAGAACAACGTCGGCGACCGCCGACAGATAAAAGCCGATCACTCCGCCCAGCGCGCCAGCGCCGATCAGAGCCACGCGCATACGAATACCTCCAGGATTCTGATGTGAACATATGGGGAAACCGGGCTTCCCCATCCCTCTGCCGGTGCGGGCGGCAAGCCCTCCCCACCAGGCTTTCACGGATAGCGTTTTTTTGCTTCCTGATGCGCTCCGTAAAAAACTCTGTCCCTGATAAAGAGGGGGAAGGTGTTCAATGGGTATCACAGGACCGTCGCGTTCACGGCATGCGCGGATGATGGCGCCCCCGCTCGCGCGGCTGCCGGGTTGGCGCGCATCCCTGGAAGAGTCAGGCACCCCGTTCGCATGCATGTATTCGTTTCCCATTCATTGGCACATTCTCTCCCCCTGCGTCCCCGAGGCGTGTTGCCGCATCAGGACATCCATCCCGGAGCGGGTCAACCCGTTGAAGAGGGAGGGGGTGAGGACCAACCAGCGCATCCTCCGCGCCATAACGCCCCTCGGCACCCATACGTTCTGTCCGCCCCTGAATCCCGCCGGGCAGGGGCGCGAGGCAACCCGGGTGCCCCTCCGTTGATACTGCGCTTCCGGGTGAAGGGTGGTTACCCCGACGCTGAACACATACGCCGGACCCACCGTCTTGCGCGCCGGTTCGAAGTCGGGTAGAATCGGCGTCATCACGGCACGGCCCGGTGAAGGCCCCGCTACCGCGTCAGCGATGGCCTGCCCTGGTCCGGGTGTCCAGAAGACGGGAAGCACGATCCAGTTATTCCTGCCGGACGGATGCGCCACCAACCCCGGCGATGGATCGGGAACAAGGAAACCACCGGGCGCCCCCACAACGCGGACCCCGGTGCGACGCGCCTGCCCACACCCCCGTGACTCCGGGCAACTCCGGCGCGGATGCAGCCCACTGTGTCCCTGCAACACCGAGGAGGATTTGTGGCTACTGAGATTGACCTCGTCCACGCCGATCACGAGCATCTGCTCCATCCGTTGTACCACCCTAGCGCCCACAAGACACCCATCGTCTGGGTCGAGGGTCGGGGGGCAATTGTGCGCGACATTACCGGTAAGGAGTACATTGACGGCCTGAGCGGTCTCTGGAACGTCAACGTGGGCCACGGGCGCGAGGAACTCGCCGAGGCCGCCGCGGCGCAGATGCGACAACTGGCCTTCTACTCGGGCTACGTCGGCTCGACCAATCTGCCGGCAATCCGTCTGGCCGAGAAACTGGCCGAACTCTTCTACCCCTCGATCAACACGTTCTTTTTCACCAGCGGCGGCGCCGAGAGTACCGAGACCTCGTTCAAGACGGCGCGCTTCTACTGGAAGGCGGTCGGCAAGCCCGAAAAGGTCAAGTTTATCTCCCGCATGAAGGGCTACCACGGGGTAACGATGGCGGCCATGGCTGCGACGGGGCTGCCCGCCTACTGGCCGATGTTTGAGCCCCGTATGCCCGGCATTCTCCACATCGAGTCGCCCTACCCCTATCGCTTCGTCAACAAGACGCCCGAGGTGAGCGATGGCGTGGCCGCGGCCAATCTGCTGGAGGAGGCCATTCTGCGCGAGGGTCCCGAGACGGTCGCGGCCTTTATTGCCGAGCCGATCCAGGGCGCGGGCGGGGTTATCCCCCCGCAGGACGATTACTTCGGGCGCATTCGCGAGATTTGCGACACCTACGAGGTGCTGCTGATCGCCGACGAGGTGATTACCGGCTTCGGGCGCACCGGGCGCTGGTTCGGCCTGGAGCACTATGGGATCGAGCCGGATATTGTGCAGTTCGCCAAGGGAATAACCTCCGGGTATGTGCCCCTGGGGGGCGTGGGCATCAACGATACGATCCGCAGCGCCATTGAGAGTGTGCCGCCGGAAAAGCGCTGGATGCACGCCTTCACCTATTCGGGGCATCCCACGGCCTGCGCCGTGGCCCTGGCCAACATCGCCATCATCGAGCGCGAGGGTCTGGTCGAGCGGGCCGCCGAAGTCGGCGCGCATCTGAATGCCGCGCTCAAGGAACTGGAAGAAATGCCCATCGTCGGTAATGTGCGCGGCAAGGGCATGATGGCGGCGGTGGAACTCGTCGCCGACAAGGCTACTAAAGAGCCGTTCCCCCCATCGGCCAATGTCGGTGGGCGCGTGCAGCAGGAGATGACCGCCCGCGGGTTGTTTACCCGCGTTATCGGCGACACGATCTGCATCGCCCCGCCCCTGGTCACCCCGGTTGAGACGATTGACCGCCTGGTGCAGATTGTCGGTGAGTCGATCGCCGCCGTGTCGCCGTAGAGCGCAGGAAATAGAAGGGCAGGGCGCGCCCCGGGCGGGTTCGAATACCAGGTGGAGCCGGAGATAGCGTATTGTCCTGTTCATCTCCGCAATTCGACGTCTCCATAGCGGGCTTTGGGGAGCTGTGGAGGTGTCTCATGCGGCGCGATGACGCGCAACTGGTATACGAGCAGGTTCAAAAGCGGGCGTTTCAAGGTTACCCCCGCTCTACACCTCCACAGCGCTACAAGCCGGTTGGGTGGAGGTGTGAAGATGAAGGCCGGATCGTCAGGCTCAGGAGCACCTGCCAGGATCAGAAGGCTCCCGGGTGGGCCCCGAGCACCACATTATCAATCAGGCGCACACTGCCGAGACGCACAGCCAGCGATACCAGCGCCCCTCGTTCGCCGACGCGTTCAAGCTCGCGCAGCGTGATCGGGTCGGCCACACTGACATACTCGGGGCGCAGCAACGGCTCAGCGTCGAGCGCCGCGATCACCGCCTGGCGCAGGGCCTCGGCATTACGTTCGCCCGCCAGGTAGCGCTGCTCGGCGGCCTGCAACCCCCGGTAGATCGCCGGGGCAGCGCGCCGCTCCTCAGGCGTCAGGTAGGTGTTGCGGCTGCTCATTGCCAGACCATCGGGCTCGCGCACGGTGGGGAGCACCACAATCGTCGTAGGAATGTTCAGATCGCGCACCATCTGGCGCACCACCACGGTTTGCTGGGCATCTTTCTGGCCAAAATAGGCCCGCACTGGCTGCACGATGTTCAGCAGCTTGCACACCACCGTCGCCACACCCCGAAAATGACCGGGCCGCGCTGCACCCTCCAGAACCTCGTCGGCAGCCGGCTGCACCACGTAGGTACCGAAGCCCTCGGGGTACATCTCTTCCCGTGAAGGGGCGAAGACCAGATCAACCGCCTCGCTCTCAAGCAGGGCCAGATCGCGGTCCATATCGCGGGGGTAGCGCTCAAAATCCTCACGCGGGCCAAACTGGGTCGGGTTGACAAAGATGCTCACGGCCACGGTTGAACACTCTGCGCGGGCCTGGCGGATCAGGCTGAGGTGCCCCTGGTGCAGGTAGCCCATGGTCGGCACAAAGCCCAGCGTATCGCAGGCAGCGCGGGCGCGACGAAAGTCGGCAACGGTAGTGATGATTTGCATGGGCGTGGTCCCCATTGTTGTATAGCAAGCCCTCCCTGGCGGGAGGGTTTGGGAGGACGTGGCCCTCCCCGAAACCAACCCGCCGGTGGGGAGAGCTTGGGAGGGTGCAGCTCTCCCAGGAACAAGTATGTTCATTCTGGCGTTGCGCGGCGCAGCCGCATGAGCGTCTGGAGCGCAACGACAACCTTGAAACGCTCGCCTTTGAACGCGGCGCTACCCCTGGCGCTGCACCTGCTCAATCGCAGCGCGCAGAGCGGCTTCGTCCATCGTCGAACTATGTTCAGCGGTAGGGAAGGTTCCGGCGCGCACCTCGGCGACATAACTGGCAAGGGCGGCGCCGATCGTCTCGGCGAGGGTAGCGTAGCGTTTGGTGTGCCGGGGCACAAAATCGCTGTAGAGGCCGAGGAGATCGTGCCACACCTGCACCTGCCCATCACAGTCGGCACCCGCGCCGATGCCGATGGTGGGGATGCGCAGCCGGGCGGTAATCTCGCGCGCCAGGGGCGCGGGCAGCAGCTCCAGCACGACCGCGAAGGCCCCGGCGGCTTCCAACGCCAGGGCATCCTCAATCAGACGCGCGGCCTGGTCGGCGCTCCTGCCCTGCACCCGCGTTCCGATCTGATGCACCGACTGGGGAGTGAAGCCGATGTGGCCCATTACCGGCACGCCCAGCTCCACCAGGCGCGCCACGATGGGCGCCACGGCAACGCCCCCTTCCAGCTTGACCGCCTGGGCCCCGGCCTCCTGAATCACTCGCCGCGTGGCGGCAATGGCCTCATCCACATTCGTGTAGGTCAGAAACGGCAGATCGCCCACCACCAGGGCCCGCTCGCTCCCCCGCACCACGGCCCGGATGTGGTGTACCATTTCATCGAGGGTCACCGGTACGGTCGAGGTATGACCAAGCACCACCATTCCCAGCGAGTCGCCGACGAGCAGCAGCGGCACACCGGCGCGATCGGCGATCTGCGCCGATGTATAATCATAGGCCGTTACCATCGGGATGCGCTCGCCGCGGGTTTTCATCTTCTGCACGTCAAGGATCGTGATGCGCACGGGCGCCTCCTTTGTACACGCTGCGCAGCACCTTGCAAACAGGGGAAACCGGGTTTCCCCAACCCCCTGCCCGCCGGCGTGGCAGGCGACCTCATCACCGGTTGGAGCGTGGCGTAACCCGGTTTCCTCACGCCCCTCCCCGAGGGAGGGTTTGGGAGGGCGCGGCCCTCCCAAACAGCCTCTTTGCATCCTGCGATGAACCAGGTATGGTTCGAGCCCATCGAGCATTGTAGCACATTGCAGCGGCACGGCGGGGGTGACCCGGAGCGCCCCGCGCCGCGCCGGATGGG
>JBDNDG010000313.1:0-5568 GCA_046719255.1 Chloroflexaceae bacterium
TATGGGGAGACCCCGTTTTCTCATATGTTCACATCAGGAGCACAGGAATGTCCTCTGAGCATAGCATACCCGCGCAGCCGCTCACCTACCACGCCCGATTGCTCCAGCAGGTTGCGGCCCGGCTGCGGGCGGGGGAGTGTTGCTCGATCGTCGGCCCCAGCGGGGTGGGCAAGACCAATCTGAGCCGTTTCTTGCAGCGTCGGGATGTGCAGGCGCTGTACTTCCCCGACGCGCCCACCTGGGTGGTGCTGATTGATTGTAACGCCCTGGCCGCCGAAGACGGGTCGCGGGAGTTCGCCGTTCTTGAATTGATCGCCCACCGACTGATCCGCGAGGCCGAGCGCCGCAACCTCCCCGAGAGCGCGGTCGCGCCGCTTGACCGGCTTCACGCGACCCTGCTCAACGAGGGGAACCTGTTGCTGGCCCTGCGCTACCTCGAGCGCATCTGCGGGCGCTTGATCGAGGACCAGGGTCTGCGGCTTGTTCTGCTCTTCGACCAGTTCGAAGACATCTGGCGCGAGCTTGACGCGCGCCTGTTTCGCAATCTGCGCTACCTCCGCGATGAGTTCAAGTACCGCCTGGTCTACCTCACAATCACCCGCGAGCGCCTGTTCCGGGCACGCCAGCGGGCCAGGGACGACCTGGGCGCGGTCGAGTCGTTCTGGGAGATGTTCGAACCGCACACCTTTGGCCTGGGTATGCACGACGAGGCTGACGCCCGCGAGGTGCTCGAGCGCATTGCCCGGCGCCGCGCTGTTACGTTCGCCCCGGCGGTGGCGCAGGCGGTGTTTGACGCCAGCGGCGGCTATCCGGCACTCATCCGGGCGCTGGCCTGGACAGCCGATGATCAATGGCTCAACCAGCCCCCCGAGCGCATCGCCGCTCTGCCCGAAGTGGCCCAGGAATGCGCCAGGCTCTGGAACGACTTGCTGCCCGAGGAACAGCGTGTCGCCAGGCATCTGGCCGCCGGGCTGGATATGTGCGACGCCGATCAGGAGACCCTGGCGGACCTGCGCCTGATCGAACTTATTCGCGGCGAGCCGCCGCAACTCTTCGCGCCGGTGTTTGCCGCCTATGTGCGCAGCCAGGGCGGCGTGAGCAGCGAGGGGATCGTGGTCGCCCGACGCCAGCGGCGGGTTTGGGTTGATGGACGTCTGCTGCCAGGGCAGTTGCCGCCGCTGGAGTTCAGTTTACTGGTTTATCTGGCCGAGCGGGCCGGAGCCGTCTGCCCGCGCGAGGAGATCCTGGGCGCGCTCTACCCGGAGGAGCGGCTGGAGGCCAACGACGAGCGCATTGATACCCTGCTCAAACGCCTGCGTGATTCGCTTGGCGATGATGGGCGCAACCCGCGCCACCTGATCACCCATCGGGGTGTTGGGGTGCGCCTGGCCCGTGGCCGGGTGGAGGAGTGATGCGGTTGTGAACGCTTGTGCGGCTGCGCCACGCGATGACCTTGCGATTGTCGATTGGCCGTGGCGCATCTGGACGCGGTCGGCATTGCGCTGATGCCCGAACGGGTCGCCTGGAAGCGCATCAGGGCGCGGCCCACTCGACCTGCGGCCAGGCAGGGGGCGGCCAGGTTGCGCTCTGCCACTGCTCCAGGCGCTGGCAGATGACCGCGGCAAAGAGCATGGTGCGTTCCCAGCGAGCGCTCTTCGGCTCCAGCTTGCTGGATACAAACAGGTGATTGCAGAGCAGGCCCCACAGGTACTCGCGCCGGTCATCGTAGGCCGCCCGCGCCGCGGCCAGTTCCTGCAACGCCTGCACCACCAGGAAACATTTGCGGGCCTCGGGGTGCGCCAGAATAGCGCGTGTCGCGACCATCGGCTCGTGCGGCGCCTGCGGCCCGCACAGCGCCACCGCCAGCTCGTAGACCAGGGGCAGGTCCTCGGTACGCAGCACGGCGATGCGTGTGGTCAGATCCTGGACCAGTTCGACAAAATCGCGTAGCAGCGGGCCGTAGCCGGTACGCTCAAAGTCGATCGGCCAGGCGGTGTCTCGATCGACGAACAGATTGTCACCGTGGAGGTCGCCATGGGTGATGACCTGGCGGAGCCAGCGCAGGTGCGCGCAGTGGTGCCGCTGCTCGACGAACCAGCGTTGTGGATGGGGCAGCGTTACGGGCAGCAGGTCCAGATGGAAGGTCGGAGGTTGGGCGCGCCAGAGGGGTTCGAGCCGCGAGAGTGCCTGATCCCAACTTCGATCGTAGGCTTCCACCAGTGTTCCCGGTAGCGCCTGCACGTGTGGGCCCCGGTACCAATCGCCCCAGGCAGCGTAGGAAAAGAAATCCCGCAGCGGGGCGACGATGGTCGCCGGATCGGCGGTGCGGCGATAGAAGCGGGTAAAGACCTGTCCTTTTCCCTCGGCCAGATGTTCAAAACCGACCAGACGGTAGGCGATCGCGCCCATATCCCAGAGCAGGGCAGTGCCGGTCAACTCCGGACGGCGGACGGCTTCGATGCCCGCCTCCACGTAGCGCCGGTAGTTTTCGCGCTCGCGTTCGATCTTCTCGGTGCGCGCGAGTTTGACCACCCGCAAGGCCCGCTCGCCGGCGATTTCGGCGATGAAAACACGCGATTTGCGCCGCAGCGAGGCGTTGACCGACGGACTGACCTGTTCCGCGCCGGCGCTGCCGTTGGCCTCAGTGATCATCGTCAGCCGCACCCAGGGTTTGTCTTTGAAGAGCAAGCGAATGAGTGCCTCGACTTCATCGGCGGGAATAGCCGGCTGATCAGGAAACATCTCATCACGCACGGCCGCCGAGGAAAGCCCGCCCTGCCACTGCACCTCCGGGCCGTTGCCGCGCAGGCACAGGCTTTCGGCAACACGGTTGAGTTCGCTACGAAGCACCTCCGGCGCCTCACCCTTCCCCACGAACGAGGCTGCCCCGTACTGCTGGATCGCCTGGCGGGCCATCGGGGTGGTGTCGAAGCCGGTGATGACGATTGCCGCCGTGTAGCGTAATCGGCGCACCAGTTCCAGGCCGCTGATGTCTCCCCGATCCTGATCCTCGACCAGGCGGAGATCGACCAGGGCGATCGGGCATCGCTGTTCGGTGGCCAGGCGCAGAGCCTGGTCCGGCAATTCTGCCCCGTCGGCCTCGACCACCACCGGCTCATAGTCCCAGTCGCGCACCAGAGCGGCATACTGCGCGCGAAACTCGGGGAGGTTGTCAACGATCAGTACCCGGATTGGCGCCCAGGTCATATGATCTTGCTCCTTTTGTCTAACGTGAACATAGCCCGCGCGCGGGAGGGTTTGGGAGGGCTGCGCTCTCCCAGGAATAGGTGTGTTCATTCTGGCGTTGTGCGGCCCAGTCGCATGGGATGATGTGAACCTATGGGGAAACCGGGTTTCCCCATACCCCTGCCCGGGGGGCGGCAAGCCCTTCCCACCGGGAGGGTGTGGGAGGGGGGCACCCCTGCCCCCCGGGGGGTCACTCCTCCGCACCATCAGACAGCGCCAGCGGGAGCCGGAGCGCGAAGGTCACCGGCGAGATGGGACTGACCAGCACAATCTCGCCCCCCAGGGTCTTCATCATCGAGCGGGCCAGGAGCAGGCCCCGTCCGCCCTCAGTAACGCGCTGCTCGCGCCGGATCGGCTCCACGAAGAGGCGTTGTTGCACGTCAGGAGGGATCGAGGGACCATCGTTAGCGACGGTGATCCGGGCGAAGGCCCCCTCGCGGGCGGTGGTGATGGAAATGCTGCAATCGAGCGGCTTGGCCTGCCGCGCGTTGCGGATCAGGTGTTCCAGCACGCGCTCGAGGAGGATTTCGTTGGCCCGCACCACCAGTTCCTCGGCTGACAGGAAGTAGGTTACCATAACCGGCGCGCCAGCGCGCCGCCTGATGATCTGCGGCACACGCTCCCGGAGCCAGGCGCTCAGGTCGTAGGGCGGCTCGCAGGAGGGTTGGTCCGAGGCGCGGGCCAGGCGCCTGATCTCACCAAGGCTCTGGCTGATGCGCGAGATGTGCATCATCTGCTCCGGTTCGGCCGTCTTGGTCAGCCAGTAGATCGCGTTGTTGGCCCCGCTGATGGCATGGTCAATGTCGTGGGCAATCTGGCTGGCCCAGGCGGTCATTGCAGCCACCGACTCGCTGAAGCGACGCTCGCGGTTCTCGCGCGCCCGAGCGATCGCCAGACTGATCGTCGGCGCCAGTCGCTCGATCAGCTGCTCGTCGGCATGCGAGAAGGCGTTGGTGCGGTTGGCTTCGATCACCAGCACACCCAGCAACCGGGGGTGAGGGGTGTCGCGTTCGGGGTTGAGCAATGCCAGGGTCAACTGGGCCAGGGTACGGGGGTTGGCCTGCACATAGTCCGGGTCGGTTCGCACGTCGTTGATCGTCTCCAGAACGGCCCGGCGCTGCTCCCTGGCCTTGCGGGCCACGCGCGCGGCAATGGTGCCGGGTTGCGGAGCGGTACCGTTGCCTTGTGGGTCGATGGGAAAGATCTGCTGTTCGACCACAAACTCCCAATGGTAAAACTCGCGCGAGGCGGGGGTAAAGCTGAGGTGCTGCTCGCTTTCGTCGGCCAGGAGGACGCTCAGCCCGAGTCGGCGATGCTCGTTCTGCAGCAGATCGCGCAAAATGGCGAGCATGCGCCGCAGGGTTTCATCGAGATCGAGGGTCGCTTCGAGCACGGCCCGAGCCAGGTTGGTGGCGGCCTGCAACTGGCTCTGGCGCGCGGCAAGCCGCTCGACGTGGAACGTGTCGCGAATGCACGCCGCGACGACGCCGGCCACGATTGGCAAGATGACCCGCTCGCGGCGGGTGAAGCGATGGGGCTGCCGGTACACCAGGAACAGCACGCCGATCACCCGGCGTTGCCGCCCATCGGGAAACGGCGGCAGCCAGATCGGCACGCCCACCGGCTCGTCATCGGTGGGAGTTTCCCCAATTTGCAGCGGAAAGGCAACACAGGAAGCCACTTCCTCTTCATGCACGAACCGGCCCTCGAGCACCGGCTCAGCACGCGCGTCTTCGGCCCAGATGGGGTCGAGCCGACGCACAACCCGGCCCAGCACGGTCTCCTCGGTGTAGTTCGGGTCCTCCACCAGGTGCGCCTCATACCGCACGCCGTGGGTAACGCCGGGCGCCAGCGCACGCCGCTGCTCGTCCCAGTACCAGACCGTCACCGCCGACAGGTTGGGCGCCAGGATCAGGATCTGCTCTAGCACCGCCTGGAGGGTGGTTCGCAGCGTGCCGGCGATGATCATCGGCTCGACGGCCTTGTACAGCTCGCGGAGTTGCCGCTGGGTCTGGCTGACGTCAATCGCCAGGGCCACCACGTTGGCAAGGCGCTTGAGGGCCTCGCAGTGGGCCGGGGTGAACGCGCCAGCCTGTGGCGACTCGACGTTGATCAGCCCCAGCACCTGGTCCTCCAGACGGATCAGCACGTCCAGTTCGGCCCGCGTCTCGCGCGAGAAGCGGTCGAAGAAGAGCGCGTTCCACGGCGGTTCACGGACATCGTGGACCAGTTGCGGTTCGCCTGTCTCGAAAGCCCGACCGGTGATTCCTCGGTAGAGATCAGGGTCCACAACCTCTTGCAGCGTATCATCGAGTACGTTCT